>CALJDR010000029.1 GCA_938023515.1 uncultured Flavobacteriales bacterium
CGAGATGACGTCGAGTCTCGTGGGCTCGGAGATGTGTATAAGAGACAGCGCCTATATAGACTACGGTTGGTTCATCACCAAAGCTCCAATAAGCCAGCTGGAACTGGTGGAAAAAAAGAAAGCAAAACAAACTTAATATGTTGCAAATTCTTACATTTGCAACATGAAGACCCGGAATGAACTCATTTCCTTTTTGCAAGCTTTCGGTATTACTTTAGTAGTTCTGGGGCATTCTTTCTTGTATGTCCCGGACAATCCGGTAATGAGATACATCTATTCGTTCCATATGCCTTTGTTTATGTTTATATCTGGCTATTTACTGATTTACTCGGCACAGGCACGCGGACAGAAGATAAATCAGTTCAAAATACTGGGTACAAACGGCTTCTTCTGGAAGAAGACAAAACGCCTGCTCATCCCTTATGTTGCCATCAGCTCCTTGACCCTTATTCCAAAGTATTTCTTAAACCAGTATACGGTTCGCCCGACTGATATTTCTTTCGATGCATGGGCGCACATGCTACTCTATCCCTGGGACAATGTGATAAACTTCTTTTGGTTTCTACCTACTTTGTTCGCAATTATGTGTATAGTCGTAGTAACAGTCAAACTCTCCGCAAGATTTAGGATCGGTATTCCTGACTATGCCGTCCTATCTATTTTAGCTATATTACATGTCTTCAATCCAGCAGGCCACATCAATTTGCTCAATTTTTCCGGTATAATAGGATACCTTTTTTATTTCGTTCTCGGGATAATATTCTGTACCCGCCAAAGAGAAATCATCAAATTTTTCAGGTTGAATACCCCCCCCCCTCAACTCATAAAACACTGATAATCACATTTTTACTATCAATTCTATTTATAGGAATTTCATTTAAGGGAGCCGATTTACTGAAAGCGACAAACGGCATTCTGATGAGTGTAGCTTTGGGATATCTGTACGTGGAAAAAAAATGGACTTTCTTTGTCCCTCTCTATGGCGCTTCCTATGCCATTTTTTTATTTTCCTGGTATCCCCAAACTTTTTCTCAACAAGTTCTTTTCGGGCTCACCGGGGCGCCTTGGTATATTTGTTCCTTTTTAGCCTTTACATCAGGCATATATATCCCCGTTTTGATCTATCGGTTTATCGTCTGTTCTAAAAAAAGTCGGAAATACGGAAAGGTGTTGGCTTTACTAACCGGGCAATAAACTCATCCCTACCTATTTCTGATACTATAATATCTCCTTATATACATGACAATACGGCGTCTGGCCATTCTTATCGTAATAATGACGGTGATATTCTTCCTTTTCAGGATAGAATATATCGAGTGGTAAAACCTCCGTCTCCGGTTTCAGCCCCTTTTCCCGCAATTTTTCCAAAGCCTCTTCGGCCAACTCTTTTTGCCGCTGCGACGTGTAGAATATCGCCGACCGGTACTGCGGCCCAATGTCCGGCCCCTGCCCGTCGGCCTGCTGCGAATCGAAGGTATTGAAGTAAGTCCGCAAGATCTCTCGATAGGACACCTTTTGAGGATCGAATACTACCTTCACACATTCCAGGTGACCCGACCCGCCCGTACTCACCTGGCTGTACAGCGGGTCTTTCAGCCAGCCCCCCGCATATCCCACTTCGGTGGAAACCACCCCGTCTATCTTGGAAAGCCAGTATTCCGTGCCCCAGAAACAGCCCGAGGCCAGTACCGCCACCTCATATGGTTCCCCCTTCCGCCGGTCTTCCGGCATATCGGGCACAAAGGTCATGGACATCGAATTGACACAATGCCGGGTATCCTTTTCCGTCAGACCTTCCCCGGTGAATACATGCCCCAGATGGGCCCCGCAATGAGCACACACGATCTCCGTACGCCTGCCGTCCGCATCGGGAATGCGCCGCACTGCCCCCGGAATCTCGTCGTCGAACGCCGGCCAGCCACAATGCCCGTCGAACTTATCGGACGAACGGTATAAAGGCTCCCCGCATTTCCGGCAATGGTAAGTGCCCGGCTGGAAAAAATCGTCGTATTTGCCCGTAAAAGGCACCTCAGTCCCTTTTCCCTCTATCACTTGTGCCTCCAACGGAGTAAGAGGCCTTTTGTCCTGTTTCATCGCATTTGTTTTTATGTTCCAATTTACGACATACTCCCCGGTATTCCAAATCCTTGCGATAGGTTCTTCCTATACCCGGATCATTTTTTTTGCCTCGGGTGTAACCTTTTTATCTCGGAAGAGGTCTAATGTAATAGAAGATAACCGAAAAACAATTTTGCACCATGAAACACGTAATCCTCATCCTGCTCACCGTTCTGTGCTGTGCAGGCCTGTCCGCCCAAAACAAAGAAATAACGGACTCCCTCCAGTCCCTGCTCTCCCAAGCTGATGCCGCCGCGAAAGACAAAAATTACCGCAAGGCAGACTGCCTGTACCGGGAAGCAATGACCTACGCGCACGCACAGTCCGACAAAGACGTACCCGCGTGGATGAAACAGAACACCGATGCTGTCAGCTATTATAATATCGCTTGTATCTACAGCCTGATGGACAAGAAAGAACCCGCTTTAAATGCTTTCAAAAATGCGGTCGATGCCGGATACAGCCGCTATAGCTGGGCAATGAAAGACCCTGACCTGGATAATATCCGGAAAGAATCGTATTTCAAGGAACTGATGCGGGGATTGCAGGCGAAATACGATTATCCCGAAATCCTGAAAAAATCGGGCAAATACCAAGGGGACGCTAAAAATGCAGACCTTCCCCGCTTTACTTATCTCGACCAGAACGATCCCCGATTGGTCAATCTGCGCAAGACGCTGAACCTCGATTCCATCGCCGGAAACGGGGACGAAATATCGAAGATCAAGAACCTCTGCCTATGGCTGCACAATACCGTACGCCACGACGGGAGGTCCAACAATCCTGCCGAAAAGAATGCCCTGGCTCTTCTCAAAGTATGCAAGGAAGAAAACCGGGGCGTCAACTGCCGAATGCTGTCCACCATCCTGAACGAATGCTACCTGGCCATGGGCTTCAAATCCCGTTTTATGACCTGCCTGCCAAAAAGCGACAAGGACACCGACTGCCACGTGGTGAACATCGTATGGAGCAACCAACTGGATAAATGGATTATGGCCGACCCGAGTTTTTATGCTTTCTTCCTGGACGGCAAAGGCAACCTGCTGGGCCTGGAAGAAGCCCGCCAGATGATCGTCGCCGGAAAGACCGTGAAAGTCAACCCCGAAGCCAACTGGAACGGACAAAAGCGGAGTGAAGCCCAGCATTTGGAATATATGGCCAAAAACCTCTACTGGTTCTCCTGTCCGGTGGCTTCCACATACGATACGGAGACCGAAGGCGCCGAAGACGGCTATGCGATGCTCGCACCCGGGGATTTCAAACCCTGGCAGAACAATTACCTCTCGCGTGATCCGGGCTATTTCTGGGCCCGCCCCGAATAACAATTCATAGATAACTCATTTTCCATGACACGAACAAAGATTTTCGTTTTTACCCTCCTGTCGGCCTTCTGTGCCGCAGGCCTCCACGGGCAAAGCGCTGTAACGGACTCCGTTTCGGTGCTGTTGAAAAAGACCAACGCCGCGATGAAAGCCCGGGATTACGCTGAGTCGGCACGCCTGATCGACCAAACTATCGCCTACACCAAGGCTCAAAACGACCCTTACCTAAACAAGAATGCGGTCTACGCCCTCTCCTACTACAACCTGGCCTGCATCCAGGCACTGGAAGGGAAAAAAGAGGCGGCTATCGAAGCTTTCACCAAAGCGGTGGATTCCGGATACGGAAATTTCCGCTGGGCTCTGAAGGATACCGACCTGAAGATCATCCAGGACGATCCTGCCTTTGCCGCACAGATACAACGCATCCGGGAAAATTACGACTACCCGTACGTACTGAGCCATAGTGGGGCCTACAAAGGGGACGCGCCCGACGCCGACCTGCCGCCGTTCACGTATCTGAGTCAAAACGACCCGCGTCTGGTCAGCCTGCGCAAAACGCTGAAACTGGATTCCATCGCCGGCAGCGGGGACGAAATCTCGAAGATCAAGAACCTCTGCCTGTGGGTGCACAATGCCGTACGCCACGACGGAGGGGCTGAAAACCCGAAAGAGAAAAATGCCCCGGCGCTTCTCAAAGTCTGCAAGGAAGAGAACCGGGGGATCAACTGCCGCATGATGAGCACCATCCTGAACGAATGCTACCTGGCTATGGGCTTCAAATCCCGCTTTATCACCTGTATGCCGAAAGATGAGAACGATTTCGACTGCCACGTGGTCAATATCGTGTGGAGTGATTCGCTGGGCAAATGGATCATGGCCGACCCGACTTTCTACGCGTTCTTTTCGGACGACAAAGGCGAGTTGATAAGCATCGAAGACGCCCGGCAGGCACTGGTAGAAGGAAAACAGATACACCTCAATCCCGAAGCCAACTGGAACGGCCAGAAAAAGAACGAAGCCGAATACATCGCCTACATGACCAAGAATTTCTACTGGTTCATGTGCCCGCTGGATTCCACGTACGACACCGAAACCGTCCGCAAAGGCGTGTATTACATGCAGCTTCTCCCCGGCGATTTCAAAAGCCCGTCCAACGACTATATTTCGCGGGACCCGGCCCGGTTCTGGGCCCGGCCCGAATAACGAGTCCTAACAGTTTTTTCATATTTCAGCCCAAAAGGGGCTTCCGGGTTTTCCGGGGGCTCCTTTTGTTTTTCCCAGATATCCCTGCAAAGAAAAAGGCGGCCGGATTTGCCGGATAAAGCGCCGTACAGTAACTTTGCACCGACGAAAAGGAATATCCCCAGACTGTTTTGGAACGCTACAAAGAAATATCCGACCTGCTGCTCGACCTGGCCACCACCCTGGCGGCCTGCGGGTCCCATACGTCCCGCATCGTGCGCAACGTCAACCGGGCGGCGGAGAGTTTCGGCTGCTCGACGGATATCACTATCTTTCAGAAAAACATCATGATGACTCTGCGGGACAACCGGGACGGCGGCATAAAGCTCACGGCTGTTAAGAAAATAACCCCGCAGACAATCAATTTCCGCAGTGTCTCGTCCGTCAGTTCCCTGACATGGCACGCTTACGACAACCGCATCTCGCTCGAAGAGTTCCGCCGCCGCTATAACGAGATCATCTCCCAAAAAAGGTACCCGACGGCATTGGTCACCCTGCTGGTAGCCCTGGCGAACGCCTGCTTCTGCCGGATATTCACGGGCGACCTGGTCGCGATGGGACTCGTTTTCCTGGGTACGCTGGCCGGATTTTCGGCCCGCATGTATTTCAGCAAGGGAAAAACGAACCCGCTGGTAGTCTTCATTATCAGTTCGTTCGTTTCGTCGTTCATCGTCGCCCTGTGCGCCAAACTGGGCGCGCCTACAGCCACTCCGCAGATCGCGGTGGGATCGAGCATCTTGTTCCTCATCCCGGGCGTACCGCTGATGAACGGGGTGATAGACGTACTCGAAGGGCATGTACTGGGCGGGGGTTCCCGCCTGATCACCGCGACGATATTCATTATTTGTATCACCATAGGGCTCTCGATGACCCTTTTATTACTCGGGATTAACGGACTATGAGCAGCCTGATCGCAGAACTCCTCCTCGACGGATTGCTGGCGGCGGTAGCGGCCACCGGGTTTGCCGTGATCTCCAACCCGCCGCGGAAAGCCATCTACCTGTCCGCCCTGCTGGCGGCCATCGGGCATGCGCTGCGCTACTTCCTGATAAACACTGCTGCGATGGATATCGTAACGGCGACGGTCATCGCCTCTTTCACGATCGGGATGATCACGATCTTTTTTGCCCGGATGATACACTGCCCGCCGGAAGTATTCTCCTTCCCTTCGCTGCTGCCGATGATCCCGGGAATGTACGCCTACAAGACATTCATGTCCCTGATGAATTTTATCCAGGCCAAAGACCCGTTGGTGATGCAGGCCACGATGGTCGACATCCTCCACAATGGGGCGCTGACCGTTTCCATTTTGTTTGCTTTGGTATTGGGGGTTTCGCTGCCGCTGTTCATCTTCCACCGGCAATCGTTCCTGATGACGCGGATCATGCACAACCGGCACCGCGCCTGATTTTTATTCTTTACAAAGGACTCTTAGAAAAAATTATTCCACTTCAAAAAGGTCGGAGGAAATCCCGTCGGTAAAGAACCATCCGGCCCGGGTAATGCGTAAATGTCCCTCAGAAATCTCGGCCAATCCCTGTTCTATGTGTTTCCGGGCCTGGGCCAGCAGGGATTCCAAAGCCTCCTGCCCGAAACGGCTTTTAAAATTATCGAGGGAAAGCCCCTCGGCCGTCCGCAGGGAGGTCATCACCATCTCGTTGCGCAGGTTCAGCTGCGAAAGGGTTTCTTCTCCGTGCGGAATACGATTTGCCCGTGCTCCCTCGAGGTATTTCGCAATCGAAGCCTCGTTCCATCGCCGCAGCCGCCGTCCGTCGAAAGAATGGGCCGAAGGCCCTATCCCCAGATAAGCATCCCCGCTCCAGTAAGCGCTGTTATGGCGCGAACGGTATCCCGGGCGCGCAAAATTGGAAACTTCGTACCGCTGAAACCCGGCTGTCTCCAACCGGTCTACGACCTCTAAATACTGCCGGGCTGCTTCGTCGTCGTCGGGAGCCGGGAGTTTTCCCCGTCCTATCCGTACGTCGAGCGCCGTTCCTTTTTCCACGGTCAGCGCATAGGCCGAAATATGCTCCACACCCAAAGCGAGGGCTGTCTCCACATCCCGCTCCAGTGCTTTGTCGTCCCGGCCGGGGATTCCGTAGATCAAATCTATTGTAATGTTGCCGAAACCGGCTTTACGCAGCTGTTCGACAGCCCGCACCGCATCGGCCCCCGTATGACGGCGTTCCATAAAAGCCAGCGCCGCATCGTCAAAAGACTGTACCCCGACGGATAGCCGGTTGACGCCTATAGAAAGCCACTGGGATGCTTTTTCGGCGGAAATATCGTCCGGATTGGCCTCCAGGGTGATCTCCACACCGGGTAGAATCCGCAACGACCTTTTTACCCCGTCCAACAGCACCGAGATATCCTCCGCAGGCAATAGCGAAGGCGTTCCTCCTCCAAAATACACGGTCTTTACCTCCCGGTCCGGCCAGCCTTCCGCCCGGCCGCAAAGTTCGTCCCGCATGGCCGCCACGACCTGTTCCCTGCGGCGGAAGTCCGCCACGGAAAAAAAATTGCAATACAGGCATTTATGCTTGCAAAAGGGGATATGGAAATAAACGCCGCCCATAGCCGGGATAGAAAAATCGTTTTTTAGTAAACGTTCGTTTTTATCGGTAAAACCTTATCCTCGCAGGATTGGTTTTTCAGTCTTCAGACTTCCCAAAGCTGTTCCATCCCTGGGCTGTCAGATCGACTACACTGCCGTCGCGCAGCACCAACTGACAAGGGGTACCCGGGGCCGTAATATGCCCGATGGGCGTGAGGTTGGGGTTGCCTTTTATTTTGTCGTAATCCGCGATAGGCATCGTAAAGAGGAGCTCGTAATCCTCTCCGCCGGACAGGGCGACAGTCGAAGAATCGAGACCGAATTCATCCGCCGTAGTGATCATTTGCGGGTCTTTGGGGATTTTGTCCTCGTATATCTGCGCACCTACCCCGGACTGTTTGCAGATATGCAGTATTTCCGAAGAAAGGCCGTCCGAAATATCGATCATGGCCGTGGGCCGCACGCCGAGGGCTTCGAGAAGCGGGGGAATATCGCGCCGGGCTTCCGGTTTGAGCTGCCGCTCGACGATGTACTGGTACGGTTCGAGGTCGGGCTGCCACTGCGGGTTGACCTCCCAGGTCTTCTTTTCCCGGCGAAGCACCTGGAGGCCCATATAAGCCCCTCCCAGATCGCCGGAGACAACCACCAGGTCGCCTTCTTTGGCTCCGCTGCGGTAAACGGCCTTGCCTTTTTCCACATAACCGATCACGCTGACGGATATAACCAGCCCCGCGGTCGAAGAAGTAGTGTCACCGCCCACGATGTCCACCCCGTAAAGGCTTCCCGCCAGTTTCATACCGGCGTAGAGCTCTTCGAGAGCCTCCACCGGGAAACGGTTGGATACGGCCACCGAGACGATAACCTGCTCCGGAACGCCGCCCATGGCGTAAATATCGGACAAATTGACAATGATCGATTTATAACCCAAGTGTTTGAGCGGCGCATAAGAAAGGTCGAAATGCACCCCTTCCACCAACATATCGGAAGATACCAGCACCTCCCTGCCTCCGGCATCCAGAACAGCCGCATCGTCGCCGATCCCTTTCACCGTGGATTTTTGGGCGGGTTTAATATCTCCGGTCAAATGGTCTATCAGTCCGAATTCCCCCAGTTCGGAGATAGGGGTCCGTTTTTCTTCTTTCTTCGATTCCAGCATAGTCTTTGTATTAAAACGGTTGGGTACGGTTAAATTTCTCCTGCCCCGCGCTCCCAAAAACGCCGGGCGGATGTCTTTTTGCGGTCGTAAACTTTCTTGCTCTTGCGGATACGGCTGTGGAGGATGCTCCGGCCGAAAGCCTTTATCTCCTCCTCCCGGTCCTGGGCGCGGATCGTCCGCAAAACATCCAGATTGACGTCTTTTTTCTTTTTCATCGCCGCAATGCCTCGACCGCTGCGGCCGGATCGGCGCTTTTGAACACGAAATTACCGGCGACCAGCATATCGGCTCCCGCCTCGAACAGGCGTCCCGCATTTTTGTCGTTCACCCCGCCGTCCACTTCGACGATAGCCTTCGAACCGGCACGCGCCATCAGCTCGCGCAAACGGGTCAGTTTTTCGTACGTATGTTCGATAAAGGCCTGCCCGCCGAAACCGGGGTTCACCGACATGACCAGTACCAGGTCGACATCGGCGATAATATCTTCCAGGGTATTCACAGGCGTCGCCGGATTCAGCGATACTCCGGCCAGGGCCCCTGCCGATTTTATCTGCTGCACCGCCCGGTGCAGATGCCGGGTAGCCTCCTGGTGTATCGTGAGTATTTTCGCTCCCAATTGCACAAAACGGTCGATATAGCGCTCCGGATCGACGATCATCAAATGCACGTCGAGCGGTTTTTCCGCCACACGGGCTATAGCTTCCAACACAGGCATACCGAATGAGATGTTCGGCACGAACACCCCGTCCATCACATCCACGTGGAGGTAATCGGCCGAAGAGGTGTTCATCCGTTCGATATCGCGCCCCAGGGCGGCAAAATCCGCGGAGAGCAGCGAAGGGGATATCATTTTTTGTTTCATGTCCGGATCGTGTTTTTAGCGTTAGGGTACTATTTCCGTATGAGGGCTGTCCGGGCGGGCGATGTAGGCCGGCGATGCGATGATCACCTTTTTCACCCCGCTGCGGATAGCCGCAAAAGCGTTTTCCAGTTTGGGCAGCATCCCGCCGGAAACCGTGCCGTCCGCCTTGAGGCGTTCGAACGCGGCCGCATCGATATGCGGAATGACGCTCGTATCGTCGTCGGGGGCCGAAAGGACGCCGTCCTTTTCAAAACAGAATATCAGTTCCGTATCGGCGAATCCCGCCAGAGCTTTGGCCACTTCCGAAGCTACCGTATCGGCGTTGGTATTGAGCAGCGTTCCCTGTCCGTCGTGCGTAATAGCACAAAATACGGGTGTAAATCCCGCATCGGCCAGGGCTTTGATCCCTGCGCCGTTGACTTTGTCCACATCACCCACGTATCCGTAATCGACGTCGCCCGTGCGGCGTTTGTGCGAGAGGATCGCCCCGCAATCCGCCCCCGACAGTCCCACCGCATTGCAGCCCAGCCCCTGAAGGGCGGCCACCACATTCTTGTTGATCAGTCCCGCATAGACCATCGTCACCACGTCAAGCGTCTGGCGGTCGGTCACCCGGCGGCCGGCGACCATTTTTGTTTCGATACCCAGCGTTTTGGACAGCGCCGTAGCGATCTTGCCCCCGCCGTGCACCAACACTTTATCGCCCGGCATACGGGCGAAATCCGCTTCGAAAGCCGCAAGAGCCTCCGCATTGTCTATGACGTTACCGCCTATTTTTATCACTTTCATCCCTGCAAATATAAATCATTCGTCCCGCAATAAAAAAGGACTTCTACCGAAGTCCTTTGAGCATTTCCCGGAAGATGTACTGGGCGGACACTTCGCGGTTTTTGGCTTCCTGCACCACGATACTGGCGGGGGAATCCAGCACTTTTTCCGACACGATGACGTTGCGGCGCACAGGCAGGCAGTGCATGAATTTCCCGTCGTTGGTCAGGGCCATCTTCCGCTCGTCGATCATCCAGTCGTAATCTTTTTTGAGTATCTGCCCGTAATGGGCGTAGCTGGACCAATTCTTGGCATACACGAAATCCGCCCCTTCGAGCGCTTTGTCCTGGTCGTACTCGATCCGGGCCCCTTTGGCGAATTTCTCGCTCAGTTCATACCCGGGAGGGCACGTGATGACGAAATCCACCTTTTTCGAGGCGGTCATGAAATCAGCAAAAGCGTTCGGCACGCTCTGCGGCAGGGCGCGGGGATGCCCGGCCCACGAAAGCACCACTTTGGGGCGCTCCGTCTTCTTGAACTCTTCGATAGTGATCAGGTCGGCCAGCGCCTGCAGCGGGTGCGAAGTAGCGCTTTCCAGGCTGACAATGGGGACATCGGTATACTGTATAAAGGAGCTCAGCACCTTTTCCGAATAGTCAAATTCGCGGTCTTTCAGCCCCGGGAAAGAACGGATGCCCAGGATATCGCAGTACTGCGCCATCACGGGGGCGGCTTCCTTGATATGTTCGGCCGTAGAGCCTTCCATTACCACGCCATCTTCGAATTCCAGCGCCCAGCCGTCCGTGCCGACGTTCATCACGATCACATTGGCCCCGAGGTTTTGCGCCGCGCGCTGGCTGGACAGCCGCGTGCGGAGGGACGAATTGAAAAATATGAGCCCGATGGTCTTGTTCTCCCCAAGGTATTTTTCGCCGTAGGGGCTTTTCTTAAGCTCCAATGCTTCTTTTACGGCGGCATCCACATCCTTGAGGTCGGCCGCTGCGGTGAATTTTCTCATCTTTTATCTTTGTTTTTCTTTATTTCATTCTATTGTACCGTCCGATAGCCTACCGCATCGGGCAGGTCCTCGACAAAAGCGCCGGGAGACACCTTGCGCAACAGTCCGGCATAAATGATGTCCCCGCCCGCCGCAATGACAAATATCACCGAAAGGACGAACACGAACACGCTGCCCCACCACACGGCCAGCGCCATCGGCACGATGCCTTGCAGTACCAATGGCCCCAGGCACACCGTCGACATTTGCCAGGCGCGCAGCGGCACCCGGGAATGGGCGAAAGGACTCATTGTCTTCCGGTCGAATCCGAAACTCAGGCTCCGGAAACCACCTTTGGCAAAAAGGGCGATCAGCACTCCGTGTATGCCCTCGTGCACGAACACCCCTGCCAGGAGCGTCGCAATGAATATAAGCATCCACATCACATAGGAAAGCATCCACCGCCAGAACCCTATCGAAGAGGACTGCGTCCAGAACGAGAAGTCCCACCGGGGAAAATTGAGGATAAAAACGGTTGCCGCCAGCAAAAGAACCGGCAGCACGATATAACGCACCGTGCGTTTATTAGCATCCTCTATGCTTACCCGGCATTCCATAAAAGGCATTACTGGGCCGATGCGAAGAATTCTTCCGAAGTCATCACAGTTAGTTTTTCATCCTCCGCCCACTCTTCGCTCTCCAGCGGATCGGGCAGACCGGGCAGGCTGGCAATGGCGTCGGACAGCACGATGACCGGGAATTCCCGCTCGCGCAGGCCATCCACCGCGAACTTGACACATACGTTACCCGACACGCCGTACACAACGGCCGTATCGCGCCCCGTCTCGTCGTAGAGCGATTCGATGAAATCGTCCATATTGGGATTGCCTTCGAATACGTCGAACGCATCCTTGGTTACGAGAAATTCACGGTATTTCGCAATGTCGAAATCACGGTACAGTTTTTCCCAGGATACCATCAGGGGCTTTTCAGGACGCGTCTCCGGGATATATTCGGATCCGGGCGTACCCGCCATACAATGGGGAGGGAAAGAGGATTTGAAGTCGGGCTTGTCCGAAAGTTCCGCGCTGTCGCCGTAATGGTAATCGGCGGTGGACACCACAGGAATCCCTTTTTCCCGGGCAAATGCCGTCAGGCGCGCCAGGACCGGCCGGATTTCGTCCGCGCCGTCCACGTACAGCGTTCCGGTCTTTTCCATGAAGTCCTTTTGCGTATCCACGTTCCAGAAAAACACTTTTTTCAAATCCATTGTCTTATCGTTTTGGTTACCAGTCTTTCGTCAGTTCGGCAAGGGCCCCGCAAAGCGCGTCCACATCCTCCTTTTTCACCGTCAGGGGCGGAAGGAAACGGATCATGGCCGGATTCGATGCCGAGCCTGTAAATATATGTTTTTTCAGGACAAGTTCCTTGCGCAGGGCGGCGACCGGCCGGTCGAATTCTACGCCCAGCATCAATCCGCGGCCTTTCACGGCGATCACATGGGGCAATGCAGCAAACTTTTCGGCGGCATAAGCACCCATTTTTGCGGCGTTCTCGACCAGTTTTTCCTGTTCCATTACGTCGATCACAGCCAAGGCGGCCGCACAGGCCAGATGGTTCCCGCCAAAAGTGGTCCCCAGCATTCCGTATTGCGCTTCGATATCCGGGGCGATCAGGATGCCTGCCACCGGAAAACCATTCCCGATGCCCTTGGCGATGGAAATAATATCCGGGCGAATTCCATAATGCTGAAAAGCGAAATATTTTCCCGTACGTCCGCAACCGGACTGTACCTCATCGAGGATCAGTTTGGCACCGGCTTTTTTACATTCTTTTTCAAGGGCCTGCATGAATTCCGCCGTCGGCATTCCCATACCGCCGACTCCCTGTATTCCCTCGACGATCACCGCGCAGACATCGCCCCCGGCAAGGGCTTTCTTCACTCCTTCGATATCGTTCAGAGGAACGAACGTGCGCTTCTGCACGTCATTCACGGGAGCTACTATCTTGGGGTTGTCCGTGACGGCGACCGCTTCGGACGTACGCCCGTGAAACGATTTGCCGAATGCCACCACCCGGTCGCGGCCCGTGAGGAACGAGGCGAGTTTGATGGCATTCTCATTGGCCTCTGCCCCGCTGTTACACAGGAACAGGGTATAATCGTCCATCCCGCTGATCTTCCCCAATCTTTCGGCCAAGGTACGCTGTACGGTGTTGACCACCGAATTGGAGTAAAATCCCAGGCGCGATACCTGCTCGGAAACGGATTTGACATAATGCGGGTGGGAATGCCCGATAGAGATCACGGCATGCCCCCCGTAGAGGTCGAGATATTCCTGTCCGTCGGCATCCCACACCCGCGTGTCGAGCCCCCGGACAATGTCCACATTGTATAATGGATAAACGTCGAAAAGTTTCATTATTTTATTTTGTTTTTTGTTCTTAAGGTTTTTATTGTCGGATTATTCCGTATGTACTTTTCTTTTGTCTGCCGCACAAAAGGCCGGGAGCCCCGGCAAGGCGGAAAAGAAAAGACAACCGTTCAGCGACATCAGTCGCAAAAGCCTCCGCCGGTTTTGCAACATCGCCGTTCGGAACGCCCGAAAACGGCGGGCTTCGAAACTCGCCCGCTAAAGCAGGCTCGAACAGTCTGCGCCCTTTTTTCCGTTTCCGGGCTTCCTCGCGCCGGCAAAACCGAAGCGGGTAAATGAATAAAGGGCCGCTGCGTTTGCGAGCGAACAGCCCCGGAAAGGGCGAATCATGAAGCCTGATGCTCGTTAGCCCTTTTCGGGGCGTAAAGAGAGCGATGCAAACCATTCGGGAGGCACAGCCTCTCTTTCTTTTCCGTTCAGCCGGGATCACCCGGTCTTTTGAGCCCACAAAAGAAAGTGGAGTCCGTGCCCGGACAGGGCGAAATGGGACAATTATTGCCGAATATTACCCTGATATACCGACTTAAAAAGCCGAAGCCTTCAGGCCGAGCCCCATATCTTCCGGTAGCCCGAACATCAGATTCATATTCTGTATCGCCTGACCCGAAGCCCCTTTTATCAGGTTGTCTATCACCGAAGTCACCAGCAGCTTGTCGCCGTGTTTGAGCAGTCCGATCACGCATTTGTTGGTATTGACCGCCATCTTCATGTGTACTTGCGGCGCATCCGAGAGCAGCGTGAAGACCGCCGTGCGGTAAAACTCGCCATAGATACGCCTGGCCTCTTCCAGGTCACCGTCAAAATCGGTATAAGCGGTAGCAAATATTCCCCGCGCATGGTTTCCGCGGATAGGCAGGAAATAAAGTTCGCGCTCCAACCCGCCGTTCAGTTTGGCCAGCGTCTCCTTGATCTCTCCCAAATGCTGATGCGAAAAAGGTTTGTAATACGACAGGTTATCCGCCCGCCAGGAGAAATGGGTCGTCGCCGAAGGCTTTACTCCGGCACCGGTCGATCCGGTCACCGCATTGACATGGATGTCACCCTGCAACAAACCTTTGGATGCCAGCGGAGCCAGTGCCAACTGGATAGCCGTCGCGAAACAGCCCGGGTTGGCAATGTCGTGCGCCCGGGCGATTTTGGCCCGGTTCACCTCCGGGAGCCCATACACGAACTTCCGGCCCATAAAGCGCGAATCGGCTTTCAGGCGAAACTCGTTGGACAAGTCGATGATGCGCGTATGCTCGCAGACCGGGTTTTCCTTCAGGAAATTGCCGGTATCTCCATGCGCCGTGCACATGAATAACACGTCGACCGTAGGGTTGACCTCAGCGGAAAAACACATATCCGTCACACCCAGCAGGTCGTAATGGATGCTGTGAAGCGGCTGCCCGGCACTCGAAGTGGAATACACGAAATCCACCTTGACCTTCGGATGTCGTAGGATAATTCGCAGCAGTTCGCCTGCGGTATAACCGGCACCCCCTACGATGCCTATCTTGAGTTTACGTTGTGTGTCGTTTATCATTTCCCTTTGCTTTCTTGAATATCTTTCAACTGGCCTTCCAGCCATTGCGACTTTTTTTTCCGGGGTCGGTTTTCTTCTTTGACCTCTGTCCCCCGGGTCGGCAAATGCCGGAATTTCCAGGCCTCGATGCCCCCTTTGAGGTTATAGACCATGTATCCCCTGCGGGACAGGAGCCGCGCCGCCGTATCGCTGCGCTTCCCGGTGCGGCAATAGACGGCGAACGGCGTTTTATGGCTCAGGCTGTCCACCGAAGCCAGAAAAGCGATCGTATCGGCTACCGGGATGTTCAGTGCTCCTTTTATGTGTTCCGCCCGGTATTCCTCCGGGGTACGCACATCGAGCAGGCGCACTTTCTTGTTGCTGGTGATCAGCGAATGAAACTGCATCGGCGGAAGGTCCATGTACCCTTTCCCGCAGCCTGCCAACAACAGGACGGAGAAAATAGCCAAAGATATACCCGCGGCAGCCTTCATTCCCACCCAGCTTTATTTCTTTTTCCCGGAGGTTTTCCCGGCCTGCTTTTTGTTCAGGCCGTTCACATGGTAATAGATTTTGTTCGGCAGCGACAGGACTTTGATAAAGCCCTCGGCATCCTTGCCGGTAAAGGCCTTGTTCATCTCGCCGTACTCGCCGAATCCGGAATTCATCAGGTCGTAAGGCGACTTAACCCCTTCCACCAGGAACGTGTAAGGTCGCAGGATCACCCCGACACGGCCGGTAACGGATTTTTGGGAACTCTCCAGGAAAGCCTCCATGTCGCGCATCACCGGATCGAGATATTGTCCTTCATGCATCAGCATACCATAAAAATTGCCGATCTGCTCCTTCCAATAGGCCTGCCATTTGGTCATCGTGTGCTTTTCGAGCATATGATGGGCCTTGATGATCACCAGGGCGGCGGCGGCTTCGAAACCTACACGGCCTTTGATGCCGATGATCGTATCGCCGACATGCATATCCCGGCCGATGGCGTAGGCCGAAGCGATCTTTTCCAGTTCGACGATGACTTTCAGCGGGGCCATTTTCCTGCCGTTCAGCCCGACAGGTTCGCCCTTTTCAAAGTCGATGGTGATCGTCCGTACTTTCGTTTCTTTCAGCTGGCTGGGATACGCCTCTTCGGGCAGCGTCTGTTCGGAATGGAGCGTTTCCACCCCGCCTACCGAAGTGCCCCAGATCCCCTGGTTGATCGAGTATTTGGATTTTTCCCACGAAGCGGCCGCTCCGTGTTTCTTCAGGAAATCGATCTCGTCCTGACGGGAAAGGGCCAGGTCGCGCACCAACGCGATGATCTCGATACCGGGCGCCAGCGTCTGGAATATCATGTCGAAACGCACCTGGTCGTTGCCCGCCCCGGTCGATCCGTGGGCTACCGCATGTACGCCAATTTCCTTGGCATATTCGATAATGGCAATGGCCTGGAATACGCGCTCCGAGCTGACGGAGATCGGATAGCTGTTGCCGCGCAGCACGTTGCCGAATATCATGTAGCGCAGCGCCTTGTCGTAGAATTCCTGGGTGATATCTATGTTGGCATGGGATACGGCACCGAGTTTGAGCGCCTTTTTCTCCACTTCCTTCAGTTCCTTTTCGGAAAAACCGCCGGTATTTACCAAGGCGGTATATACTTCGTAACCTTTCTCTTCCTTGAGATACTTGACACAAAACGAGGTATCCAGCCCTCCGCTGAAGGCCACCAATACTTTCTTTTTCATCTTATTTTTTATTTTCCGTTTGATTCTGGGGATGGAAGTCCACCACGCCGTTAAAGATACTGATATTTTTCAAAATATCCTCGTCCGAGGATTTCTGGGGGTCGTAAAGCATACCCGTGCACAGGCACATCCGGCGGTTGTTGCGCGAGAGGACGTCGAAATTGACACAGCCCTCGCATCCCCGCCAGAAAGTCTGGTCGGTAGTGAGCTCGGAGAACGTGACGGGTTTGTATCCCAAGTCCGTATTGAGTTTCATCACGGCCAGCGAGGTCGTGATACTGAATATCTTGGAATCGGGGTAGCGCTGGCGGGCCAAGAGGAACGTCGCGTGTTTGATCTTTTTGGCCAGCCCCGACATGCGGAATTCCGGCACTACGATAAGGCCGGAAGTAGCTACGTATTTCTCGTGCTCCCACGTCTCGATATAGCTGAACCCGGCGAACTGTCCGTCCCCGGTCAGGGCGATGACGGCCTTGCCGTCCTTTATTTTCTTTTCCACATATTCCGCCGCACGCTTGGCTATACCCGTACCCCGCTCATAAGCCGCCTTCTCGATGGCGTCGCAGATGGTCTGGGCGTATTTCAGGTGCTCCTGGGAAGCTATGAAAACATCTATTTCCATTTTCGATAAAAAAATTGAATTTATTTTTTGCAGCCGGGGCGGCACAAAAACAAAGCCGCGGCACGACTGCCGTTTTGATCACTATCCTGTAAATGTATCCGGGAATATAAAATTTCAGGGCCGCTGCGGTAATCCTCCGTACCGCCACACGGCAATATCATGCCAGGGCGCGCGGGCGCCTGCGCCTAAGCAGCGTAGAAAGAATCAGCGAATGCGCGTTTGGTCTTTTCATTTCTTCTCTGTAAACCGGGCTATTTGTCCATAGCGGATTACAATGGGGCAAAGATAGTAAAAAGACTGAGAATAACGGATATAAAACGAATGCTTTTAATACATTTTTTAATTGCGCCGGGAAAACCTTTGCAAAATCACATTCCAGACCCTCCGCCGGGAAAGAATCCTTAATTTATCGGCAGGTCAATAGAATACTGTTCAGGCGGGTTATTCTTTAACCGTAAAATTGTCCTTGAAGCCCCCACTGAGGAATTTTACCTGAATGAGAGTGATCTTCCCTTTGGAGTAATCGCGCTGGTCGAAGAAGTAAATCTCCTTGTTGTGGATATCCAGTGAGTTCAACCAATCCATCATCTCTTTCGCACTCTTGGCCCGGAAAAACGAGTCGAGGTTGTAGACGGTGTGGTAGCTGGCGATATTCGTGCCGGTAGTGGTGATCTCCATCTCGTCGTTCCATGCTTGCCGCAGGTTGCGCCGGGCTAATTCCGACTTGTTGTAATTGATATGACCGAAAGAAATATCAATATCCCTTGCGACCGATCTTAGGTTGAAAAAGATCGACTTCGATTTATACAGTGGATTAGTGTCATTGTCTTCTTCGATATAAATACCTTCCGTCCAGTTCTTATAATTCGGTTCTGAAACTGGCGTTAGTGAAAAGTAAAGCTCGCCGGACTGGGCGTGTCCTACCGTGCAGGACAAACCGAATAAAATGAGTAAGATTACCTTTTTCATGGCAGCTTTCTTTTCTTTCGGAACAGGATTTCACGCAAAAATAGTCCTACAAAAGAAAGAAAAAAACCGTCCGGCACAAAGAATCAGCCGGTTATTTTATGCCTTTATTTACCGTTGGGAATGATGTTGCGGGCCACAGCCTGGGCGATATCCTCCACCGGGAACCCTTCGCTGACACCCACGAACGTCTTCTTGCAAAGCGGACAGGCCGTATACAGCACGTCCGGGTGTTTTTCGGTCAGGCGGGAGAATGCATCGTGGGCTATGTCGCGGCGCTGGCGTTCGCCCAGTACCGTATCGGCCAGCGAAGCCCCACAGCACAGGGAATCCTTCCGGGAATCCCGCGCATCGTCGAGAATGGATATGGCGTTTACCAAACGGCGCGGCTCGTCGTACACCCCGCTGCCCCTACCCAGATCGCACGGATCGTGGTAAACGGACCGCACCGGGGAATACTTGACCGTAATCTTCCCATCCTGGATCAGCCGGTCGATATATTGGCTGTGGTGCAGGATTTCAATCCCCTTAAGGTTGTAGTTCTGGCGGAATATCCGGAAACAGATCGGGCATGAAGTGACCAGCGTTTTGGCTCCGCTGCGGCGGATGAGTTCCGTATTTTTGGCGACCATAGCCTTGGCGGCTTCCACTTCCCCGGCCAGCATCATCGGCCGCCCGCAGCAAATGGTCCCGTCCTTGTCCATATAAGAATACTTATCGCCGGAAGCTTCCAGTATCTGGAGCATCGGGCGCTCTATCGATGGCATGGTGCGCGTCATGCAGCCGGCGAAATACAGCACGTCCGCCTTTTCCACCTTCATATCGGGCACATAGGAGAAATCGCCCTGTTTTTTCGGGGCTTTCAGTTCCCGTACGTTCTGGCGCAGCCGCACCGAATCGATCCCTACCGGACAGGCCTCGACACACCGCCCGCACATCAGGCAGTTTTCCGCCGAAAGGAGCGCCGTGGGATCTTTCTCGCGGAGTTTGCGGATGAAATACACCGAAGTATCCTTGGATATATGGGCCGCTGTGGATATCTGGCAGGCGTCGATACATATCCCGCACCGGGAACAGGAATACACTTCCGTCGTGGCATAGCCATCCCCTTTCTTCCGGCTGCGGATACCCGCATTGCGGAACAGGATAAGTACGATCTCGGTCGGTATGTGCATGAACCGGGAGAACGGCAGCACGATAAAGAACATCCCCAACGCGATCGAATAAGCCCACCAGAAACCGACGCCCATCATATCGGGCGCGGCCCCTACCAGATGGCCGACCGTTTTGGTTAAAAAGCTGCCGCCCGATATGTTGGCCGTATAACTTTCGGCCAGCAGTCGCAACGGGAATATCAGCCAGAGGGTATAAACGGCGATCCGGTCGCCGATCTTCAGGCGCGTGGTGCGCCGCATACCCATCCGTTTGCTGTTGAACCGTTTGAAAATGGCCATCCCCACCCCGACGAGTACCAGCAGCAAGAAGAAATCCATCAGGAAAAAGAGGAACGAACCGCCCATCGTATGGTCGGTCTCCTTCATGAAGTACCGGAAGAATATGGGGTAATACGGCAGGTTGAAACGGTGGGGAGCATAGATCTTGACCTCGATGTGCGCCAGCAGGATCATCATGAACCACCCGAACGCGATGCTCATGTGCATGAAACCCAACACCTTGTTGCGCTTGAATATCTTTACGTGCAGCAGGCATTCGCGGACGATCTCCCAGCCGGACACGAATATCTTGTAGGAGAATATGCTCCGGAAAAAACGCTTGCGATCCGCCCACGAGAGGTCGTGGAGCAGTTTGATGAACGAAAAAGCAAAATACGAGAGTATGTATATCAGCCCTATCGTGAAAGGGAGTACGAACGGGGCGTAACTGAATCTTTCCTGCACTTCTTATCCGTTTTATTTAGTGGAGGTCTCCAGCGCCCGGGCCAGTTTCACCCAGATACTGCGCAGGTCTACCCCGCGCGGGCAAAGCATTTGGCATTTGCCGCAGACCATACATCTGTTCAATTGTTCCGAAAGGCCTTCCGTCTGCCCATAACGCAGCAAGAGCTGCATCCGCCGCGGGTTGTGAGGGGTAAACTGCCCGGCCGTACATCCGCCGGTACACGTCCCGCACCCGATACACTGCAGAAGGCTGCGTTCCTGGGCGGCTATCTCCTGACTGACCGAGGTATCGGCCGTATCAAGGTCCAGGCGATTGCTCTTGGTGATCGAATATCCGAAATCTATCATACCGCCGCCTTGTTCTTCAGATAGTTTTCCACGGCATCGGCCGCACCCAAAGCATCGGCCACCGTTTCGGGAATACTTTTGGGCCCCGTGCAGGCACCCGCCAGGAACACGCCCTGCCGGGACGAAAAATTCCGCCCGGTATATACGTCGGTCGGCTGTAAGAATCCGTCCTTTCCGCATTTGACCTCCAGCATTCCGGCTACCCGTGCGGTATCCGACGGGGCGGTCATCCCGGCCATCAGCACCAGCATATCGACGGAAAGTTTCAGGGTCTTATCGGCCAGGGTGTCCTCCACCTTCAGCACCACGTGTTTTTCCAGGTCTTCGGCCGCTTCGCACAGGCGTCCGCGCACAAAACGCACCCCGTAAAGGGTCTGGGCGTTGAAATACATATCCTCGAAAGGCAGGTCGTACATACGCAGGTCCATATAGAAACAGTACACCTCCGCATCCGGGTAAAGCTGTTTGATCTCGCTGGCCTGTTTGACAGCCGTTGCGCAGCATACCTTGGAGCAGTAACGGTTGCCCACCTTCTCGTCGCGGCTGCCCACGCAGTGGACAAACCCGATGCGGCAGGGTTTCTTCCCGGAGCGGGTGAGGACTTTTTCCCGGGTGAACATATCTTCGAGGTCAGCGGACGTGTATACGTTGTCGTAAATGCCGTAACCGTACTCTTCTTTCAGATGCGCATCGAAAAGCGAGAACCCGGAAGCCAGCACCACGGCATCGCCCCGGACAGATTTCCCGTCCGAAAGTTCGACGGAGAAACCTTTTTCCTGTTCCTTCACATCCTTTACGGAGGTGCCTTTATACACGCTGATCCCCTCCGCCCCTTTTTCCAGGTGCCTCAACACTTCTTCAGCCGGGCGTCCTTCCGGGAAAAGCCGGTCCCAGGAAGCCACATTGCCCCCCAGCACATCTTTCTTTTCGACCAGGTGCACGCCGTAGCCTTTTTTCATAAGGGCCGAGGCTGCCGTCAGTCCTGCGATGCCTCCGCCTATTACGATTACGTGTTCTTCCATGCTATCTTTTTTCCTGTATATCTTTTATTTTTTTGTCGATCTTTTGTTCCTTCCGTACTCTCCTGTTGCCCCGGCACTGTTTTCCACTTTCTTTTGCCGCTCCAAAAGAAAGACAGTGCAAGCCGAGCATAGTGCCAAACTTGTTTGAGCAATACCGAGGCGCAGCCTGTCTTATGCAAAGCGGCAAAGAAAACGAGCTTACGGGCCGAATGGTTTGCATCGCTCTCTTTACGCCCTAAAAAGGGCTAAAAAGCATCTGGTATCATATTTCGCCCCTTTCAGGGCTGCTCACTCGCAAACGCAGCGGCCCTTTTATTCAAGAACAGATGCCTCAGATGTGGATCCCGCCGGGGTCACCCCGCCCCACAACCGCATACCTTCATGTACGTAGGCGCATCCGGATGTCCCATTTCTTTCCCTGCCGGGCCTTTGAACTTCGCCTTCGGGTCGAATTCTACCCCTATCTTTTCCAGCAGCGGCTCTACAGCCACCTGGTGCGTTTGGAGCCCTAAATCCCACGGATCGTAACCCAGCACAAGGCCCGCCAGTTCTTCGTAGGTGAATACCGGGATCCCATATCCATTCTGCCCGTAAGTCTTACCCTCCATCTCGGAGATCGTATACTGCCAGCGGTCCAGGAAATACGGACAGCCGGGGCAGTTGGTGATGATCATATCGGGATGGTAAGGTTCCATCGAGTCGAATTTCTTTTTCGTATTGGAAATGGAATAACCCCGGTTGGCCTTTACCAGATACTGCCGAAAACCGAACCCGCAGCAGTGGCGGCGTTCGGGATAATCGATGATGTGCCCGCCCCACGATTCGGCCATGCCGGAAAGCACGCAGGGATATTCGGCCCCGCCCACTCCCTTGGAAGGGAACATCTTGGAATAGTGGCAGCCAATGTGCTCCACCACCCGCAGGGGTTCGCCCGTTTCTTTATTCACTAACCGGTATTTGGCCCGCGCACCGATCTCCTCCCGCAGGCGGTAGATGATGTCGCTGGCGTGCGCCACACACTTGGGCAACACCAACTCACGGCCGGTAGCCTTGCGCAGATTGTCCGCGATACGTTCCCGCACTTCGGGGAAATGATGCCAGGTCTCCAGAAATTCGGAGTACAGCCCGAAAGAAGTAATGCACGACACGGCCAGGTTTTCGTACCCGGCCTCGGCCATTAGGGCAAACTGACGCGCCACCACCGTCATGCTGGTCTCCAGCGGGATCACATCGCTGTGATACCCGATACCGCTGCAAGTGGTATGGTGCGGATTCTCAAAAATATCTTTCCCCAGGTCGTCGCGCAGTATTTTCAGGAACATGTGCTCCGACGCCGGGAAAAAGTTCTGGCGGATACAGCTGCGCACATAGAAATACTTATCGTCCGGTATCTCCTTCTGATACTCCTTCCATATCCGGCGTTTTCCGGTCTTCTGGTCGCAACTTTGATCCTTGTCTATATTTTCCATCACGGTTCTCCTTATAAAAACGAAAAGCGGTTACCGGCTGTGCCGTCCGCTGTTGGTCGTATACACCATATTGAAATATTCCTCGTCGGACAGGCCCATTTCCTCGGCCTTGGCCCGGGAGGCTTCCTCTATCTTTTCAAAACGCGCCTTGCCGCCGGTCACTTCGAAAATCCGCGCGAGTTCGTCGAGGGATTCCTGGGGAATCTTGCGCATCGCACCCGGCCCATCGCCGTCGAGGTTGGCGCCCAGGCGCTCGTAAATATCCACCATATTTTCCTGTTCCCATTTCCAGACAGGGCCCGCTTCCGGGTGGTTCTCGAAAGTAACGATATGGGGGGTCACGCAATAGCCGGTATTCAGGATATTTTCCCCGATCACCCGTTTCAAGGCAAGTTGTTGTCGGCCTTTTTCGGATTCTACGAAGTACCCTTCGTCCTGAGCCAGCGACCGCAGGGCCATGATGATAAGCCCCGGGGCATTGCGGCGCGGACAACGGGTCACGCACGACATGCACTCCCCGCAATACCAGATAGTCTCACTGCGTAAAAGGGCTTCTATCTGGGCATCGTCCTTTGTCTGGACGATGTTCACGATTTTTTTTGGGTCGTAATGATAGAATTCCCCCGCCGGGCATACGGCCGAACAGGTACCGCAATTGATGCAGGCTACCATTCCTTCCTGCAGGCGTACGTCGCGGCTCAATTTGTCGTAAAGTCTTCCCATAATGGCATTTCCCTGTTTTGCGCACCAAAATTACAGATAATATCCGAGGGAAAAAAGGAAATTATAACCATTTCTTATCTGGTATTACTTTTAGTTATGAAACATTACAAGCCCCGGGAACACAAGATTTTTTGAAATAATTTACGGAACGGCCGAATCGGGAAGGTGCCTTACTTTTGTTAACACTTGTACGAATAATAAAAAAGAATGTAAAACCGGGCAATTTTTTTGCCCATCCCCGGCATTTTCAAATACCGTGATTATTATTACCTTTGCCCCTGACCTTTAGTTCCCCCGGCGGGAACCCGAAGGCCCAGTAATAACCGTTAAATCAAACGAATAAAACAATGAAAGCATACGTTTTCCCCGGACAGGGAGCCCAGTTCTCCGGCATGGGAGCCGACCTTTACGAAAAATCCGCCGCCGTTCGCGAACTGTTCGACCGGGCCGACCAGATCCTCGGCTTTTCCATCAGCAAGATCATGTTCACCGGCACGGACGAAGAACTTCGCCAGACCAAAGTGACCCAACCGGCTGTATTCCTGCATTCGGTGGCATTGGCCAAGGCATTAGGAGATTCTTTCCAGCCGGATATGGTAGCCGGACATTCGCTCGGAGAATTCTCGGCGCTGGTAGCTGCCGGAGCCATGAATTTCGAGGATGGTCTGCGTCTGGTATCCAAACGTGCCATGGCCATGCAGAAAGCCTGTGAAGCAGTGCCTTCGACGATGGCCGCCGTACTGGGCCTTCCGGACGAAAAAGTGGAGGAAATCTGCAAAGCGACGGACGGCATTGTCGTTCCGGCCAACTACAACTGTCCCGGGCAGCTCGTGATCTCGGGCGAAATCCCGGCCGTAGATGCAGCCTGTGAAGCCGCTAAGGCCGCCGGGGCCAAACGCGCGCTCCGCCTGCCGGTAGGAGGCGCATTCCACTCCCCACTGATGGAACCCGCCCGCGAGGAACTGGCTAAAGCTATCGCCGAAACGGCATTCAAAGTGCCGGTATGCCCCGTTTACCAGAATGTATCCACCACAGCGATCACCGACCCCGAACAGATCCAGAAGAACCTCATCGCCCAGCTGACCGCCCCGGTGAAATGGACGCAGAGCGTGCAGAACATGGTGAAAGACGGCGCGACCGTATTCATCGAAGTAGGCCCCGGCAAAGTACTGCAGGGACTGGTGAAAAAGATCGAACCCACCGCAGAAGCCTATTCCGCGGTGATCGAATAAGGCAAGACACGCATATTCTACTTAGTGAAAATAGGCTGACGAAATCGTCAGCCTATTTTTTATAACAACCTTGAGCAGAAACCGTCCGCGCGGTAAAGATATGCCCGACTGGACTCTCCCAGGACAAAGGAAAAGCGGTTTCCGTATTCCAGACACTGCAGATCGTCTTCAAACAAAACCCCTACTAAAATTCATCCATTTATAAAAACAGCCCCCGTGCCGTTGGCACGGGGGCTGTTTTTAATATATCACGCCGGATTACTTCACTTCCTCGAAGTCTACATCCTGTACGTTGTCGGCTTTCCCGTTGGAGGAAGAAGCTCCTGCATCTCCGGCAGGCTGCTGTCCCGCATCCTGCGGACCAGCGCTCTGCTGGTTCTTGTAAGCCTCTTCACCGGCCTTTTGCAGGGCGGCGTTCAGGGTTTCGATATCCTTGTCGATCTGCTCCATATCCTGGGCGTCGTGGGCTTTCTTCAAAGCCTCGGCGGCGGTCTTCACTTCATCAAGGATGTTCTGCGGCAGTTTGCCCTCCCACTCCTTGAGCTGTTTTTCCGTCTGGAATACCATCGAGTCGGCCATGTTCAGCTTATCGGCTTTTTCGCGGGCCTTGCGGTCCTCCTCGGCATGGGCCTCGGCTTCCTTCTTCATCCGTTCGATTTCCTCCTTGGATAAGCCCGAAGAAGCCTCGATACGAATATCCTTGGATACGCCGGTAGCCTTATCCTTGGCCGTTACATGAATGATCCCATTGGCGTCGATGTCGAATTCCACTTCGATCTGGGGCACGCCGCGCGGAGCGGGAGCGATACCGTCCAGGTGGAACTTGCCGATCGTCTTGTTGTCCTTGGCCATCGGGCGTTCACCCTGCAATACGTGGATATCTACCGAAGGCTGGTTGTCGGCCGCCGTAGAGAACACCTCCGATTTCTTGGTCGGGATCGTCGTGTTGGCGTCGATCAGTTTGGTCATCACGCCGCCCATCGTCTCGATACCGAGCGACAGAGGAGTTACGTCCAACAAAAGGATATCCTTCAGCGCTTCGTGGTCGCCGGTGAGCACACCACCCTGGATAGCAGCGCCTACGGCAACCACCTCGTCCGGGTTCACGCTCTTGTTCGGCTTTTTACCGAAGAATTCTTCGACTACCGCCTGTACGCGCGGGTTACGGGTGGAACCGCCCACCAGGATCACTTCGTCGATATCCGACGTCTTGAGTCCGGCATCTTCCAGCGCTTTTTTCATCGGGGGAATGGTGCGGGTTACCAGGTCGTCCGTCAATTTATCGAACTGCGATACCGTAAGGGGCATTACCAAGTGCTTCGGACCTTCGGCATTGGCCGTGATGTACGGCAGGTTGATCTCCGTCTTGGACGAAGACGAAAGTTCGATCTTGGCTTTTTCGGCGGCTTCGCGGATACGCTGCATGGCCTGCGGGTCTTTCCGAAGGTCGATACCCTCCGCTTTCTTGAATTCATCAACCACCCAGTCTATGATCCGGTTGTCGAAGTCGTCACCTCCCAGATGCGTATCGCCGTTGGTGGAAAGCACCTGGAATACGCCGTCACCCAGTTCGAGAATGGAAATATCGTAAGTACCGCCGCCCAAGTCATATACAGCTACCTTTTTGTCCTGTGCGTTCTTGTCCAGACCGTAGGCCAAAGCGGCAGCGGTCGGTTCGTTGATGATACGCTCTACCTTCAGACCGGCGATTTCACCGGCCTCCTTGGTAGCCTGGCGCTGCGAGTCGCTGAAGTAGGCCGGTACGGTGATCACCGCACGGTCTATCTTTTCGCCCAGATAATCCTCGGCAGTCTGCTTCATCTTCTGTAGGATCATCGCGGAGATTTCCTGGGGGGAATATTCGCGGCCGTTCACTTCTACACGGACAGAATCGCCCGGCCCTTGTTTTACCGTATAGGGCATACGTTTTGCTTCTTTCTCCACCTGGCTGTATTTTTCGCCCATAAAGCGCTTGATGGAGTAAATTGTCCCTGTCGGGTTGTTCACTGCCTGACGTTTGGCAGGGTCGCCTACTTTACGTTCCCCATCCTTGTCGAATGCTACGACGGAAGGGGTCGTTCTTTTTCCTTCCGAATTGGTGATAACGGCAGGCTCGTTACCTTCCATCACGGCTACTACGGAGTTCGTAGTACCCAAGTCGATTCCAATAATCTTGTTGCTCATTTTCTTCTATATTTTTATTCTGTTATCGTATTAGTTCTTTTCAGTTTCTGTGGTCCGGCGGGACGCGCCCGCTTTCTGCCTATTTCTTTCAACTTGTGTGCCAAAAGCCCGATGTCATACGCATTCTGACACATTGTCACATTTCCCGACAAAAAAAAGCCGCCGGGAATCCCGGCGGCCATATAGCTTTTTATACTTTTATTTTTTCTTGGCAAAACGACGCCCGGCCGCTTTTTTCGGTTGTGCAGCCTGCTTTTTCTGCAATTCCAGACAGTCTTCCAGCGTGAGGGACTCCGGATCGGTTCCCTTAGGGATCTTGACGTTCTCCTTGCCGATCTTCACATATGGGCCGAAACGACCGTTCAGCACGCTTACCGCAGGATCCTGCCCTGGGAACTCCTTGATGACCTTCGAAGCCTCGTCGCTTATTTTTTTATCGATCAGTTCGTTGGCGCTCTCCAAAGTAATGGTCAAAGGATCTTCACCGGCCGGTTTGAGCGACACGAACAGCGAACCCCACTTCACATAAGGGCCGAAACGGCCGACCGAAGCCGACACCTCTTTTCCTTCGCGGCTGCCCAACTTGCGGGGCAGGCGGAAAAGTTCCATCGCCTGTTCGAACGTCACATCCCCCATCGACAGTCCCTTCGGAAGGGAAGCAAAAAGGGGCTTTTCCTCGTCCTCGGCCTTCCCTATCTGTACCATAGGCCCGTAACGGCCTATCCGCACCGAAACCTGGCGCCCGCTTTTCGGGTCTGTACCCAGGATGCGCTCTCCGGTAGAACGCTCGGCCGTCTTGGCCACGTCCTCCACATGGGGGTGGAATACCGAATAGAAATCGCCGGTCGAGGCTACCCAGTCGGTTTTGCCCTCCGCGATGGAGTCCAGCTCCTCTTCGGCCTGGGCCGTGAACGTATAGTCTACAATATTGGGAAAATATTCAACTAAAAAGTCATTGACCACGGCACCTATGTCCGTAGGCAGCAATTTGCCGCGCTCGGAGCCGTACGTCTCGGACAATTCCTGCCGGGCGGTCTTCCCGCCGGAAAGGGAAAGTTGTACGTACGGACGCTGCAACCCTTCCTTGTCCCCTTTTTCTACATATTCGCGGCGCTGTATTGTGGAAATGGTCGGCGCATAGGTGGACGGTCGGCCGATCCCCAGTTCTTCCAGTTTTTTGACCAAAGCCGCTTCGCCGTAACGGGCGGGAGCCTTGGTGAAACGCTCGGTCGCGGTGATCTCCCGGTAGGAAAGTTCGTCGCCCACGGACATCCGGGGCAGCATTCCTTCCTTTTCGCCGTTCTCGTCTTCGGCATCGCTGTCGTATCCATACACTTTGAGGAAGCCGTCGAAAAGCAGCACCTCACCGGCAGCGGTCATCTGGTGCTTGCTCTTGGAAATATTTATCTGGGCCGTCGTGCGTTCCAACGCGGCATCGGCCATCTGACAGGCAATGGCCCGCCGCCAAATGAGGTTGTACAAGCGCCGTTGGCGTTCGTCCTCCCCGGCGTCGTCGCGGTCCATATACGTCGGGCGGATAGCTTCGTGCGCTTCCTGCGCTCCTTGGGAAGTGGTATGGTATTGCCGGCGTTTGGCATAGTCCGGGCCATACCGCCGGTCTATTTCGCCCTTGATATTAGTAAGTGCTTCCTGGGACAGGTTGACCGAGTCGGTACGCATGTAGGTGATAAGACCCGCTTCGTAAAGCCGCTGGGCCAGGGTCATCGTCTGCGAGACGGAATAGCCGAGTTTACGGGCGGCCTCCTGCTGGAGGGTCGACGTGGTAAACGGCGGGGCCGGAGTGCGTTTGGCCGGTTTGGTCTCGATGTCCGCCACGGTAAATACACTCGCGGCACACTCTTTCAAAAATCCGGCAGCCTCCTCTTCGGTCGAAAAACGGGTGGACATTTCGGCTTTCACCTCAGCCCCCGACGGAGTGGTGAATATGGCCGAAACCTTATAATAAGACTGCGGCTGGAAGGCTTGTATCTCCCGTTCGCGTTCTACGATCAGGCGGACGGCCACCGATTGTACGCGGCCGGCCGAAAGCCCGCTCTTTATCTTGCGCCAAAGCAGCGGCGATATTTCATACCCCACCAACCGGTCGAGCACCCGGCGTGCCTGCTGGGCATTGACCAAGTTCATATCGATCGTCCGGGGGGTCTCGATCGCTTTCAGGATGGCGTTCTTGGTAATCTCGTGGAATACGATACGGCGGCTTTTTTCGGGCTTCAGCCCCAGGTTTTCATACAAATGCCAGGCGATGGCCTCTCCTTCGCGATCCTCATCGGAAGCCAACCAAACCATCTCGGCTTCCTTGGCCAGGGATTTCAATTTCTTGACCAGTTCCTTCTTGGACGGGTCGATCTCGTACTGCGGAACGAAGCCGTTCTCGGTATCTATACCGAGTTTTTTGCTGGGAAGATCCGCGATGTGCCCGAAAGAAGATTCCACTTTATAGTCCTTCCCCAGGAATTTTTCGATCGTTTTAGCTTTGGCCGGGGATTCGACTATCACCAAATTTTTTGCCATATCTCAATGCGTTAATGGGCACAAAAGTAGCGTTTTTGTATGGAAACCAAGCAATATCTTTCACACAAAAAAAACGCCCGGCGATTTCCGGGCGTTTTTTTTACTTTAAATATCAATGATTTACACGCCTTTTATGGTGGTAATACGCATCGTATTCACATGGCCTTTGTTGCTCATCGGGGTGGTCATCAGGTTCACCACCCGGTCGCCCTGGCCGACAAAACCATGCTCGTAACCCATGTCGTTTATGTCGTCTACAGCCTGGTCAGTGCTTTCGATACTGCGGTAATAAAAAGCGCGGCAACCCCATACCAGATTCAACTGGGTCATAATATCCCGGTTGGACGTATAGACCAAAATGTGGGCATTGGGCCGGTAGGAGGATATCTGCCGGGCCGTGTAACCGGTATTGGTGATGGTCGATATCGCCTTGGCGCTGAGTTGGATGGCAATCTGAGAGGCATGATAGCAAATGGCGTCGGTCATAAACCGTTCGCGGGATTCGTCCACCGGCGGTTCTTTTTTCAGATAGCCGTACCCGTGCGCTTCAATAGTCCGGATGATCTTGGTCATCTGTTCGATCACCTCCACCGGATGATGTCCCATTGCCGTCTCCCCGGACAGCATCACCGCATCCGAACCGTCCATCACGGAATTGGCCACGTCGTTCACGTCGCTGCGCGAAGGAGTGACCGAATCGAGCATCGACTCCATCATCTGCGTGGCGATAATCACCGGCCGCGAATAATGGCGTGCTTTCTGCACAAGCGTTTTCTGGATGATAGGCACCTGTTCGGCGGGGACTTCGATCCCCAGATCGCCCCGCGCCACCATGATCGCATCGGTAGCGACAAGGATATTGTCGATATCGCTTACCGCTTCCGGTTTTTCGATCTTGGAAACGATAGGTATCTGCCGGTCGGTGTGCCGGGCGATTTCTTTCCGAAGGTCTTCTATATCTTCCGCACTGCGCACAAAGGATAGAGCAAACCAATCCGCATCGATATCGATCCCCGTTTTTACATCTTCCTTGTCCTTTTCCGTCAAAGCCGGGAGTGATATTTTGGTATTGGGAAGGTTGACCCCTTTTTTTGACTGGAACGGGCCGCCCTGCAATACTTTGGCTTTCACCTCGCCCTTACCGTCCGTTTCCAGCACCTCGAATACCAGTTTTCCGTCGTCCAGCAGGATCTTTTCCCCAGGATGCACATCCCTGGCAAAATCTTTGTACGTCATGTAAGCCCTGGTAGCGTCCCCCACGCAGGGTTCGTTGGTAAAGGTTACGATGTCCCCCGGGTGCACTTCCGTGCCTTCGGCGATTTCCCCAACCCGGAGTTTCGGGCCCTGAAGATCGACCAGCACCGCGATATTCGTCCCATAGCGGGCATTGATCTGGCGGACACGCTCGGCCCGCATGGCCGCATCTTCGGGCGTGGCGTGCGACATATTGATACGGAACACGTTCACGCCTGCCTTGACCATCTCGGTCATTACTTTCAGGTCGTCCGAAGCGGGCCCCAACGTCGCTACGATCTTTGTCTTTTTGTGATTGATTATCATCTGCATATCTTTTGTTTTCTCTTCTTTTCCCGGCTTGCAAAAGCCACACAAAGATACTCCATTTCCACCCATCCTACAACGGGGCAGGCGCGGCGACCGAAAAATCTTCGTTTTCCATCCCGGAAGCGCTTACCGAAGTGACCACGTACACCCATTTCCCTTTCCCGGCCGCCTTGTCGGTAAATTCCAAGGGGCCGTCCGCCCATACCCGCGCCAGCAAGTGGGAGACGTCGTTGATATTGACCATCTCGTCGGCTGCGAAACGGTACACCGCATAATACCGCACCGGCGAAGGGATGTCGGTCTCCACAAGTCCCTCCCGATCCCCGGGAGTCCACGAAATTTTTATTCCGTTCTTTCCGGATTCCGTCCGGACATTAACCGGCGGCAAAGGATGCCGGGCATCGACCGAAGGCATGGCCGGAGTCAGCGACATATAGCGGTAATGCCTTTCCCGCAAACTGTCGGTTACTCCCCGCGTATTGTTCACCAGATATTTGACGGAATAGAACGCCGACCCGGCGCTCGAAGAATTCAGCCGCTGCATATCCACCTGCCGGCAAATTTCCCCGGGAGTGCGCCAGATCGGTTTTTTACTGCCTGCGGAAATATTGTACACCCCGTGCCCGATGTAAAGCTGGGCCTTGTAATGATGGCGGCTCCACCATTGAAGCAATTCGCCGAAATCTGCCGACGGGTGGCCGTTTTCCCAGTAAAGCTGCGGCAGCACATAGTCTATCCATCCCTCCCGGGCCCAAAGCACCACGTCGGCATACAGGTCGTCGTAGTTGGACAGCCCCCGGGTATTGGACCCTTTCGGGTCGTCTGCCACGTTCCGGTATATCCCGAACGGACTGATACCGAATTTCAGTCCGGGACGCACGGCCCGTATGGTATCGGAAAGCCCTTTTATCAGCCGGTTTACATTGTCCCTGCGCCATTGGGCCACGTCACCGAACAAAGTGGCCCCATAGCTCCGGTAGGATTTATCGTCCGGGAAAGGCTTACCCCCCTGGGGATAGGGGTAAAAATAGTCGTCCATATGGATCGCGTCTATATCGTAATCGCGGGCCAGTTCCGCCACGACGGACAGCAAATAATTCCGTACCTGATACAACCCCGGGTCCAGATAATACCGCCCTTCATACCGGATGAGCCATTCCGGATGGCGGCGGCCCACATTCTGCGGGGACAATTTCGAAAGGTCTTCCCCGACCGTCACCCGGAACGGGTTCAGCCACGCGTGCAGTTCCATGCCCCGCTCGTGGGCCGCCTGCACCATAAAAGCCAGCGGGTCGTATCCCGGGTCTGTCCCCTGCGTGCCGGAAAGATATTCGCTCCAGGGCTCGGTAGCGGAGCGGTAAAATGCATCGCCTTTAGGCCGTACCTGTACGATGACCGCATTCATATGCATGTTGCGCAGCGTGTCCAGTATCCGGATAAATTCCGCCTGCTGCTCTTCCGGGGTAAGGCCTTTGCGGGAAGGCCAGTCGATATTGGTCAGGGTAGCCACCCACGCCGCCCGGAATTCCCTTTTCGGCACGAAATCCTGTCCCGACAAGGGCGGCGGGACCAGAGCCAGCCACAGCGACAGCAGGCAAATCCCTAATATGCGCATCCGTATATTCATAAGGAACAAAAGTACGCGTAAACACCTCTATTTGCAACCGGCAGCGGGTTATTTTACCGGAAAAAATCCGGGAAAAACCCGTTTTATTGGCTATATTTGTGCCGCGCGGGGACAGCATTCCCGTTTTTGCGAAAACAGAACGCCAAAACGCCCCGAAAATCAAAGAAATTATGTTGAACAACAAACCCATAATCGGCATATCGACCGGAGACGTCAACGGCATCGGGCCCGAAGTGATCATCAAAGCCTTCGACAATCCCGCTATGCTCGACCTCTGCACCCCGGTGGTCTTCGGCTCCAGCAAGCTGATATCCTACTACAAAAAAGCGATCGGCAGCGAACTCCCCTTCGTAGGCATAGACAATCCCGAACAGGTCATTCCCGGCAAACTGAACATCGTGAACCTTTGGGACGACACCCCTGCCCTCTCACCCGGAAAAGAAACGCCGGAAGGAGGCCGCCTGGCCCTATCCTCCCTCTCGGCAGCCATAAAGGCCCTGAAAGAAGGTCAGATCGACGCCTTGGTGACCGCCCCCATCAATAAAAAGAACATCCAAAGCGACGAATTCCATTTCCCGGGACATACCGAGTACCTGGCTGCACATCTGGGCGGCGAACCCCTGATGTTCCTGGTGTCCGACTCTTTAAAAGTGGCCGTCGCGACGGGCCATATCTCTCTTTCGCAGGTTTCAAACGATATCACTGCGGAACTCCTGGAAAAACGCATATGCCAGATGGAGCAATCCCTGGTAAAGGACTTCGCCGTGCACAGCCCTCGAATCGCCGTGCTGGGCCTCGACCCGCACAACGGCGACGAAGGCGTGATAGGCACTAAGGACGGAGAAGTGATCGCACCGGCCATCGCCAAAATGTTCGCCGCCGGCCATTACGTATTCGGTCCATACTCTGCCGACGGATTCTTCGGCAGCGGAGCCTACCGGCGTTTCGATGCCGTGCTGGCCATGTACCACGACCAGGGGCTTATCCCGTTCAAGACCATTGCCTTCGAAGACGGGGTTAATTTCACAGCGGGGCTTTCCCGGGTACGGACATCCCCGGACCACGGCACGGCCTACGACATCGCCGGACAAGGCATAGCGGACGAAAGCTCGATGCGTGCTGCCATCTACCGGGCCATCGATATTTTCTTCAACCGGCTGGAATATGCCGCCTTGACCCGCAACCCGCTCAAAGTCCGCCACACGGCCGACGCACACCAGGGAGAGGACGAAGACATCGATATGAGCAAGATAGAGGACTGATATTAAAAAACTTTTATTTTCTGTTTTTTTCCGAGAATATTGCTACCTTTGCGCTCCCGCAATGTAGCTGAAAATCGAAGGAATGAACGACGTTCTGAAAGAATACCGGATCGACTTTACCGGGCTTACCCCCGGAGTTCACACGTTCGAGTACCATGTGGGACAGGAACTGTTCGACCATTTCGGATATCAGGATAACTGGACCGATGCCCGGATCGAAGTAAAGGCTACCCTGACCAAACGGCCTTCGATGATGGAACTGACCATCGAAAGCCAGGGGGATATTCTGGTTCCTTGCGATATGACGGGAGAAGAGTTCCGCCTGCCGATAAAAGGCACCCAACACCTGCTGATCAAACAGGGCGACGCGCCCGGGGAGCAGGACGACGTAGTCACCATACCTTGGGAGGCATCATCGGTGAACATTGCGCAGTACATTTACGAAACCATCGCACTGGGCATCCCACAAAAGCGCTACCACCCCGACTATCTCTCGGGAAAAATGGATGCGCCTGCCATGCAAAGTACGGAGGAAGATACGAAAGAGGAAGAAATCGACCCTCGCTGGGCCAAATTGAAAGATATAAAAAGTTAAACGTATAAACAGGTATAAAAAATGGCACATCCTAAAAGACGCCAGGGTTCAACCCGCAGAGACAAGAGAAGGTCGCACGACAAAGCAGCCACTCAGCAGATATCGGTATGCCCGGTAACCGGACAGGCTCACCTTGCCCACCGCGCTTACTGGCACGAGAACAAACTGTATTACCGCGGAAAAGTCGTTATCGACAAGAGCGAACCCGAAAAAGCCTAAACGGCCTCTTTCGGCACGAAAACAGCCAACGGCCTGCCCTATGACAGCCGCGGAAATGATTATCCCTACACTCTACCGCTAAGGTCAAATCCCGCGGAGAGTGTTTTTTCATATATAGGGGAAAATAGATTGACAAATACGCAAAAATCAACACCGGTTTGCCGGAATTTTCCTTTTCTTTGTAATAAAGAAAACATACCGGTTTACCTCTTTTTCATAGCCCGAACCCATGGAGAGAATAAAAGCAGCCATATCGGCCGTAGGCGGTTACGTTCCGGACTACATCGTCACCAATGAAGAAATCAGCCGTCGGGTCGACACATCCGACGACTGGATTACTACGCGCACAGGCATCAAAGAACGAAGATCCCTCAGCGATCCTACCCTCGGGACATCGTATCTGTGTATCCGCGCCGCGGAAAATTTGCTCGAAAAAAGCGGATGCGACCCCACCTCGATAGACGGCATCTTGGTGTGCACCATTACCCCGGACTATCCGGTAGCCAATACCGCATCTTACGTAGCCTCGTGTATCGGCGCCACCAACGCTTTTGCAATGGACCTGGTAGCGGCCTGTTCGGGATTTGTATCGGGACTCTACACCGCCGCCGGATTTGTCGAATCGGGCCGGTGCAAAAAAGTACTGGTCATCGGGGGCGATAAGATGTCGACCATCATAGACCCCGACGACCGCGCCACCTGCATCCTTTTCGGGGACGGCGCCGCTGCCGCTCTGGTAGAGCCTTCCAAGAACGGATTCGGGATCGAACACACGTACCTGCGCTGCGACGGGACAGGCCGGGATTACTTGAAAATAGATGTCGGCGGATCGCTCAATCCTCCGACGGAAGAGAACACAGCCGCCAAAGGCCAGTTCGTCCATCAGGACGGCCGTATCGTCTACCGGTATGCCGTGACCAATATGTGCGAAGCCAGCAAAGCCGTGCTGGATGCCTGCGGGCTCAAAGCCGACGATATCGACTATCTATTACCCCATCAGGCCAACCTTCGCATCATCGAATCGGTAACGGAGCATCTGAAGATGGACAAAGAAAAAGTATTGGTCAATATCGAACGCTACGGCAACACGACCAACGGAACGTTACCTCTGCTATTATGGGATTTCGAGAAGAAATTCAAAAAAGGGGACAAACTGATGTTCACCACTTTCGGAGGCGGATTTACCTGGGGATCGATGTTCCTCACCTGGGATTACTGATCCCGGCAACGGCTGGCAATTACACAAAAAAACCGCAGGGGTCAATCGGTATTCCTGCGGTCTCTTTTTTTCAGCTGTCGTTCCCGTTTTTTTTCCAATTTTTCCAATTCTTGGGTTTGCTGACGGTCTCGCTCGATATCCTGTTCGACTTTCCGATAATAGAAAGGAGAAGAGAAGTCGTTATAAGGGGGATGAGAGGCCAGCTCCCCATTGGTAAAGCATTCCATGAGGATAGTCTCTATATTGTAATCCTCCGCATCGGTACGGGGATCGTATTCGTCTTTCAGCGAGAGGGAAAACATGCTGGCCGACGCATTCCACCAGAAAGCCTTGAACCCGCTTTTGAGCTCTTTCGCGATTTCATAGGTTGAAACACCTGTCTGCCTGTAGATCAACTTGATAAGGATTTTTCCTTCCGTACGGGTGAATTTTTTTAATATGCCCGAAAAATTATCAAACAGTTCTTTCTGACGCTGGTTGACAGCTTTCTTGAATTTTCTCTTGGACAGGTCATCGCGCAGCTGATCCATTTCCTGGAGATACTGTGCACCGAGTACCGCATAAGGCCACACCTTTTTTATCCGGTACTTCATCCGCCAGTAGTCCTCGTACGTCATCGGGGTGAAGCGTCCCACGACGATTACTTCGTCGAATACCCGGCCTTTTTTATATAAGGAGTCTATTCCCTCATCCCCATTTTTCTGCGCCCATGCAACTGAGGGGAAGAGAGCAAACAATGTGACCACGACGGCCGACATGCCGGCGCCTAATTTTCCGGGCTTATTCCCTGGCGCAAAAAAAATCCCCGTATTCATAGGTTGACTTTATCCAATCGTTACACGGCGAAAGGTAATGATTTATTGCCCCGCAGGGACAAAAATAACGCATTTTTTTTGTGCCCAAATATGTTTTGAGTATATTTGATGTTTGAAAAAACAAACACCCGAAACAATTATGGAATTCACCGTATCCAGCTCGGTGCTGATGCGCACGGTTAACACCCTGAGCGGAATAATCAGTTCCAACAGCGCCCTGCCCATACTTGACAACTTTCTTTTTGAACAAAAAAACGGTCGGCTCACCGTACTGGCTTCCGACTTGGAAACCACGATGATCTCCACCATCGACGTGGATGGGCAGTCTTCCGGAAAGATCGCCGTGCCGGCCAAGATGCTGGCGGAAATCCTTAAAACTTTCCCGGAGCAGCCTATCACTTTTGTTTCATCCCCAGAAGAACACCTGCTTAAAATAAGCTATGGTTCGACCGACAACGAAGGAAAATGCGACATCCCGTATGAGGAAGCCGCCGAGTACCCGGCCCTTCCTGCCCTGGAGGATGTGACCCAAACGGTAGTTACTTCCGAGATACTGGCTACAGCCATCCAAAAAACCATTTTTGCCACAGGCAATGACGATATGCGGCCTGTCATGTCGGGAGTGTTGTTCAAGTTCACCCCGGAAGGCCTCATCTTTGTAGCTACGGATGCTCACAAGCTCGTAAAATACGTCCGGGAGGACATTACAAGTCCCGTTCCCGTAGAATTCATCATGCCGAAAAAGCCGCTGAACATCATGAAGGGGCTCATGTCCGGCATGGCAGCCGATGTGACCATCAAGTTCAACCAGACCAACGCACGCTTCGAAGCCGAAGATATCGTGCTCATCTGCCGGCTTATCGACGGGAAATACCCCAATTACGAAGCGGTCATCCCCAAGGAAAATCCCAATCAGCTCCTGATCGACCGCCAAAGCTTCCAGAATTCCCTGCGCCGGATCGCGCTGTTCTCCAACAAGACCACGCATCAGACGCGCCTGTCCCTCAGTCCCAGTGAAGTGATCATTTCCGCCGAGGACAACGAGGAAGGCAAACGGGCGGACGAAAAGATCCCTTGCTCTTACCGGGGGGATAAGATGGATATCGGTTTTAACTCCCGGTTCCTGCTCGAAATGCTGTCCAACCTGGAAAGCAAAGATGTAACGATTGATATGTCCCTGCCCAACCGCGCCGGAATACTCCGCCCGGTGGAAAGCATCGAGGGCGAACAGATCACCATGCTGGTGATGCCCGTCATCCTGGGCAATTGACCTTTGTACTGCTTTATTTACAAGAATATATCCGAGGGCGCAAAAAATTGCGCCCTCGGCATTTATTTAACGTATTTTCATTAAACCATTCCGTATTTCCGGCGTCTTACCTGAGAAACTCACATCTCACATAGTAATACAACACAATCCCTTTCCCGTTCGATGAAAACGTACAGACACCTATTTACACTCCTGTTCCTCGCCTTTTCCATCAGCCTTTCGGCCCAATTCGGCGGAGGCCGACCCGGCGGAGGTGGCGGCAACTGGGGAGGGCGGCCCCAAGGCGGCCCTGGAGGCCGCCAGGAGCAACAAGCCAACCCGAACCGGCAACTACCCCTGGAAGATTCCCAAAGCGACGGAAAGAACAATGCCCCCAAAATAGGCACTATAACCGGAACGATAGTAGACCAAAAGAACATCCCGGTAGAATATGCCACGATCGCCATTTTCGACGACCAAACCAAAAAGGTAATCTCCGGAGGCATTACCAATCAGAAAGGTGTTTTCAACATCAAGCAGATCCCGGCAGGAAATTATTCGGTAAGGGTTTCTTTTATCGGGTTCACCGACTATTTCAGCCCTGCATTTGCCCTCTCTTCCTCCAACCGCACCAAGAATATAGGAACGGTCGTGCTGAAAGAAAGCGAAAATATGCTGGATGCCGTAGTCGTCACAGCCGATGTGACGACCATCGAAAACAGGATCGACAAAAAAGTGGTCAATGTCGGTAAAGACCTGATGACACCCGGAGCCAGCGTTAGGGACGTGTTTGAGAACTTGCCGATGGTCGATGTTGATTTCGACGGGAACGTATCGATGCGCGGATCGGACAACGTCCGGGTCCTGTTGGATAACCGCCCGACCAATATGTCGGTACAGGACCTGATAGAATCTCTCCCGGCAGATGCGATCGATAAGATCGAGCTGATCACCAATCCGTCAGCCAAACAGGACCCGGACGGTATGGCGGGCATTATCAACATCATCACCAAAAAAGGGCTTCTCTATGGACTTAACTTTTCTACCCGCATAGGAGTGGATACCCGGAACCGCTGGAACGGCGGAGTCAACCTGGGGTACTACTACGGAAAGGTCATGGTCTATGCCAATTACAATTTCCGGTACAGTTCCAACAACAACAGCGGGGAAACCTACCGGGGAAACTACAATACCTCACCCCAAAATCCGAACCCATACCTGAACTACCAGCGCAATACCGGAAGCAATACTATGTCGGCCCACAGCCTGCGTGCCGGGATCGATTACCTGCCAAACAAGAAAACATCGCTTTCTTATTCGGTCGGGTACAATCCCTCCACCCGAGACAACGAATCCGAATCGTATTCCTACTTTCTGCCGCTCAATATCCCCATGTCGGACCTGACCAAGGAGATCGCCCAACAGATCGTCGCCGAGCACCAAGACGATCTGGACGACTATTTCAACCGCTACCGGAATTCCGTAGGGAAAAGCACCTCGAATACCCTGCGCAACAGCCTGACATTCCGCCGCGACTATTCCACCAGCGAAAACCTGGTGGTGGACGTCAACTATGAGGTATCCAACAGCAAAAGCCCAAGTTCCATCATAAACCGGCTCGGGAACTCTTCAGGCGAAGAAAACACCCGCGACCACTCTACCAACGATACCCACAATAAAGGTTTTACCGCCAGTGTCGACTACAGCAAGGAACTCCGGGGCAAATCAAAACTGGAAGTGGGCGCCCGTGCAGACATGCTCTGGCGTGATACCCCTTATTTCTACTTTAAGGATTTTATCGACCACCCTGAACTGGGCACCCAACCGGATATGGACAGGTCCAACCATTTCAAATACGATCAACAGATATACAGCATCTATGCCACCTATAGCCGGATCGTAAAAAATTTCACTTTCATGGCAGGCCTGCGCGGGGAGGAAACCATTTACCAGACCCGCGGACTGGGGCTGAAAAATGTGGACGGCAACATCGTTTACATAAAGGATGACGACGTAGTGATCAACCGCGACTACTTCGAGGTATACCCCTCGGCAGCCGTGATGTACAAGTTCGGGGACAGCAATGATTTTGCCCTGAACTATTCCCGCCGCGTATCGCGCCCCAACAGTTACAACCTAAATCCCACGCCACGGTTCACCGATCCGCTGTACGTGACCATCGGCAACCCATACCTCGATCCGTCGTTCACCAACTCGGTCGAACTGCAATATAACCGCCGGCTGAACAAAGGTTATTTCAACCTGTCCTATTTCTTCCGCAACTCTACCGACATGATGCAGCGCGTCACTCAGCGGGAAAACCCGGTAGACCCGGAGAAAACCGAACCCGGAACGCTCTACACCACCACGATCAACATCGGTTCGCAATACACGATGGGACTCAACATGTACGCCTCGTACCGGCTGTTCAAATGGTGGAACTCCACACTGGGACTGAACTATTATTACAACCAGAAAGACATTCCCGACCGGGACGATTACGTGCGCTCTTCGAACGATTTTTCGCTGCGCTGGCGCAACAATTTCAACATATCCCGTTCCGGCACCCGTATACAGTTCGGCATGCGTTACTCGGCCCCGAGAGCCACGCTCCAGGGTTCGTCGTCCGCCATGTTCACCGCCGATGCCGGAATATCGCAGGATTTCATGAAAAAGAAACTCAACGTGAACATCCGTGTACAGGACCTCTTCAACTCGATGTCCTTCCGCGGCAATACCTATGGCCAGGACTTCGTGATGTTCAACAACAATACGATGACCTCCCGCGTGGTGAACTTCGGTATTTCGTACAAGTTCGCCGAAATGAAATTCAAAGACAAGCGCCTGAAAGGAGTCCAGGACGGCGGGGAACTCCCGAGCGTCAGCAGTTCCGAATCCGGCGACTAATATCTTTGGTTCTTCGGACTTCTTAAAAGCAAAAGCGCCGGCGGGTTTTTCCGCCGGCGCTTTTTTCAGATAGATGATCCGGTATTTTACTCGTACATCAGGTATTTAGCCCGCGTCTTCATGAACGCGTCGATACCAGGCTTCCAGGTCGCGCGGATCTCTTCAGCAGTCATTCCGGCCTGTATCTGCTTGCGGATCGTATCCCCGCCGCAGAGCGTATCGAAGAACTTTAGGAAGAACTTGTCTTTCTGTTCGTAGTTGTTGTACGCCCAGATCACGTATTTCAGGTCGATGCAACCGGGGTCCGGCGTATCGCGCAGATCTACCCCATTGCACAGCACCCCTTTGTTCTTGCTCGATTCGGGCGTGAAAGTGAACCCGGTCTCCGGCAGCAGCGGCGAACCGAACACTTCAAACGGCCACGGCGTACCCCGTCCTTCCGAAAGGGGAGTCCCCTCGAAATAGCAAAGGCTCGGGTACAGGGCTACCGAATGTTCCGTCGCCAGGTTGGGCGAAGGAGGCACCGGCAGGTCGTAATGCATCGAATGTTTGTAGTTCTTGCACGGGATCACCGTCAGGTCGCATTTCACGCCATTTTTCAGCCAGCCTTCCCCGTTAGCCATCTTGGCGTATTCGCCGGAGGTCATTCCATAAACGATAGGCACCGGGTGCATTCCGACGAACGACTTAAAGGCCGGATCGAGGATATTCCCGTCCACATAATACCCGTTCGGGTTCGGGCGGTCGAATATGATCACTTTCTTGCCGTTCTCGGCTCCGGCTTCCATCACATACGTCATGGTCGAGATGTACGTATAGAAACGACAGCCTACGTCCTGAATGTCGTAGATGAGGACATCGACCCCCTCGAGCATCTCGGGCGAAGGTTTGTAGTTTTTCCCGTAAAGCGACACCACATGGATACCCGTCTTTTCATCTACTTCGTCGGATATTTTGGCTCCGGCTGCCGCCGTACCGCGGAAACCATGCTCCGGCGCGTATATCTTCACGATATTCACGCCCTTGGACAGCAAATAGTCTACTACGTGCTGGCCGTTGTCCATCACGGAGGTGTGGTTGCCTACAAAGCCTACTTTTTTGCCCTTCAGCAGCTTGAGGTACATGGAAGACTGCTCGGCCCCCACTTCGATCGGCTTTTCTTTGGAAGCCGGCGTCTTCTGGGCCATCGCCGGCAGGAACGCCAGCATCAGAGCCGAAAGACAGAAAGTTCTGAAAATTGTCTTGATGTTCATAAAGTATTTATTTAGTTACTTCTTTTTTAGCCCTTAAAAATCCTCATAAAGCAGGTATTTGGCCCGGATCGGAAGGAACCGCTCCAACCCTTCTTTCCACGAAGATCGTATCTCTGCGGCCGTCATTCCGGCCTGTATCTGTTTGCGCAGGGTATCCCCTCCGGCCAACAGGTCGAAGAATGGTATGAAGAAATTTTTCTTCTCTCCTTCCGGATAGTTCTCATAAGCCCATATCAGCCATTCCAGGTTTACTTCGGCCAGATCCGGTGTACCGGCCAAGTCCAGCCCGTTGCACTTTACCCCATAATGCTTGGAACTTTTCGCCCCTTCCCGGGGTTCAGGCACGAACGAATATCCCGTTTCGGGGAGCAGCGGCGAACCGAACATCTCGAACGGACGGTCTGTTCCCCGGCCTTCGGAAAGCGGGGTCCCCTCGAAAAAACAAACGCTCGGGTACAAGTTGATCGCCTTGTCGCTGCGCAGGTTCGGCGCGGCGAACACCGGCATATAGTACCGATCCTTGTGGGAGTAGTTTTCGCAGGGCACAACCGCCAGACTACAGCGGACGCCACCCTCCAACCAGCCTTCCCCGTTGAGCATCCGGGCGTATTCCCCCGGGGTCATCCCATGTACGATGGGCACCGTCTGTTTTCCCACCCCCGAACGGAATGCCGTATCGAGGATATTCCCGTCCACGTAATGGCCGTTGGGATTGGGCCGGTCGAACACCAGGAAATCCACCCCGCTTGCGGCGGCGGATTCCATCATTCCCTGCATCGTAATGAGCTTCGTATTGAACCGGCAACCCATATCCGGCATATCGAACACGATCACGTCCACGTCCTCCAGATGGCCGAGCGTGGGTTTTCTTACCTTACCGTACAGCGAAACGATAGGGATACCCGTTTTGGGATCGACCGTATCGCCCACCTTTTCCCCTGCATCGGCCGTGCCCGAAAACCCATGCTCCGGAGTGAATATCTTCACCACGTTCACGCCGTTTTTCAGCAGCAGATCGAGCGAATGTCCCTCGGGCGTCACCGAACTAGCGATCCCGGCATAGGCCACCCTCTTCCCGCCCAGCATCTCCGCCCATTTGGACGGCTGTTGGGCCGGATAAACGACATTGTCGCTCTGCCCGCATACTAAAAGCGGGAAACAGAGCGACAATACCAGTATAAGAGCCGAGACCCTTTTGTTTGTTGCCATCAGGCGGAAAGGTTATTCGAAGTCCGGATAGATCAGGTATTTCTTACGAACCTGCTTGAACTGGTCAAGCCCTTCTTTCCACGTCGCCTTGATCTGTTCGGGCGTCATACCGGCTTTGATCTGATCTTCCAGTTCGTAGTTTCCGGCACGCAGCGAGAACGCGCGGCGGTTGAAGAAATTCTCCTTGTCCGTATAGTTATTGTAAGCCCAGATAATATAGTCCAGATTTACCTCGGACTGTTCCGGTTCTTCGCGTAGGTCGAGACCATAGCACAGCACCCCGTTCTGTTTGGGGTTTTTGTCCCCGAAAGAAGGCTGGGGTGTAAAGGTAAAGTCCGTTGCCGTGGAATCGATCAGCGGCGAACCGATCACCTCGAACGGCCACGGCGTACCGCGCCCTTCCGACATAGGGGTGCCCTCTACCAGGCAAGTGCTGGCGAACAGGTTTACCGAACGGTCATTGGGAAGGTTCGGCGAAGGAGGTACGGGCAGGCTGTAACGCATCGTGTGGTCGTAGTTCAGGCACGGGATGACCGTCAGGTCGCAGGTCACGCTGTCGCGAAGCCAGCCTTCCCCGTTATACAGATTGCCCAATTCCCCGATGGTCAGGGCGTAAGTGATGGGAAGCGGCTGCATGCCTATGCCCGAACGGCAGGTATCCAGCAGGATCGGCCCGTCGATAAAGAACCCGTTGGGGTTCGGACGGTCCAGTACAATCACCGGTACGTTGTTTTCCCCTCCGGCCTCCATCACCCGCTGCAACAGGTAGATGTACGTATAAAAACGGCATCCTACATCCTGTATGTCGAATACGAGGACATCCACATCTTCGAGCATCTCGGGGGTCGGCTTGTTGACCTTCCCGTAGAGCGACACGATTTTTATTCCTGTCTTGGGATCGACCATATCTTCTACATGTTCGCCGGCATCGGCATCCCCGCGGAACCCGTGTTCGGGAGCGAATGCCTTAACGATGTTCACACCTTTTTCTTTCAGGTAATCGACCGTATGGGTTCCATCCCCCAGAATGGAGGTGTTATTCCCTACGAAACCTACGCGCTTATCTTTCAGCAGCGGCAAGTACGCATCGATATTTTCGGCTCCCACCTGAATGCCTTCCGTTTTTTTGGCACAGGAGGTCGAAAAAGAAAAACAAAATACGCCTAAAACGACGGCGCTTAATAATTTAATAATAAATTTGTGTTTCATAATTATTTGGCTTTAAAGTGGTGAAATTAGCGTACTTTATATCAAGGCGAATATACAAAAAAGATAGACATAAACGCCAAATTTCCTCTCCCATACTCCATATTGCCGTCGGAGCGGTAGCACTGGGTATGGTAGTGATGCTTATCGCCGTAGCCACCGGCACCGGACTTCAACGGACTATCCGCCAGAACGCAGCCGCTTTTGCCGGGCATATTCAAATGACCGCCCAGCAGCAAAGCCCGGCATACACCCCCGAACCGCTATCCACCGATCAGAATTTCTACCCGGAATTTTCCGCCGTACCCGAGATTGACCACATACAGGTATTCGCCGAACGTGCCGGCATTCTAAAAACAAGGGACGAATTCGAAGGGGTCGTACTCAAGGGCATATCCTCCGACTACCGCACGGAAGGACTGGCCGGATTCATCAAATCCGGGCGTATCCCCCGATTCGGCACAGGCGAAGAAAACGACAGCATCCTCGTTTCCCAAAATACGGCCGATGCGCTTCATCTATCGGTAGGCGACCGTGTCCGGATGTATTTCGTGCGGGATTCGGGGCGGCCCATCCTGCGTTATTTCACAGTAGCAGGGACTTATAAAAGCGGGATTTCGGACTTCGACGACAACTATGCCATCGCCGATCTGAGGTCCCTGCAATCGATAAACCGGTGGGAGCCCGACCAAGTCAGCGGGTTTGAAATCATTTTAAAAGACCAAAAGAAGCTACAGTCTGCCACCCAGAAGATCATGATGGAAACGGGGTGGGAATTTCACATCTCATCCATCGCCACCGAACATGCGGCATTATTGGATTGGGTAGCCATGTTCGACATTAATATCATGGTAATATTAGGCATTATGATCCTGGTCTGTGGGGTGAACATGATTACGGTCCTGTTGATACTGATCCTCGAAAAAACTTCCTTTATCGGCCTGATGAAAGCATTGGGCTCTCCCAACGAACTCCTGCGACGGGTATTCCTGTGGAATTCTTTCTATATCATTATGCGGGGCTTATTCTGGGGCAACCTCGTCGGGATTGCCCTGCTGCTGGTACAGAAATATTTCGGAATTGTCACCCTGGACAGTCAATCGTACAGTATTGATGTCGTTCCTGTCTATCTCAATTTCTGGATGATACTTGCACTCAATGCCGGAGCAGCCCTGCTCAATATGCTGATGCTTCTATTGCCTTCTTTTTTTATATCCCGTATCCGTCCGGCGGAAACTATGAAATACGAATAAAAAAATCTTGTCTTTTAGGGGCGCCTCGAATTTTATACCGTGCAAAATGTTAAAGGGAATCTCCCGGGGGGGATATAGGCTGTATTTCCGCACGAAAACTAATAATTCTCTTTCCTGTTTTTGCAGAAAACAAAAATAGCCTGACTCTTAAGAGTCAGGCTATTTTGTCGGGGTGAGAAGATTCGAACTTCCGACCTCTGCGACCCGAACGCAGCGCGCTGCCAGGCTGCGCTACACCCCGAATAGGACTGCAATTTTACGCATTTTTTGCGGGAAAATAAAATGTTTTCCTTTCTTTTTACAGTCTTTTTATCTCTGCCATTAAAGAATTTCTGTCCCTCTTTGGCCTTATATAAAACGAGCCCCTGTTTACGGGGCTCGTGAAGT
>CALJDR010000030.1 GCA_938023515.1 uncultured Flavobacteriales bacterium
CTACACAAGGAGTATCGTCGGCAGCGTCAGATGTGTATAAGAGACAGGATCAAACAAATCGATACGGTGAAGGCCGTTTCCATCAAATAATCCGGTAAATAACCCGGCTCCGGCCGCCGCGAAGGAATATCTCCGCAAATAATGAAGAAAAGAACATTCTTAACCATCTTGTGCCTGCTGGCCGGCATTTGCATGGCCCAAGCCCAGCAAAGAAACAAATATCTCCAATTCGGCCTGACAGCCGATTACACGCTGATAAACGACAAAGCTATCGGCAATCCTCCCATAGAGGCACTGGACGGAGGCCTGTATATCGGATTCAACAACCGGGGAGAAAAAAGCCTTTGGGGAGTTTCCTTATGGGGAACCTTCGGATTCGCCAACACAGCCCGATCTTCAAATCTGGGTGGGGGGTCTGACATCATTGTCCCACTGGGAGTCAGCTCCCCCCAGGGACACCAATTCTCTGAGGCATACCGTTTCCCCAATTACAATACGCGTATCGCCGACCGGTATACGGCCCGGTTGGAAGGAGAATACCTCCACCGGGTGAACCGGCTGGAAAACCGGTGGAAAGTATTTGTAGGAGGGCAAATGAACCTGCACGTCTATTACAATCGGATATTGATCTTCACCAACAGTGAATCCAACTATTTCTTCCATTTGGGCCTCGCTCCAAAAGGCCATCTGGAATATCCCTTCAGCATGCTTAAAAAAGAGTACAGACTTATTGGAAGCGCATCATACGATGTACTGGCCTTAGTGGCACGCCCGTCATACTCTTTGCCGTTCCCCGACGACCGGATGGATAATGTCCGTCTGACCTCTTTAGGAGGATACGGCATGGCACAAACCCGCATCGGATTGCTCCACCCTATGCGCAATGGCAATGCCTGGGAAGCCGCTTACCGATGGCAGTACGATTTCGATTCGCATATGAACAATGTAAGGCAAGGGATGCACAGCCTGTCGTTCATACTCTACATTAACCTGTAAAACGAGGAAAGAATAACGATGAAAAAATATTTATTATCAACCATTATCGGATTGTCCTGCCTTATATCGGGTTGCGAAAGGATTTTCATGGATTCCGATCCGACCGATTTTTCCCGTCGGGAGATATTTGAAACTACCTGGAAACTGGTGGATGAAAAATATTCTTATCTGGAATATAAAAACATCGACTGGGATGCCATGTACACAAAATATTCAGACCAGATCACAGAGGACATGTCGGGATACGCTGTATATCGGGTACTTTACGATATGCTTTATGAACTCAGAGACGGACATGTCAACCTGTTCGCCGGATTCGACTATTCCCGCAACTGGGAATGGTACCTGGGATCTTTAGCCAATTTCAATTATCCGTTGGTAGAACGCTACTATCTGGGAGCCGATTACTGGTCGTCCGGGGGGCTGAAAAATACATTGCTTGACGATGGGAAATACGGGTATGTTTATTACCCGTCCTTCAACTCATCGGCATCCTATATAGGCCTGGTATTAAACAGGTTTAAAGACACGGATGGCATCATCCTCGATCTGAGGGACAATGGTGGGGGGGCCCTTTCCAATGCAGAGTTGCTGGCCGATTACCTGGCCGATACCCGCAGGCTCACTTACCGGATGAAATACAAGAGCGGCAAGGGCCACCAAGATTTTTCGGAATTCAGAGACCATTATTCTATCCCCAAAGGATCGGGATATAAAAAACCCGTTGTCATCCTGACCAACCGCCAGTGTTTCAGTGCCACGTCGTATTTCGTGACCATGGCCAAAGAATTTCCCAATGTGACCGTCCTTGGGGACAGTACAGGCGGCGGTGGCGGACTGCCGGCCGATTTTCTACTCCCCGGCGGATGGACGATCCGTTTGAGCACCACCCGAGGTACAGATGCCCGGGGCATCGATTTCGAGAATGGGGTTTCCCCGGATGAAAAATGCGACATGAACACTTCATTGATCGACCAAGGCATAGATTCAATGATAGAACGCGCCAAAGCGATCATTGCCGCTGCTTCCACGCACTGAAATGACCGAACACATAAAGCTGATCCTCAAAACACTCCCAGAAAATCCGGGTGTATACCGTTATTATGATGATGACGGGAAGATCCTTTATGTCGGTAAAGCGAAGAACCTGAAAAAGCGGGTGCTTTCCTATTTCGGGCAGAACGTCCAAAGCGCCAAAACACGGGTGATGGTATCCAAAATCGCCGACATCAAATTCATTGTCGTAGAGAGTGAAGCGGATGCCCTGCTGCTGGAGAATAACCTGATAAAAACGCTCCGCCCCCGGTACAATATCATGCTTAAAGATGATAAGACGTACCCGTGGATATGTATTAAAAACGAACGCTTTCCCCGTATTTTCCTCACCCGGCGCAAAGTGGCCGACGGCTCGGAATATTATGGTCCCTACCCTTCGGTCACCACGGCGCATGTGCTGTTGGATATGATCCGGGAACTTTTCCCTTTACGTACCTGTAAGGCCGACCTTTCGGAAAAGAACATTGCCGAAGGCCGCATCCGGCCCTGTCTGGAATACCATATCAAACGGTGCGCCGCGCCTTGTGCGGGCATCCAGAGCGAAGAGGAATATATGGAGCAGATCGCTATGGCCCGCGAGTTGATCCGGGGCCATTTTTCCGAGGTACTCTCTTCATTGCGTAAGGAAATGGCGGGATATGCCAAAGCGCTGCATTTTGAAAAAGCCCAGAAAATAAAAGAAAAGATCTCTCATCTGGAGAATTACCAAGCCCGGTCGACCGTAGCCGGCACGTCGGTAAACGACGTGGACGTATTCAGCATTGTCTCGGACAGCGAGGACGCTTATGTGAATTACCTGCGGGTCGTGCGGGGGGCCGTCGTGCAATCCCTGTCTCTTATACACATCTCCGAGCCCACGAGACTCGACGTCATCTCG
>CALJDR010000031.1 GCA_938023515.1 uncultured Flavobacteriales bacterium
GGAGTATCGTCGGCAGCGTCAGATGTGTATAAGAGACAGGAGCTCGTTAACCTGACCGTAAAAGAAGTCAACGAACTCGCAACCATACTTAAGGACGAATACGGCATCGAACCCGCAGCTGCAGCTGTCGTTGTAGCCGCCGGTGACGGAGCAGGCGCTGCTGCTGCCGAGGAGAAAACGGAATTTGACGTGATCCTCAAAGACGCAGGCGCTGAGAAACTGAAAGTCGTTAAGGCCGTGAAAGAACTCACCGGTCTCGGACTTAAGGAAGCCAAAGAACTTGTGGACGGGGCTCCTTCTACCATCAAAGAAGGCCTGCCCAAGGATGAGGCTATGAATATCAAGACCCACCTCGAAGAGGTAGGTGCCCAGGTAGAAGTTAAGTAATCGGCTTCTTTCCTTTTAAAAGGCTTAGGTCGTAGCGGTTTTTTTAACCTCTAAAGGCCTAAGCCCTTTTGCTCTTTTATTAATTTTTCTTTTAATTAAAAATAAATTCCATTGGCTCAGACTGTTAACCCCACCAGGGTCAGCTTTGCTTCGGTGAAGAATCCCGTAGAATATCCGGATTTTCTGGATATACAGATCAAATCGTTCAAGGATTTCTTCCAGCTCGAAACAAAATCTGACGAGAGAAAAAACGAAGGACTATACAAGACTTTTTGTGAGAACTTCCCCATAACAGACACAAGAAACCAGTTTGTACTGGAGTTTATTGACTATTTCGTCGATCCCCCACGGTATTCCATCGAGGAATGTATAGAACGAGGCCTTACGTACAGCGTACCGCTGAAGGCCCGCCTGAAACTGTACTGCACCGATCCGGACCACGAGGATTTCGAGACCATAGTCCAGGACGTATATTTGGGGACTATTCCTTACATGACCCCTTCGGGCACGTTCGTGATCAACGGAGCCGAACGCATCGTCGTTTCGCAGCTTCACCGTTCTCCCGGCGTATTCTTCGGACAGTCGTTCCATGCCAACGGTACGAAACTGTATTCGGCCCGTATCATCCCTTTCAAGGGATCCTGGATGGAATTCGCCACGGACATAAACAACGTGATGTACGCGTACATCGACCGGAAAAAGAAACTCCCCCTCACCACCCTTTTACGTGCTATAGGGTACGAACGCGACAAGGACATCCTTGACATTTTCGACCTGGCGGAAGAAGTGAAGGTGAGCAAGACCGGACTTAAAAAACATATCGGCCGCCGTCTGGCCGCCCGTGTGCTCAAGACCTGGGTAGAGGACTTCGTCGACGAAGATACCGGAGAAGTGGTATCCATCGAGCGTAACGAGCAGATCCTCGACCGCGACACAGTCCTTGAAAAGGAGCACATAGACGAGATCGTGGATGCCGGGGTAAAGACCATCCTGCTGCATAAAGAAGACAGCACCAGCTCCGAGTACTCTATCATTTACAACACCCTTCAGAAAGACCCCACCAACTCCGAAAAGGAGGCCGTGGAACACATATACAGACAGTTGCGTAACGCCGAGCCGCCGGACGAGGAAACCGCCCGCGGTATCATCGAGAAGCTGTTCTTCTCCGACACCCGCTATTCGCTGGGCGACGTGGGACGCTACCGTATCAACAAGAAATTAGGGCTCGACACTCCGCTTTCCGTTCAGGTACTCACCAAGGAGGATATCATCACCATCGTGAAATACCTGATCGAACTGATCAACTCCAAGAGCGAAGTGGACGACATCGACCACCTTTCCAACCGCCGCGTGCGCACGGTAGGCGAACAGCTCGCCGCCCAGTTCGGCGTGGGACTGGCCCGTATGGCCCGTACTATCCGCGAACGCATGAACGTACGCGACAACGAGGTGTTCACCCCTATCGACCTGATCAACGCTAAAACGCTTTCGTCGGTTATCAATTCGTTCTTCGGAACCAACCAGCTTTCGCAGTTCATGGACCAGACCAACCCGCTGGCCGAGATCACGCACAAGCGTCGTCTGTCGGCCCTGGGACCGGGCGGTCTTTCGCGTGAAAGGGCGGGATTCGAGGTGCGCGACGTGCACTATACGCACTACGGCCGCCTCTGTCCTATCGAAACCCCGGAAGGACCGAACATCGGCCTGATCTCCTCCCTGTGCGTATACGCTAAAGTGGATGCCATGGGCTTCATCCAGACCCCTTACCACGAAGTGGAAAAAGGCCGGGTGGAATTCGAAAAGGAACCCATCTACCTGAGCGCCGAATCCGAAGAAGGCAAGATATTCACCCAGGCCAACGTCGAAGTAGACGACAAGGGCAACATCATTCCGGAGCGGGTAAAAGCCCGTGAAGAGAGCGACTTCCCGATCGTCGAACGCACCGAGGTGGACTATATGGACGTAGCGCCCAACCAGATCGCCTCGATCTCCGCATCGCTCATCCCGTTCCTGGAACACGACGACGCCAACCGCGCCTTGATGGGATCGAACATGATGCGCCAGGCCGTTCCACTGCTCAAACCGGAATCGCCTGTGGTAGGTACCGGACTCGAAGGCCGCGTGGCCAAAGACTCCCGCGTACTGATGAACGCCGAAGGTTCGGGTGAAGTCGTTTACGTGGATGCCGACAAGATCACCATCCGGTACGACCGTACGGACGACCAGCGTCTGGTAAGTTTCGACCCGGACGAAAAGACCTATCACCTGATCAAGTTCCGCAAGACCAACCAGTCTACCAATATCACCCTGAAGCCTATCGTGCGCAAGGGCGACCGGGTAGAAAAAGGACAGGTGCTGTGCGAAGGTTACGCTACCCAAGCCGGGGAACTGGCCCTGGGCCGCAACCTGCTCGTGGCATTCATGCCGTGGAAGGGTTACAACTACGAGGACGGTATCGTGATCTCGCAGCGTGTGGTCAAGGAGGATATTTTCACCTCCATCCATATCGACGAATATCCGTTGGAAGTCCGCGACACCAAGCTGGGCGCCGAGGAACTGACCAACGACATCCCGAACGTATCGGAAGAAGCCACCAAAGAACTCGACGAAAACGGTATGATCCGTATCGGCGCCGAGGTCAACCCGGGCGACATTATCATAGGTAAGATCACACCGAAAGGCGAGTCCGATCCCTCGCCGGAAGAAAAACTGCTCCGCGCCATTTTCGGCGATAAGGCAGGGGACGTAAAAGACGCTTCGCTCAAGGCCAACCCGTCACTGCACGGTGTGGTCATCGGCAAGAAACTCTTCGCCCGCGCCGTGAAGGATAAAAAACGCCGCAACGCCGACAAGGAAGAAATGGAACGCCTGGACGCCGAATACGCCGCTTCGTTCGAGAAGCTGCGCAGTTCGCTGCTCGACAAACTGTTCTCCATCGTCAACGGCAAAACTTCGCAGGGCGTGGCCAACGACCTGGGCGAAGTGATCATCCCCAAAGGGACTAAATTCTCGCTCAAGATCCTCCAGTCGCTGGAAGACTACGAGCACATCAATACCTCCAACTGGACGGCCGACAAGGCCAAGAATTTCCTTATCTCGGAGTTGATACACAACTTCAAGATCAAGGTAAACGACCTCCAGGGAGCCCTGCGCCGTGAGAAATTCACCATTACGGTGGGTGACGAACTGCCGGCCGGCATCATCAAACTGGCCAAGGTGTATATCGCCAAGAAACGTAAACTGCGCGTAGGAGACAAGATGGCGGGCCGTCACGGTAACAAGGGTATCGTGGCCAAGATTGTTCGCGAAGAGGACATGCCGTTCCTGGAAGACGGGACCCCGGTAGACATCGTGCTCAACCCGCTCGGTGTGCCGTCCCGAATGAACCTGGGACAGATTTACGAGACCGTGCTCGGATGGGCCGGCCGCAAGCTCGGCATGAAGTTCGCTACCCCGATCTTCGACGGCGCTTCGCTGGAACAGATCACCGAACTGACCGAAAAAGCAGGCGTTCCCCGTTACGGGCATACGTACCTGTTCGACGGTGGCACGGGCGAACGTTTCGACCAGGCCGCTACGGTAGGTATCATCTACATGCTCAAACTCGGCCACATGGTCGACGACAAGATGCACGCCCGTTCCATCGGACCGTACTCGCTGATCACCCAGCAGCCGTTGGGCGGTAAGGCGCAGTTCGGAGGACAGCGTTTCGGAGAGATGGAGGTATGGGCGCTCGAAGCGTTCGGAGCCTCGAACATCCTGCGCGAGATACTGACCATCAAGTCCGACGATGTCGTGGGACGCGCCAAATCCTACGAATCCATCGTCAAAGGCGAGCCCATGCCGACCCCGGGCATACCGGAGTCGTTCAACGTGCTGCTGCACGAGCTCAAGGGTCTCGGACTGGACGTTCGGTTCGAAGAATAATTTTGACATTGCCGGCTGCCCCGTGCGGGGCAGCCGGACAATGATTTTCGGCAAGTAAGTTTCAAACAAGCAATATCAGCAAAAGTAAATGGCTTTAGGTAAAGAAAACAAAGCAAACAGCGGCTTCAGAAAGATCACCATCGGCCTTGCTTCCCCTGAGACAATTCTGGCTCAGTCGTACGGCGAGGTGCTCAAACCGGAAACCATCAACTACCGTACCCACAAGCCCGAACGCGACGGCCTGTTCTGCGAGCGTATCTTCGGTCCTGTCAAGGACTACGAATGCGCCTGCGGAAAGTACAAGCGTATCCGTTACAAGGGGATCGTGTGCGACCGTTGCGGTGTGGAAGTCACCGAAAAGAAGGTGCGCCGCGAACGCACCGGACATATCAACCTGGTAGTTCCGGTAGCCCACATTTGGTATTTCCGCAGCCTGCCCAACAAGATAGGTTACCTGTTGGGGCTTCCTTCCAAGAAGCTCGACATGGTCATATATTACGAGCGTTATATCGTTATCAACCCGGGTGTGGCCCAGCGTCCTACGGGTGAACCGCTCCAGAAAATGGAACTCCTTACGGAAGAGGAATACCTCGATATCGTCGACAATCTTCCCGAGGAAAACCAGTACCTGGACGATGCCGATCCCAACAAATTCGTCGCCAAGATGGGTGCCGAAGCCCTGCTCGACCTGCTGCACGAGATCAACCTCGACAACCTTTCGTACAAACTGCGCGACAGCGTTTCCCATGAGACATCCAAGCAGCGCAAAACCGAGGCTCTCAAACGTCTGCAGATCGTCGAATCTTTCCGCGAGGCTCAGAAAACCCGCGAGAACCGGCCTGAATGGATGATCATGAAAGTCGTTCCGGTCATTCCGCCCGAACTGCGCCCGCTGGTGCCTCTGGACGGAGGCCGTTTCGCCACTTCTGACCTGAACGACCTGTACCGCCGCGTGATCATCCGCAACAACCGCCTCAAACGCCTGATCGAGATCAAGGCTCCGGAGGTGATCCTGCGCAACGAAAAACGTATGCTCCAGGAGGCTGTGGATTCGCTGTTCGACAACACCCGCAAGGCATCGGCCGTAAAGACCGAGTCCAACCGGGCCCTCAAATCGCTCTCCGACTCCCTGAAAGGGAAACAGGGACGTTTCCGCCAAAACCTGCTCGGTAAACGTGTGGACTACTCCGCCCGTTCGGTCATCGTCGCAGGTCCGGAACTGAAAATATACGCTGT
>CALJDR010000032.1 GCA_938023515.1 uncultured Flavobacteriales bacterium
CGAGATGACGTCGAGTCTCGTGGGCTCGGAGATGTGTATAAGAGACAGATCTGCCGCTTTGCAACGGGGAATGCCCGAAAAACCGTATCGTCGATTCCGGCGAAAAAGGAAAGCGGTTGAACTACCTGTGCCGGGGATACAAATATTTCTTTACCCGTACCGAGCCTTATTTCCGCTTTATGGCCGGGGAACTGGCCGCAGGGCGCAACGTATTAGCGGTAAAAGACCAACGGTTTTGACCCTACCCCCAGACCGGCAAGCGGCGCCCCGAAAGGGGCGCCGCTTGCCGGTCTGCCGTTTGCCGGTCAAATCAGGTCAACCGAGCGTTTTCTTGGCTTTTTCCCAATACACATCCATCTGCTCCAGGGACATATCCGTCAAAACATGGCCGTCGGCCGCCGCCAGGCGCTCCAGCTCCATAAAGCGGGCGATGAATTTCTTGTTCGTCTTTTCCAGAGCATCCTCGGCGTTGATACCCAGATGGGCTGCGTAGTTCACCAGCGAAAAAAGCACGTCGCCCAATTCGCCTTCGGCCTTTCCCATCTCTCCGCGGAAAATTTCGGCACGTAATTCTCCCAGTTCTTCCTGAACTTTACCCCAGACCCCTTCGGCATCGGCCCAGTCAAATCCGACCCCGCGTACTTTCTCTAATGTCCGTTGGGCCTTGATCAGCGCCGGCAGGCTCCGCGGGACACCGGCCAGCACGCTGCGGTTACCCTCTTTCAGTTTGATCTTTTCCCAGTTCTGCTTCACCGCCTCGCTGTCTTCGGCTTTGACTTCCCCGTATACGTGCGGATGGCGGCGGATGAGTTTCTCGCTCTCCCCCTCCAGGATATCCTCCATCGTAAAAGCTCCTTTTTCCCGGCCCATCACAGCGTAGAACATCAGGTGCAGCATCACATCCCCGGCCTCTTTCCGCACCTCGTCCCACTGCCCGTCCACGATTGCGTCGGACAGTTCGTAGACTTCCTCCAGCGTATTGGTGCGTAAGCTCTCGAATGTCTGTTTACGGTCCCAGGGACATTTTTCCCGAAGTTCGGCTACGATATCGTATAAGCGTCCGAAAGCAGCCAGCATTTTTTCTTTTTCTTCCATACGTTCCTGTTTTTTAGCGAAAAAGCCGCCGGAACCGGCGGCTTTGCTTTTTCAAAAGGGCTGGCCTTTTGTTATTTCTCCTGCGAGTTACCGTAGCGGGCTGCGGTGAGTTCGCGTGAAATAGCAGAACGCTCGAAAGTGATCTGTCCGGCTTTTGTATCGATGATCACCGTGTTGTCGTTTATTTCTACCAGACGTCCGTGGATACCACCGATGGTCACTACCCACTGGCCTTTCTGGAGCTCCGAGATAAATTTCTTTTCCTGTTTCTGGCGTTTCTGCTGGGGACGTATCATCAGGAAATACATCACGGCGATAAATGCCACCAGCATGACGAGCATACTCATCCCGCCTCCGGCTCCGCCTGCAGCGGCATCGAGAATAATTTGGTTCATGTTTCTTTCTGTTTATATTAATGAATTATTTTTCGTTTACGATCGTGCCTGTGATATACAATATCTCCCGGCCTTTGCGTGTATTGAGGGTCAGTGTAATGGATTTGGTAAATCGCTCGAAGCCTTCCCCGTCGAAAGTGACTTTTACCTCTCCATAGCGGCCCGGCAATACTGGTTCTTTGGTATATTCCGGCGTGGTGCATCCGCACGAGGTCGTTACATCGGCGATTACCAGAGGGGCTTTCCCGGTATTGCGGAACTTGAACACATGGCTGACGGACTCTCCGCGCACCACTTTTCCGAAATCGTGTTTGTACGTATCGTTCTCGAATTCGATTGCCGGATACTTCCGGTCTTTTTTCTGTGCATCATCCGCCGGGCCGCAACCGGCAAAAGCCGATCCGCAAGCCAGCAACAGCGCTAAAGTTATCGTCATTATCTTCTTCATACGTCTCTATTTTAAATCGTTCAAAGCCCGACCGTTCAAAATTAGGAAAAAATCACATAAGTCCGCGGCCCGACTTATTAATTTTCCCCTGGGCTGTCAGTTCTTCCAGCACACGGTCCAGAATACCGTTGATGAACACTTTGCTTTTGGGAGTCGAATAATCCTTGGCTATTTCTATATATTCGTTCAGAGTTACTTTGCCCGGTATACTGGGAAACATCATGAATTCGGTGATGGCCATTTCCATCAGGATAAAATCGACCAGCGCGATACGCTCCGAATCCCAGTTTTCGGCTTTCTGCTCGATGAGCGGGCGCCACGTATCCCCGTTTTCCAGGGTCTTTTTCAATAATTCGCGGGCAAACTCCTTATCGCCCGAATCCTTGTACAGCAATGGGATGGAGAAATTGGAGTTTCCTTCTTTGATATTTTCCAGGGTTTTGAGCATCATGGTATTGGCCACCTGAAGATCGGCCGCCCAATCCATATTGTAATCCTCGTAAAAATCGGCGAGCGCTTCGTCCGGGGCGATGATATCCCGGAACACGAACAGCATGAAATCCTTATGGGCGGAGAACGAATTATCCCCCGAATCCATATAATCCCGGTATTGCGGGCTGGCTTCTATCTTTTGAAGGATGGTCTCCACATATTCGCTATGGTCGGCCCACAGGGAAGAATATTTGGCCGAAAGCCGGGCAAATTCCGGGTTCTTTTCCAACAAGGTCGAAAAAGGGTTCTCTACGAACTTCCTATTTGGGTTCCGGTCTTCGGACGAGGCCAAGTGTTTCGTGCGGCGCACTTCCAGTTTAGCGGAAGCCTTGCGCACCACCGCTTCGAGCAGTGAGGCCTGCATCGCATACAGGTCGCCGATCTTTTCGATGGAAGCGAGGAAATTTTTACAAAAATCCGGGATATCCCCCGGTGCGCCCTGCCGGTAAGCGTAGACCGCCTGCATTACTTTGGCGCGAATGTGTCGTCTGGTTAACATCTGTCTTGTTGGACATTAAAAAAGAACTTCTCCCCCTGTCCGCAGGCAGGGCGCCACAAAGGTAAGACATTATTTTTTTGTTTTTGCGGTATATTTTGTATTTTAGTAATCCTGTTCCGCCCGGCGGGACCTGAAGACCGAACCCTAAACCTTTTTATACTATGGAGAATTTCTATGCACTGAAAAAAGAGCTCCGCATTCCGCTGTTCGACGAACTGGCGGAAGAGGCCGCCCGCAGCGGTTTCATGCACCTGAGCAGCGAATTGGCTTTTTACGGGGTCACCGAAGCCGCCGATATCCGCGCCGCCGTGGAAGGGTGTATCCGCCTGTTACGGAATACTTCGGACGATTCCCAACGGCATTTCCGCCGCACGTTCACCTGGACCCCCGAAGGGGTGAGCCAGGTATGGATGGTATCCCGGGAAGGATGGGAGCTGCTCCTGCTGCGCGTCGCCCCGTCGTCGCCCCAGTTGTCGGAAAAGCTGCTGCAAAGCGTAAAAAAACGCCGCATGCGGTAAACACGCTTGCCCGGCGGGCATTTATTGCTAAATTTGGCATCCTGAAACCCTACGTCGCATATGGCCGCAAAAACGAACTCCCCATTCGAAAGCCTCGGCTCGATGGTATTCTCCACCAACCGGGAAATGGACTTTTCTGCCCAAGAAGAGGAAATAGCCGATGTCGCGCCCGAAAAACAACGACTGACTGTCCGCAAGGATACCTCGGGGCGGAAAGGAAAGATCGTAACCCTGGTGCAAGGATTCCAGGGAGGGGCACAGGCGCTGGAAGAGTTGGGCACCCTGCTCAAACGCCACTGCGGCACGGGTGGATCGGCCAAAGACGGCGAAATACTGATACAGGGCGACGTAAGGCAGAAAGTCGCCGCTTTTCTCTCGAACAAAGGATATAAAGTCCGAACGATATAAAAACGCATGAGTATGAAGATCAAAGAATCCGAACTGATAGTCAATCCCGACGGGAGCATCTACCACCTCCATCTCACCCCGGAAGAACTGGCGGATAACGTCCTTTTGGTAGGCGATCCGGGCCGTGTACCCGTCGTATCCAAACATTTCGATACGGTGGAACTCCGCCGGGAAAACCGCGAGATCCATTCGCATACCGGCACCCTGCGCGGCAAGCGTTTTACGGCGATCTCCACCGGCATGGGCCCGGACAACATCGACATCGTACTGAACGAACTGGACGCCCTGAAAAATATCGACCTGAAGACCCGCGAGATCAAGGATAAGAAGACCTCGCTCAATATCGTGCGTATCGGCACTTCCGGTTCGCTCCAGCAGGACATCCCGGTGGACAGTTTCGTAGTAGCGCGGCGGGCTATCGGCTTCGACGGGGTGCTGCACTTTTACAAAAGCCAGGACGTGCGCCGCATAGACATCGAAGACGCCTTTATCGAACAGAGCCACTGGAATCCGCTGGCCGCACGCCCGTACGTGGTGGACGGCAGCCAGGAGTTATTCGAGAAGATCAGCGGCCCGCAGACCGTGGAAGGCTTTACCGCCACCGCCGTCGGTTTTTACGGCCCGCAGGGACGCGAACTGCGTATCCCGCTGGCCAACCCGGAGGCGAACGACATGCTCGAAAAATTCGCCTACAAGGGCCTGCGCCTGACCAATTACGAGATGGAAACCTCGGCCATTTATGGCCTTTCGGCCCTGTTGGGGCACAAAGCCTGCTCCACCAATTGCATCGTCGCCGCCCGCACGGCCGGTATATTCTCCGCCGACGCCCACGCCGCGGTGGAAAAACTAATCGTTTACGTACTGGGTCGCCTGACGGCCTGAAACCTTCCGACTACCGCCCGATGAGAATAGACATCGTATCCTGCGTGCCCGACCTGTTGGTGAGCGCTTTCGAGGAATCCATCATGAAACGCGCCCGGGACAAGGGCTTTTTGGAACTGCACCTGCACAACCTGCACGACTATGCGTTCGACCGCTACCACCGGACGGACGACTACCCGTTCGGCGGAGGGGCCGGGATGGTCATGATGGCCGAACCGATAGACCGGTGCCTGTCGGAACTCAAAGTCCAGCGCCCTTACGACGAGGTCATTTATATGACACCCGACGGGACACAGTGGGACCAGGCGCAGGCAAATGCCTATTCCCTGAAAGAGAACCTCATCATCCTGTGCGGACATTATAAAGGCGTGGACGAGCGCGTACGCCAACTGCACGTCACGGCCGAAATATCCATCGGCGACTATGTCGTTTCGGGCGGGGAACTGCCCGCTGCGCTGGTGGCCGACAGCATCGTCCGGCTGATCCCGGGCGTGTTGGGAGACGAACAGTCCGCCCTGTCGGACAGTTTCCAGGACGGTCTTCTTTCCCCGCCCGTATACACGCGCCCGGCAGAATACAACGGGCTGAAAGTGCCGGACGTCCTACTCAGCGGCGACCATGCCGCCATCGCCGCCTGGCGGATGGAACAGGCCGTATCCCGCACCCGGGAACGCCGCCCTGATATGCCGATCCCCGGCGAAGCGGATTAGGCCCGAAACGGGTTTTCAGGATACTGTCCGGGCTGTTTTTTCCAAATGCCCGCAAATTGTTTTTTGCCACAAAAGCAATAGCCGCGCGGTTTTATTCCTTTTCTCCGAAAAGTTCCGATTAAACATTCCTTTTTCCGCAGCAAAAAGCCCCGTTTCTTCCATAACGGTTATTTATTTGCCTGCGGATACCACTGTCTGATTTCTTTTTTAAATTAGCCCCTATCTAACACACACATTTATTTTTTAATAAAAAACTACTTATTTACAATGAAATACAGAATAGAGAGCGACTCGATAGGCGAGATAAAGGTCAACGCAGCCGTTTATTACGGAGTACAGACCCAAAGGGCTATCGAAAACTTCGACATTTCCCGTATCAAAGTCAGCGATTATCCGGAACTCGTCCGTGCACTCGGCATGGTAAAACTGGCTGCCGCCCGCGCCAATTACGACCTGGGCTTGCTTCCTAAGGATATTTTCAAGGCCATCGAAGCGGCCTGCAAGCGGGTGATCGCCGGCGAATTCAACGATCAGTTCCCCATCGACATGGTACAGGGCGGGGCCGGCACTTCGACCAATATGAATGCCAATGAAGTGATCGCCAACGTGGCCCTCGAATCGATCGGCAAGGAAAAAGGCGACTACAAAACCATTTCCCCCAACGACCATGTGAACTGCTCGCAGTCCACCAACGACGCGTACCCCACTTCGCTCAAAATCGCTTTTATCAACTCCAATAAAGACCTGGTAAAACATCTGCAGCGCCTGATCGATGCTTTCCACAGTAAAGGCATTGAATTCGAACGCATCCTCAAGATGGGCCGTACCGAAATGCAGGACGCCGTCCCGATGACCCTGGGACAGGAATTCGAGGCTTTCGCCGCCACCCTGACGGAAGAGATCGAACGCCTGAACCAAATGGCAAAATTTTTCCAGGAGATCAACATGGGCGCTACCGCCATCGGAACGGGCATCAACGCCGCTCCCGGCTATGCAGAACTGGTGACCGGCAAACTCTCGGCGATCGTAGGTATGGAATTCATCAAGGCGACCAACCTGATCGAAGCGACCCCCGATACGGGCTCGTATGTGATCTACTCCTCAGCACTCAAACGATTGGCAATCAAACTGTCGAAGATCAGCAACGACCTGCGCCTGCTGTCTTCCGGTCCCCGTTGCGGCTTCAACGAGATCAACCTGCCGGCCCTGCAGCCGGGCTCTTCCATCATGCCGGGCAAGGTGAACCCTGTCATCCCCGAAATGATGAACGAAGTATGCTATAAAGTGATCGGTAACGACCTGACCGTGACGATGGCTTCCGAAGCCGGACAGCTCCAGCTCAATGCCATGGAGCCCATCATCGCAGAGGCCATTCTCGAATCCATCACCTACCTGTCCCGCGCGATGGACACTATGGCCGACAAATGCGTAGACGGCATCACAGCCAACGAAGACATATGCCACAACCTGGTGATGAACTCCATCGGCCTGGTGACAGCCCTCAACCCGTACATTGGTTATAAGAACTCGGCCATGATCGCCAAAGAGGCCCTCAAGACCGGAAAAGGCGTATACGAACTGGTACTGGAACACAAGATCCTCCCGAAGGAAAAACTGGACGAGATCCTCGACCCGGAAAACATGATCGCGCCGCATCCTTACTCTAAAATGTAACGAAAACCGCTTTCCTGACTTTTTAAGAGCCCCCGGCGATTTCTCGCCGGGGGCTTTTGTCTGCACTTAACATTTTTTTTGCAGTCTTGGATCATTTTTAGCACATGTTTCACACACAGGATCATGGTTTTGCGGGAATATTTTTCTACCTTAGTAGAACGTAATAACCAAACCGTTCCTGCCGAAAAAGCAGGAGCGCATGTAGAACCAAAACAAACCGAAAAAGAATGAAAAAACTAGCATTATTGGCCCTGGGGCTTTTCACCCTGACATTCCAGGCACAGGCCGCTGGCGACAAACCGGTCAAACCCGAACAGCTCCCCCAAGCGGCCCAACAATTCATCAAAACGCATTTCCCGAAAGCGGCTATCTCTTACGCGACCGTTGACAACGACCTGATCGGAAAGGATTATGCCGTCCGTTTGGAGAATGGAACTAAAGTCGAATTCGACAGCGACGGACAATGGACCGAGGTGGACGCGGGCCGTTCCGCCGTTCCGCAGGCCATCGTTCCCAGCCAGATTCAGAGCTATGTCAAAACGCATCAGGGCGGACAGGCGATCGTGAAGATCGAAAAGGACCGCCGGGGCTATGAAATAGAACTGGCCAACGACCTGAGCATCAAATTCGACAAACAGTTCAAACCGGTGGATTTCGACGACTGACGCCGCAAAAACCTGAATACGAAAAAGCCGATCCCTTTGGGATCGGCTTTTGTTTATATTGGCATCTTTCAAAGACAGGCCTCTCTCACCGGCGCATCGGCCGTTTGAGCCGGGCCGCTTTGTTGAGTTCCGCGATGCACTCCGGGCACAGGCAGCCTTCATAATTGTCCGCGATAAATCCCATCGCATCCGGTTCGATAGACGTGCTCATGCACCAGCAATTTGTGATGTCTTCATGCTTGCACTCGAACGTCTTTTTGCAGCGGGGGCATTCTTTTTCCATGATATTATGCTATGATTTATTCCAGTCCGTATTCGCCTTCCTGTCCTGCCGGAAGGCGTTTGCCGGAAGCGATCATCTTGAGCATGCTCACCTCCTGCTGGGTCAGGTGGCGCCACTGCCCGCGGGGCAGGTTCTTCTTGGTCAGCGGGCCTAACTGCACGCGGTCCAATTTTACCACCTCGTATCCCAAATGCTCGAAGATACGGCGGACGATGCGGTTGCGTCCCGTGTGGATTTCCAATCCTACTTCCTTGTGCGGCGCATCGGGAATATAGGAAACGCCGTCCACCTCTACCGGGCCGTCCTCCAGTTCGATTCCCCCGCGTATGGCACCCATATCGTTTGCCGTAAGGGTTTTATCGAGCGTCACATGGTAAGTCTTCTTGATATTGCTGGAAGGATGCATGATCCCTCTTGCCAGTTCCCCGTCGTTGGTGAACAGCAGGAGCCCCATCGTCGTACGGTCGAGACGTCCTACGGGATAGATTCGCTCCTTGGCCGCATTTTTGATCAGTTCCATCACCGTGTGGCGGTTGTCCGGATCGTCCGTAGTGGTGATATAATTCTTCGGCTTGTTCAGCAGAACGTACACCTTTTTCTCGGCCTTGAGTTCCACCCCGTCGAAGCGCACCTCGTCCGTGGGCATTACTTTATAGCCCATCTCGGTGATCACTTTTCCGTTCACCTGTACCGATCCCGAGGCGATGTACATATCCGCATCGCGGCGCGAGCACACTCCGGAATGGGCGATGAACTTATTGAGCCGCATCCCTTCCTCCGCCTCTTTCTTGGCAGGTTTCGGCCGGGCAGCAAAGCGTCCCCCGGCGGCATACGGTCTCTTGGGTGTATTCTCTCGGTCGCCATCGCGCTCCAGGCGTTTTTTCGTCAGGCTGGCCGACGAGCGGACCCGGTCTTCATACCGGCCTTCGTAGGTGCTGTGGCGGCGGGCCTGCTGGTCCCTGGCCTCTGCATCCTGCTGGGCTTCGGCTTCCATCTCTTTGCGTTTGTCGGCAGAGATAAAAACACTCTTCTTGCTTCCGAAATTCAGAACCGGTTTTCCGGCTGCCCGGCGCCGGTTCTCCGAGAACGACGAACCCTTTTTAAGCGGGAATCCCTCCCGGATATTTTCCCGGAAAGGTCTCTGCGGCCTACCCTCCCCTTGGGGACGGGCACCGAACGGGCGTTTCTGCCCGAAACTTTCTCCCTCCCGGCGGGGACGGCTTTCTTTATTATCATCGAAGCGGCTCGGGCGGTCGTTTCCATAAGGTTTTGATCCTCCTAATGCCGGACGTTTACCGGTAAAACCGCCGCGCGCAGACCCTGCTCCGGCCGGACGACCTGTGCCGAACGGGCGTTTTCTTTCAAAATTCCCTCCTTCTCTTCGTGGGCTGTTTTCCCCGTTATCGGCACGTCCAGGCCGATTATTCTCTTTCCTTATCATCATACATGTTTTTAAAATTGCTGCCTCCCGGCAGTAAATCCATTTTGAGGGCATATTCCCACGGGGCAAAGATACCGCAATTAATCGAACAAAATGCGGGGATTATTTTTAATTGTGCCCGGTTATGGGTATTTTTACCTTTCCCTAAAAAAGCACCGATGCCTACACTGATAGCCCAGATAACCAGCGACATACTCTCATGTGGGACAGACCTGAAAGACGTGGCCCTGGTCGTCCCGGGGCGACGCGCCGGACTCTTTTTCCGCCGGGAGATCGTCCGGCAGGGCGGCCGGGCCACATTCCTGCCCAGGATATACACCATCGAAGACCTGGCCGAAAAACTCTCCCGGTTGCAAAGCATCGACAATATCCCGTTGCTGTTCGAATTTTACGAGGCCTACCGCGATACGGTGGCCGAAGCCGACCGGGAACCCTTCGACGTGTTCGCCCGCTGGGGGCAAACCTTGTTGGCCGACTTCAACGAAATAGACCGCTATATGCTGCCGCCCGAGGCCGTATTTTCCACCCTGCAGGACGTGGAACACATCGAGGGCTGGGATCCGGCAGAGCCGATAAGTCCCCTGATGACCCAACACAAGAACTTCTGGCACCTGGCGGAAAGACTGTACTCCGCCCTGCGGCAGAGGCTGCTCGGACAGGGAAAAGGATATGCCGGGATGATCACCCGCCGGGCCACGGAAAACCTGTCCCGCAGCACAGAGATACTTCAGGATCATCGTACATGGATATTCGCGGGATTCAACGCTTTGAGCCGCTCGGAGGAAGAGATCGTCAAGTACTTCGTCCGGGAAAAGGATGCCTGCGTCTATTACGACGGGGACAAATACTACATGGACAACCCCCGGCATTCCGCCGGGACGTTCCTGCGCCGGGCCAAGGACGACGCTACATTGGGGAAAGACTTCAAGTGGAACGGGGATTTCCTGTCCGCCCGGAAAAAACTCCGCCTGATCGGCGTGCCGAAAAGGGTGGCCCAAGCTAAGGTGGCGGGAAAAGTTCTAAAAAGCTTTCTGGCGGGCGACAATTCCCTGGAAAATACCGCCCTGGTGCTGGCCGATGAGAGCCTGCTGATCCCGATGTTGTCCTCCCTCCCTCCGGAAATACCGGCGGTCAACGTAACGATGGGATACCCGTTGTCGGGACTCCCATCGGCGGGACTGGCGGACGGCCTGCTGGCTTTGTATTCCACCCCGGGAAAACTCCGTCTGAAAGGCTACTATTACAAGGACGTCCTTTCCCTGCTGCGGCAAAATATCTGCTCGGCATGGCTTACGGAAAACGGAGCCGACTATGCAGAGGTCATTTGCCGGAAGATCGTACGGAACGACATCGTCGATTTTCGCCCCGAAAGGCTCGGGGAAGATTTCCCGGAAAATATCCGGACAAAGATTGGACTCTTGTTCCCCGGTACGCCGGGTAGTCCCTTGGACGTATGCCGGCGGGTACTTTCCGTCGTAGATTCCACCCGGCAGTCCGCCGAAGGGATGGACGATCTGACACGGGAATACCTGTTCAAACTTTCCGGCGTATTTTCCACCCTGTGCGATTATATAGAGCGATACCCGTATATCGAGAACTTACCCACCCTGGCCGGATTCTACCGTCAGGGAATATCCCGCCAGAAGATCGACTTCTACGGTGAACCCCTCGAAGGATTACAATTGATGGGACTGCTCGAAACACGCCTATTGGATTTCAAAAACCTGATCCTCACCGGGGTCAACGAAGGAACCCTTCCCGCCGGCCGCTCGGACAATTCATTCATCCCATACGACGTGAAGCGGCATTTCGAACTGCCTACCTACAGCGAAATGGACGCTATCTATTCCTACCATTTTTTCCGGTTGCTCCATCGGGCCGAAAATGTGACCATCGTCTACAATACCGAACAAGGCGACCTGGCCCAGGTGGAGCCCAGCCGATTCCTGCTGCAACTCAAGCACGACTTCAAAGACCAGTGGGACATCGAGGAGCTCAGCCTGTCTTTCGGGGTGCCCGAACTGCCCGCCCGCACCGTGCGCCGGGCGAAAAGCGATCTGGCCCTGGGACGCATCCGGGAAATCTTCTCCCGGGGCATATCCCCGTCCACACTCAATATGTACCTGTGCAATCCGATGGAATTCTATTACCGGAAGGTGCTGGGCGTAGAGGAAACCGAAGAAGTGGAAGAAACGGCCGCCGCTAATACAATGGGCAGCATCGTCCACGAAGTCCTGTCCTCGCTCTACCAAGGACAAAAAGGCATTCCCCTCACCCTGGAGGCCCTGAAAGAAATGGACCGCATCTCGGATCAGACTGTCAAGGAGACTTTCCTGCACTATCTGCGAGGGAAGGATTTCTCATTCGGACGGAATTACTTGGTCTTCGAAGCTGTCAAACGCATGGTGAAAAATTTCATCGCGGCCGAAGCGGAACAAGTAGCCCACGGAGCCCGCATCGTGATACAGGAATTGGAAACGACTCTGGAATGTTCCTTTGAAAGTAAACTTTTAGGCGCACCCATAGTACTGAAAGGACAGGCAGACCGCATAGACCTCTACGATGGGACGTTGCGTATCGTCGATTACAAGACCGGACGGACGGATCCCTCGGAACTGCGGCTGGAATCCCTGGAACAGATCACAGCGGCTACCCTCGACCCCCGGGGGAAAGAAATACCCTTTACCAAGCCGAAAGCCCTGCAAGTGTTGATGTATGCCTATATGTATGCTCAGGGGAAAAAAACAACCGGGAATTTCAACGCGGGGATCATTTCACTGAGAAACCCCTCGGCAGGGCTTATCGGGCTCAATTTCACAACCGAAAAAGCCCGGACTTACCGCTACGACCTTACCGACGAGGACCTCTCGGGATTCCGGGAAACGCTGGAGCGCATTTTTACCGGGATGCTCGACCCAGACATTCCCTTCGACGAGGTCGGGCCGCTGTATTACGAGATCTGACGGAGTTTTGAGAATACATCCCACAAAACAACCCCGACGCATACCGCCACGTTGAGCGAATGCTTTGTCCCTTCCTGAGGGACTTCCAGCGCACCGTCACAAGCGTCCACCACTTCCTGTTCTACGCCAAACACTTCGTTGCCGAATACCAGGGCGTACTGCTGCCCGGATTCTACGGTAAAATCATCCAGCATTTCACTGCCTTCGACCTGCTCGACGGCCAGCACCCTCACCCCTTGTTCCTTCAAAGCCTCTACCGCATCGACGGTCCTTTCAAAATATTCCCATTCCACGCTTTCGGTCGCTCCCAGGGCCGTGCGCTGAATGTCCTTATGCGGGGGTCGGGCGGTTATCCCGCACAAATACAGTTTCTTTACTGCAAAAGCATCACAGGTACGGAATACTGAACCGATATTGTTCAGGCTCCGCATATTGTCGAGCACGATATACACAGGGCGCTTTTCCATCGCCCGAAATTCGGGGACGGTCCTGCGTTCCAAAGCGTCCGAAGATAATTTTTGCATGGTAAAACGTCCGTAACAGTTAACTTTTGCAAAAATAGTGATAAGAAATGACGAAATTGCTTTAATTTAGCAGATTGTTAAGGCGGTTTTCGCATTATAATGCTTTACTTTGCCTTCAAACCAAAACCAAAATTAGAAAGACCATGAAGAATCTGATCGCCGCCACCGCGTTGATGCTATTCGCGCCGATGGCACTCGTTGCACAAGACATTAACATACAGAACCTTCCGCACATAGACGTTCCGGGGCACGCCGAAGCCAAGGTACAGCCCGATACGTTCGAGATCACCGTCGCTTTCGGGGAGACCAAAGAATTTTTCGGCAAGCAGAACATCGAAAAACTGGAACAGCAGATCATAAACGTGCTGAAAAAACACAATATAGACGTCAAGAAAGACGTAAAAGTGACCGGATCGTACAACGTAGCCGACGGGAAAACCGTCTTTATCCGCAAACGCGTCACCTTTTCGGTAGGCAGTTATGCGGATTACTATGCGATAGCCAAGGAACTGGACTTCAAGGGCGTGGAAAAAGTTTCCATTACCAAGGCCAGTTATTCGGGCGAAGACGCTCTCAAATCTTCTCTGCGGGCCCAGGCATTGGCCGACGCCCGTAAATCAGCCGGCGAGATCCTCTCCGGGTCCAGCGCGAAGATCGGCCGCATCCTTTCCGTAAATGCCGGCCGGGCTTACATCCAGGCACGGATGGTCAACACCGCTTATGCGATGGATATGACCATGGCCGCCAAAGCATCCGGATACGAAAGCATAGAACAAAGCGACGATATCACCATTACGTTCGACCTGCAGGCCTCGTTCGAGATCGTCCAACCTAATTAATCATAAAACCGTTTTCATCCGTACATGTCATCGAACACTAAAAAAACGCTTTTCTTACTGATCCTAACATTTCCGTTTATAGTCGCAACGGCGCAGACGGAAGAGGATACCCTTCCCCGGCCGGCCACCATGGAACAGTGCGTCCAGTATGCCATAAGCCACAACATAAGCATCAGCCAGGCCGAAAGGAACGTCGATCTGTCCAAAGTGGATAAAACGGCGGCTGTCGGCGCATTCCTGCCATCGCTGGGAGCATCGTCGAACTACAGCTTCAACAAGGGTTTCAGTTTTGACGCAAATACCAACCTGCGTACCAACCAGCAGCAGCAAGGCATGAGCTTCGGCATATCGACCCAACTCAATGTGTTCAACGGCCTGAAAGATATCAATACCTACCGCCGGGCACAGCTTGAATATGCCTCGCAACGGCACAACAGCGAAAAGATACTCAACGACGTATCCCTGAATGTGGTCAGCGCTTATATAAGCATTCTGGCGGCGTTGGAATACCAAAAAGTGACTTATTCTCAACGGGAACTGTCACGGATGCAGGTAGAGCGTATTCAGAAGATGTACGATGCCGGGAAAAATTCCCTGGGAGACCTTTACGAAGTGCAGGCCACCCTGGCCCGGGACGAGCAGGCATTAGTAGAAGCCAACAATCAGATCGACCTGGCGTATCTTACGCTCAAACAACTGCTGGCCCTCGACCTCTCGTACGACTTGCAGATAGAAACTTCGGGATACGACATCGTAACCCAATCTCCCATCATGTCGATGAGCACACTGGATATCTATCGAGCTGCCGAGGCCAACCTGCCGGAAATGCACAAAGCGCGTAACGACATCAATGTCTCCCGCCGCAGCCTGGCTATCGCAAAAGGCTCTTACCTACCAACGATCTCGGCCAACTACGGATGGAGCGACAGCTTTATTTTCGACTATAAAAATGCCAACGGCCCCGTTTCCATCGGCGACCAATGGGACAACAACTCCCGCCACAGTCTTGGCGTAGGACTTTCCATTCCTATTTTCAACCGCCTTTCCACCTATAGTTCGGTCAGCCGCTCGAAGATAAACCTCGAAATAGCGCGCCTGAACCTGGCCCAGGCGCAACTGGACCTCCAGCAGAACGTGGAAAAAGCCTATTCGGACGCTTCCTCGTCGTATAAAAGCTACCTGGCTTCGGTAAAGGCTACCGAATCGTCCCGGGAGGCCCTGCGGTATGCCACCGAAAAATTCGAAGTGGGCAAAATCAATTCGTTCGACTACGAGACTGCCAAAAACATGCTGATGAAGAGCCAAGGAGACCTGCTCCGGGCGAAATTCGACTACATATTCAAAGTCAAACTGCTCGAATTCTACCAGACACAGAAAATCACCTACTGAAAAAGATCATAACAACGCTAAACACCTAACAGACGCAAAATGGCAAAAAGCAAAAAGAAAAAGTATATCATCCTGGGCGTGGTAGCTCTGATCATCGTACTGGCGCTGATGAAGAGCTGCGGAGTATTTGGTACGACCGAAAGAGTGGACATCGTGAACACCCAGAAAGCGAATACTGCGACCATCGTCCAGATAGTGACTGCTTCCGGGAAAATAAAGCCGTCCACCGAGGTCAAGATAGCCCCCGAAGTATCCGGAGAGATCACCCAGCTCACCGTCAAGGAAGGCGATGAAGTCAAAAAAGGCCAGCTATTGGTACAAATCAAACAGGATATCTATATCTCTGCCGTCAACCGGGCCCAGGCTGCCGTGCAGCAGTCTATCGCCTCCCTCGAACAATCGGCCGCCCGCCTGAAAGAATCGGAAAGCGAATACAAACGCAGTAAAGCCCTTTATGAGAGCGGAACCATCGCTCAGGCCGACTGGGAAACGACCGAAGCCAACTACAAAGTGGCCAAACTGACTTACGACGCATCCAAATCGAGCCTTGAAAGCGCGAGGGCTTCGCTGAAAGAGGCCGAAGACAACCTGATGCGCACCCAGATATTCGCGCCGATAGACGGCACGATCTCCAAGCTGAACGTCGAAGCCGGCGAACGCGTGGTAGGTACCGCCCAGATGGCCGGAACCGAAGTGCTCCGCGTAGCCAATCTGGACAGTATGGAAGTGGAAGTGACCGTCGGGGAGAACGATATCGTGAAACTGGCCGTAGGCAACCCTGTGAATATCGAAGTGGATGCTTACTGGGGTAAAAAATTCAAAGGCCGCGTCACAGAGATCGCTTCTTCGGCCGCCAATGTCACGGAAACCTCTTCTGCCGACCAGGTGACCAATTTCAACGTAAAAATCATCATCCTCGAGGAATCCTACGAAGCCCTGGCCAAAGAAAAAAACCTCAAGCATACCCCGTTCAAACCGGGAATGACCGCTTCCGTAGAAATCCAGTCGGATAAAAAAGACAGCATCCTGGTAGCGCCTATCCGCGCCGTATCCACCCGCCAGATAAAAGACACCCTGTCGGGCGCCAACCAGACTAAAGAAGTCGTATTTACCCTTCAGGACGGGAAAGCCAAACAAAATGTAGTAGAGACCGGCATTCAGGACGACGAGAACATCGAGATTGTTTCCGGACTGGAAAAGGACCAGGAGATTATTACCGGACCTTATTCCCTGGTTTCCAAGACGCTTAAGGACGGACAAGCCGTCAAAACCGCCGAGAAGAAAAAGTAAATAAAAGGTAGCTCCGATGAAAATCGTTCTGCTGGGATATATGGGCAGTGGCAAAACCGCAATGGGCCGGGTACTCAACCGACAGTTGGGGCTCCGTTCCATCGACTTGGACAATTATATCGAACAAACGGAAGAAATGTCCGTCCCCGAAATATTCCGCCGTTACGGCGAGGGCGGGTTCCGGGAAATCGAATCCTACCACCTGCGCCAGATCATGGAGAACGATGACAATTTCGTCCTTTCCCTGGGCGGGGGCACTCCCTGTTTCCTGAACAACATGGACTACCTCGACGGGAAATGCACCACGGTCTACTTGTCGGCATCTCCCATCATTTTAGCCGAACGCCTGGCTTGCAGTACCACTAAACGCCCGCTGCTTAAAGGAAAAACGGGGGACGAACTTCTGGAATACGTGCGCCAAAGCCTGGCAGTGCGGGAATCCCACTATAAAAAAGCCGACTACGAACTTTCCGTGGAAACCCTCAGTGTGGACGAATCGGGACAATCCCTGATGGAATTACTGAAAAAGAACAACATTATATAACGAAAAAGAAGATGAAACTTTTAGAAGGCAAAACCGCCCTGATCACAGGGGCATCGCGGGGCATCGGACGGGGCATCGCCAAAATATTCGCCGCTCAGGGCGCCAACGTGGCATTCACCTATCTTTCGTCCGTGGAAAAAGGACAGGCCTTGGAAGCCGAGCTCGCTACAGAAGGCATCAAAGCAAAAGGATACCGTTCGGATGCGGCCGATTTTGACCAGGCACAGGCTCTGGCCGACGAAGTGGTCAAAGATTTCGGACGGGTGGACATCCTGATAAATAACGCCGGAATTACCCGCGACGGTCTGCTGATGCGCATGGGCAAGGACCAATGGGATGCAGTGATCAAGGCCAACCTCGATTCGGTATTCAACCTGACCAAAGGTATCCAGCGCTACATGCTCAAACAGCGTTCCGGCTCTATCATCAACATGAGTTCGGTGGTAGGCATAAAAGGGAACGCGGGGCAAGCCAACTACGCTGCTTCGAAAGCCGGCATCATCGGCTTCACCAAATCGGTCGCCCTCGAACTCGGTTCCCGAGGCATCCGTTGCAATGCCGTAGCGCCCGGTTTCATTGCCACCGAGATGACCGAATCGCTCGACCCTAAAGTGCTGGAAGGATGGCTCGAATCCATTCCCCTGAAACGCGCCGGGAGCGTCGAGGATATCGCCAATGCATGCCTGTTCCTGGGCAGCGATCTGTCCTCCTACGTGACCGGACAGGTGCTGAGCGTGAACGGCGGCATGTTGACATAGAAATAAAAAATGAGCCGATAAAAATGCTTACGGAAATCCCGTAAGCATTTTTTGCATCCGGCAAAAACAAAATCAATCATACCTGTACTACCACATTATGAAACGACTTCTAAGCCTGGACGTCCTGCGCGGGTTCACCGTAGCGTGCATGATCATGGTCAACAATCCCGGCAGCTGGGGGCATATGTACTCCCCCCTGAAACACTACGTATGGGACGGCTGCTCGCCGACCGATCTGGTTTTTCCCACTTTCCTTTTTATCGTAGGTGCTTCCGTCTGGTTCGCCATGCGTAAATTCGGCCAGCACCTGTCCAAAGATTCGGTCATAAAGATCATCAAACGGGGCATCCTTATTTTTATCGTTGGGGAACTGTTGAAAATGTACCCCTTTTACAACCTGGAAACTTTCCAGATACGGGGATTCGGCGTACTTCAAAGGATCGGTATCGCCTATACACTGGGAGCGCTCATCGCCCTTTGGCTCAAAACCTATAAAAGGATCGCTATTTGCACCCTGTCTATCCTCATCGGCTACGCCGTCCTGGTCTTCACGCTGGGCGACGCCACGATCGAAGGGTATATCGGGCGGAAAATAGACCTGGCCGTCTTCGGGGAAAGCCGCCTGCCTATGCGCCTGGGCTTTCATTTCGCAGCGGAAGGCTTACTGAGTACCCTTGGCGCCGTTTCAACCGTCCTTCTGGGGTATATGGCCGGAAAGTTCGTAGGGGAAAACACCCAGGAAAAAAAGCAAATGCTCCGGACCTTGATCGCATTGGCCGCTATCGGGGGCCTGCTGATAAGCGCCGGGTTGATTGGGAACGGTATTTTCCCGATCAACAAACCGACGTGGTCCAGTTCCTATGTGCTCTATGCCGGAGGGATCGCCATGCAACTATGGGCGCTTACCGCCTACGCAACCGACTATCTGGGGAAAACCTCCCGGATGACTACGTTCTTCCGGGTATTCGGCACCAATGCGCTATTTGCGTTCGCCCTTTCGGGGGTTATCGTCCGCACGATAAGACTTCCCATTTTCCTTTTCGAAGCCGAAGGAAAGACCACGTCCATATCCGGGCATTTTTACCGCTGGACGGCCGATCTGACAGGCAATCCCGAACTGGCATCCCTGCTCTGGTCGCTGGTCATGGTAGGCATCTGTTGGGGGATCACTTACCTGCTCTACCGGAAAAATATCTTTATAAAACTATAACAAAAAATCCCGCAGATAAACCTGCGGGATTTTTTATCTGGCTCACAAACCCTATACCTTTTCGCCATCCAATATTTCCACCTTGATCGGGTACATATCCGGCAATGTATCGATATGACAATCCGCAAAATCTTTCCCGTAGAACATCTTTATAGCAAAAGCCGGATACCAGTAAAATCCGTTCTGGGGATCTACGGCAAACCATCCGTACCCTTTTACATAGCATTCGGCCCAGGCATGGGCTCCTTCGAACTTCTGCTCCGGCATATAAATGTACCCCACCACCATCCGGCATGGGATACCTGCTTTACGCATTAGCGCCAGGAACAGATTGGTATATTCACTGCATGTCCCTTTTCCCCGCTCCAATATCGTTCCCACATCGAGGGTACGGCAATTGCCGTTATCCAACTCCTGAGCCAAATCATTATCATAGGCGATATGCTTCGACACGAATTTCAAGCCGCGGGCAATCACCTGAAGAGTAAGCGTATCCGTATCCCGGAAAAGCGTATCGGCTATCGTTTTAACTTGCGGAAGAGTACAGTCCACTAAAGAGGTCGGCTCCAGATATGCTGCAATGCTGTCCGGATATGCGTAGTCCGGAGTGTATATGTCCTGCAATACGATCTTACGTTTTATCGTATCCTGATGCGTGGCAAAAGTAGTAAGCTCTGCCGTATAGGTATCGCCATTCTTTTTCAAATCCAACAATTTTTGCGGATACGAATCCAAAGCGCGGGCCGACATATTATGGGCACTGATCCGGTAAGTGACCGTTTCCTGCGCATGGCACGGCACAAACAAAATAGCAGCCAATATGGCCACTAAAAACCCTTTATTTATTGTCTTTGGGGAGAAAAGCCGATATAATGCCCCGGGGAATAAATGTTTCATTTTACACGCCATTTTCTGATCATTTAAATATTAGACGCATCCCGTAAGAAATGGTTACATTCTATATTGTTAAGATAAACCACCCCCGGATAAAGCCTAAAACAGGATCGGAATAAAAACACACCGGGGAAAACTCTTTTATACAAAAACGGATTCGTGAAAACGAATCCGTTATATCTCTATTTGTCTTGTCGTTTCTCCAGTCTTTTCCGGATGCGGATCTTATGCCCGTCGTAAGCCATCGCCGCAAAGGCCAAAAGCATCGCTGCCGCCGAAAGGTAACCGGATATGGCACCATCCTTTATTCCGAGGTACAACCCCCAGCCAAAGACCACCGCCTGGACAATGGCTAAAAAGATAAATACGATGAGCTTCTTGGTTCCCATTCAATATTATAATGCCTTCTTCATCCACATGTAAAATATCAGCAGGACGAACATGAACAGGAAGAAAGTCAATTTACGGCGAATGAATTTACAGTCGCTGCGTTTCTTTACCAATGCCACGATAAGATCGACCAACGCATACAACGTAGCGGCGCCTATCGTACAAACCACAAAGATACCCCGGTTTGGAATGCCATCGTCCTGGGTAAAATCATCCGTGAAATAGCCGTATATCATCCGACCGGTCATCAGCAGCCCGAGGATGATCGCATAGGTGCGGGAACGCGCCAAAGAAAATTGTTTTTCTTTGATCAGAGCCACCATATCATAGAGGAAATAGATGGCTATCAGCGCAATTATCAGGGTTGTTAGGTTGAGCAGCATGGTCGTGAATATTTTGAGTTAAACACACTCAAATATAGGAATATTTTCAGATACTTTGTCAATTTCGATTAAAAAAAGCGCACCCAAAAGGGTGCGCTTTTATGTTCTGTTTAGCCCGAATATTATTCAGTTTTTTCTAAGTTGAGCCCTACGTCGAAAGTCGTGCAATTGTCAAGCACGTTCTTTATATCGCCTAAGATCATATCCACAAAAGGCTTTATATTACTTTCCGGATCGGTCGGGTCGATCAGTATCTCATCCGGCAGGTTAGCTTCTATCACAGGAAGGGCCTTCTTCAGGAATTCCTTGTCCAGATATATCACCGCACCAGTCGTAGTTTTCTTGAAGCCCAGCGGCACGTACAGGTAACCGTCCTTCGGAGGGAAGAAACCTTTCACGATCTCACCATATCCGCCCGGGATCATATCGATCATTGCCTGCTCTACGACAAAGAACGCCTGACCGTCTTTCATGTACCAACGAATCGCTCCGGCAGGGATCATTTCGTTCGGTATCTCTATCACAGCTCCGTTATTCAGAGGGTCATGCACCAATAGAGCGATATTGCCATCCGCTTTGAAGTCGATATACTGAAGAGCTTTCAGGTAGTCGCTGCCAAGCGACCCTACCAAGCCAGCCACCCAAACGGGAAAGCCGTTCTCGCCCGTAGTCGGCATTCCCATAATGGTCAGGCCATCGGCACCGGTTATTTCAAACAGTACGCTGGGAATTTCTGTCCCGGAACCATCATCCACCAGGGCTATTTTCCATTTTCCGACCATATCGCCGAGGTTCTTCACGGTGACATTTACAGTCATGCCATCCGATCCGATAAGTCCGGCGGCAGAAATCTCCCGGTAAGAATCTCTATAAGATGCCGTGAAATTGTATTCTACCAACTCGCCTATATCGATCTTCGTTCCAGGGGTATTCGGCTGGGCTTTGGATACTGTAACGCTCTGCATTTCCAGCTCATCTTCGCCAAGTACGATATTCTTTAATACCATTTTCAGATCGGATACCTTCGTACCCTGTATTTCTATAGCTGCGTTCGCCGCTGGCTGCTCTCCGTTGACAGAGATGCTTCCCTGATTTTGGAAAGTATAATCTCCTGTAACCCCGGCTTGTTCCACCGTAAGAACCATTTTGCCGGCAGCGATCTTACCGCTGATCCGCACCAGATTGCAGTCGGTATCTCCTGAGCCCACAAAAACACGGGCATCGTATTTATCGACACGCACCTGGACGTCATTAATCGTATAGGATTCCTGACCGAGTATTATATTGCGAGCGATCAAAGTCATGTGATCCGCATCATCTCCGGTCACCTCCACTTTGATATCTGAACCGCTTAGGATCGTCCCATTAACGGTAGCAGAAAGATCACGGCCAGAATACGTTCCAGGGACCCCGTCGAGCGTTTTATCATCGTTACTGGAGCAGGATGCCATAAACAACGCTGCTATCGTAACCAACGAATACAGTAAAAATTTCTTCATACTTGTGTGAATTTATAGTTTCCATGCAAATTTAGCCCACTTCATGTTACCTGCGCAAAGTCAAAGGAACTTTAACACAATAATTCCAATGAAAGCCCCAATAAAGCAAAAAAAGAGGCCTCTTGGAGAGGCCTCTTATATTTTCGAGCAACTTATTTCTTATTCTTCTACCTCCTGTTTTCTCCAGGAAGCGTAATACAACGCACCACCTTTGGTAGCGCCTGCATTATTGCAAACCATTTCAAGGCGTACACCGAACGGTTTTGCATGCGCAAGAACTTCGCAATTCTGGTAAGTAGTATGAGTCTGGGAAGCATCTGCCTTCAGGCTATCCACCGTAAAAGCACCTGTACCGGTGAAATACTTCATATCAGGACCATTTCCTGCATAATCCACGGTAACATCAACCTTGAAACCGAATGTCGACGTGCTGGCAGGGGCTTTGGTAGAAGTGTACTTCAACTGAGTAGCAGAAACAGCGGCAACAACGACATCCTGGTCGGCAAAGTCAGCTTTACCTCCGTTATACCAGTTGTCATTTACCCCGGACCCATGCTCTCTTATAGAAAGAGTCCCTTTATATGTCCCCGCACAGTCCTGGGTAGTGTAGTCCAGTCCGTCCCCATCATCATTCGAGCATGATGTGAGCGCGAACATCGCACACCCGACAAGCAAGGCATTTTTTAGTAAAGTAAGTTTTGTTTTCATTTTTAATCTCGTGTTTTTTATTGTTCTTTAAAATAGGACTTCTCTTAGCAAGACAAAAGTAATATAAAATATTCACTAAATTCAAAAAAAAACGACTTTAACATTTAATTTTCTCTAACAAAGCCTTAACTGTTCATTGAAATGAGGAATTCTTCGTTGTTAACAGTATTTTCCAGTCTTTGCTTGATGAACTCCATCGCTTCCAGCGGATTCATGTCGGCAAGCATCTTGCGCAGGATCCACATCCGATTGATCACATCCCGGGAAAGGAGCAGGTCATCGCGGCGCGTTCCGGAAGCCACCAGGTCTATCGCGGGGAATATACGGCGGTTAGCCAATTTGCGGTCCAGTTGAAGTTCCATATTGCCGGTCCCTTTGAATTCCTCAAAAATTACCTCGTCCATCTTGGAGCCCGTATCGATAAGCGCCGTAGCAATAATGGTCAGAGAACCTCCGTTTTCGATATTGCGGGCCGCACCGAAAAACCGCTTAGGCTTATGTAGGGCATTAGCGTCGATACCTCCGGAAAGGACTTTCCCGGATGCCGGAGAAACGGTATTATAAGCGCGGGCCAAACGCGTAATGCTATCCAGCAAAATGACAACATCATGCCCGCTTTCCACCAATCTTTTTGCCTTTTCCAATACAATATTGGCCACCCGCACATGGCGCTCGGCCGGTTCGTCGAAAGTAGAAGCTACTACTTCAGCCTTCACCCCGCGCTGCATATCGGTCACTTCCTCCGGACGTTCGTCTATCAGGAGCATGATCTGATATACTTCCGGGTGGTTGGCCGCAATAGCATTAGCTATATCCTTGAGCAAAATAGTCTTACCCGTTTTTGGCTGGGCCACAATCATGGCACGCTGTCCTTTGCCGATCGGGGCGAACAGGTCGATGATGCGGGTCGAAGTAGTCGCATTCTTTCCGGCCAGGCGGAATTTTTCTTCCGCAAAAAGAGGCGTCAGATGTTCGAATGCGATACGGTCGCGTACAAACGAAGGTTCGCGGCCATTTATGCGGATAACCTTGACCAACGGAAAAAATTTCTCCCCTTCTTTAGGGGGACGGACGATGCCCCGCAGGGTATCTCCGGTCTTAAGGCCGAACAGGCGTATTTGAGACTGGGATATATAAATATCATCCGGAGAAGATAGATAATTATAGTCCGACGAACGAAGAAACCCATAACCTTCAGTTCCTATCTCCACGACCCCTTCGCATTCAATAATGCCTTCAAATTCATAATCGGGAGAAAAATAATTGGGTTTCCCTTGCAATTGTTGTCCATTTTGGGCAGCAGGCGCATTTTTCACCGGAACCGGCTTCTCGATCGGAGCCTGCAGGGAAACATTTTGAGGAGTTACCGTGGACTGCTGTGATGGGCGAGCCTGCTGCTCCATACGACGGCGAGCAACTTCTTGCTGGGCTTTCAAAGCTTTTAACTGACCCTCGGTCAATGGAGGCTTCGCCTCTTCGGCAGGCTTTCCCGGAATGGGATTTTCACCCACCCGCTCTTCGCGCTCTTTGCTGGCGCGGCCGGTTTTTTGTAATTGCGGAGCGGTAAAAACATTCTCTGAGGCAACATTTTGACCAACATTGCCCGGTTTATCGGAATCCTTTGTTTCCGAAGCAGAAGACCCGGCGAAAGACTTTATGATCAACTGTTGCAGTTCCCCTTTTTTCATATAACGATAACGGGGAATCCCTACCTTAGCCGCAAAATCCTGCAACTCGGGAAGTTTCATTCTCTTTACTTCTTCTATGTCCAGCATATATCGAATAAATAATGTTCTTACGAGGACGGTATGCATTCCCAACGAATGCTACCGGCATCTTTATCAGTAAAATTAAGGATTTGTTTTGGTCTTTTTTCTAAAACAAGATTCAGGAATACTCCACACACCTGACCGTCGCAAAGATAAACAATATTTTCGGCAAACAAAATAAACTTAAAAAAAAAGATAGGCGTTATTTCCGGTAAATGCAAATTCACCACACTGGTCAAACCGGAAAACAAAATGTAGGAATTCAAAATATCCGGAAAAGGCTAATATCAGGAAAACAGACACATTAATCAAAAAATAAATTCTTAGAAATGTCATTTTTGTACTGAATAAAAATCTACCTTTACAGCGAAAAATAATACAATTGTCAAAAAAACATGATTAACGTACTAGTAGTGGACGACCATGAAGTTGTCAGAAGAGGCCTTGAGCTGATATTCAAACAAACAAAAGACATCAATCTGACAGGTACTACGGACAATGCGGACAATACGATACAGTTACTGAATAAAAACCACCAGACCGACGTATTGCTTTTAGACCTGGAGATGCCCAAAGCCAATGGGCTTACCGTACTCAGAAAAGTGAAGAACGAATTTCCGGGAATCCGGGTATTGGTATATTCCATGCATCCTGACGACATTTATGCGATCAATTGCCTTAAATCCGGCGCAATGGGATACATCAACAAATCCGGCCAGGTAGAAGAATTATTGGAAGCTATCCGCAAAGTATCCGATGGAGGGATATACCTTTCCGAAAAACTATCCGAACGCATGGCCTATCAGAAACGGGCCGGCATAAACGCCGCACAGAGACGGATGTACAAACGTCTTTCCGTGCGCGAAGTCGAGGTGCTCAAACTGCTCACCAGCGGCAAACGCAACAAGCAAGTAGCCGAGGAGCTTGGCATCAATGAGAAAACCGTGAGCACCTACAAAGCACGCCTGCTGAAGAAATTGAATGTAAACAATATGGTGGAACTTATCAACCACGCAAAAAACATAGAAATGCGTGAAAAAATGTTCCAATAAAAATACACAAACATTTTCCACAGAAAAACACCGGATACACCTCCGGTGTTTTTTATTTTTCCCCGCTGTACGGGAAACAGAGATTAATATCTAAAAAGAAATATAACAAATGCCGGATTACTTGCAATTGGCAAAAAAAATCCATATCCAAAAAGATATTACAGAATTGCTTATTCTTGACAAAACTCCTAAATAATAATTCATACTCCCCCATTCAGCCGTCTTTACAAAAAGATAAATATAAAATAGGAAATGTAAATTTTCACATTGTTTTCCCGCAATGGTTCGATGCCACTAATTTTTATATTACATTTGCACGTAAAACCATTTCCAACCATGCAATACCGCCGTATACTTCTCAAATTAAGTGGTGAAGCCCTGATGGGCAACCTCAACTACGGGATAGACTCCGAAAGGCTCTCCCAATACGCAGAAGACATCAAAAAGATCGCCGACCAAGGAGTGCAAATAGGCCTTGTGATCGGCGGAGGAAATATATTCCGTGGCATGCAGGGCGCCGCACAAGGCATGGACCGGGTGCAAGGCGACTATATGGGGATGCTTGCCACAGTCATAAATGGATTGGCCCTCCAGGGAGCCCTGGAAGAAAAAGGACTCAAAACACGATTGCAAACGGCCCTCGAAATGGAGCGCATTGCCGAACCGTTCATCAAGCGTAAAGCCGTACGCCATCTGGAAAAGAACCGTATCGTCATTTTTGCGGCCGGCACAGGCAACCCATTCTTCACCACCGACACAGCCGCCACCCTGCGGGCGATAGAAATACAGGCCGATGTAATCCTCAAGGGCACCCGAGTGAACGGCATCTACACGGCCGACCCGGAAAAAGATCCGACAGCCACCAAATTCGACAAGATCACATACAACGAATTGTACGACCGGGGGCTTAAGATCATGGACAAAACAGCCTTTACCCTCTCACAGGAAAACAAGATACCTATCGTTGTGTTCGATATGAATACGCCCGGCAACCTTTACAAGGTCTGCAACGGGGAAAATATCGGCACACTGGTTACCGAGAAATAATAAACGACTATACAACAAATCAGCCGAAGAACAAGATGAACGAAGAACTTGACCTGATCGTAGAAGACGCCGGCGAACGAATGGAGAATTCCATCGAGCATTTTGAAAAAGCGTTGCTCAAACTGCGCGCCGGAAAAGCATCTCCCGTCATGCTGGAAGGCGTTATGGTAGAATACTACGGCACTCCGACCGCATTGGACAAAGTAGCCAGCATCAGTTGTCCCGACCCGCGCACTATCACCGTAAAACCCTGGGAAAAGAATATGCTCTCCGAAATAGACCGCGCTATCCTGATCGCCAATCTGGGCTTCACTCCGGCCAATAACGGGGATATGGTCATCATCAATATCCCGCCGATGACCGAAGACCGCCGCCGCGAACTGGCCAAAATGGCGCGGACGGAACTGGAAAACGCGAAAGTAAACATCCGCAACATCCGCAAAGATGCCAACAATTCCGTGCGCCGCGTAGAGAATGTGAGTGAAGACCTGGCTAAACAATACGAAGACACCATCCAAGCCCTGACGGATAAATCCATCGCCCGGGCGGAGGAGATCATGGCTCGTAAGGAAAAAGACATCATGACGGTCGCCTGATATATTTAGGTTTTCTGTTCATAAAATACCCCCAAACGCGCGGCGGCCATAGGCCGCCGCGCTGTTTAAAGATAAGCTCCAGCAAACTATGAGGAAAATATTTCTCTTCTCAATCCTCTTTGTGTCGGCGACAATCTGCCGTGCCCAACAAAATTCAGCAGAAGCCGCCTACCGGGCACTCGCCGACAGTTGTTTTGCCGATCTGGAAAAAGGGGATTCGATCCGCTTCGACAGCACCTACCCCAAAATCCTTGCTGCCTACGAAAAAGCGAACGATCCGGAAATGGCCGCCGTACGCGAAGAATTGCTCGCCCTGCGGGCCAAAGACCAAAGCATCCGCATCCTGCTGATCGACGCAAGGGAAAAATACGGGCGGAGCAGTGAGATGGCTATTAAAATCCACCGGCAAATGAAAATCATCGACTCTGCCAGTGCTATCCGGGCGCAACGGATCGTCGACCGGTACGGCTGGCCGGAAAAAGACGATATCGGCGAAGAAGCCTGCGAAGCTTTGTTCCTATGCATCCAACACGCCGACGGGACAGACATCCAACAAAAATACCTGCCTATTCTGGAGCAAGCCGTCCGGGAAGGCAACGCAGAACCCTGGCACCTGGCTTTCCTCACCGACCGGGTGCGAATGAACCGCGGCGAAAAGCAGGTATACGGCACGCAAAGCATCAGCGGGAAAGAGCCTTATATCATTCCTCTGGAAGATCCTGACCGGGTAGACAGCCTGCGCCAAAGCATCGGACTGGGACCTATCGCCGATTATGCAGCTTCCCTGGGCATACAGTGGGATTTGAAAAAATACAAGGAAAACCTGCCGCACTATGAACAGCTATACGAAAAATGGCACGAGGCTTTCCGTCCGTCCGAATGAAATCCGGCCGGGTACCAAAGAAAACTTTTTTCGCCGCCTGGTACAATCCTATAAAAAACGGCCCGGAGTTTTCCGGGCCGTTCTGTTCTGCTAAAAGACATTTATAAAGTTCTCACGAAATCTTCTACTGCCGCTGTAACGGGGTCGATCAAGGTGTATTTCTTTTCTTTCCCGAGGAATTTTTCGAGGCCTGCGGGCAACGGAAAATCTTTTTCGAGCGCCTCCTGAATGACATCTCCGAACTTGGCCCGGTGGGCGGTGGAGAGCCAGAAGCCTTTAACCTGATATTCTTTGGCGGCATTGTAGCCCACCGCACTGTGCGGATCGGATACATACCCGTATTTTTGGTAAATTTCCCGTATCGCTTCCAGGATAGCGGCATCGTCGCAGGAGTAACCTTTTACCCGGTCTGTAAGCGCCGCGAAATCATCACCGTACAAGTCGACGATCCGCTCGTAATTACTCGGATTTCCGACATCCATCGCGTTGGCGACCGTCTTTACGGAAGGCTTCGGAGCAAACACTCCCGTTTCAAGGTATTTCGGGATGATATCGTTGGAGTTCGAGGCCGCGATGAAACGCCCGACCGGCATTCCCATCTTTTCGGCCAGCATTCCGGCGGATATATTTCCGTAGTTCCCGCTGGGCACCACAATATCCGGGCGGGTATCGCCTGTCGCCGCCACCCATTGCGCCCAGGCATAAAAATAGTAGAACGATTGGGGCATCCATCGCAGGATGTTGATGGAATTGGCGGAAGTGACTTTTTTCTCCCGGCGGAAAGCCGCGTCCGAAAATATCTCCTTGACGATACGCTGGCAGTCGTCAAACGTGCCGCGCACTTTCAGGGGATAGATATTTTTGCCAAGGGTGGTCATCTGGCTTTCCTGCAGGTCGCTCACTTTCCCATCGGGATACAGCACGACGACTTTTACCCCGTCGATCCCGTAAAAACCGTTGGCTACGGCACTGCCCGTATCGCCGGACGTAGCCGTAAGAATGACCAAGTCTTCCCCGCTATCGTTCAGTTCGCCAAGCGCGCGCCCCATGAATCCTGCCCCCACGTCCTTAAACGCGAATGTAGGCCCGTGGAAGAGTTCGAGCGTGTATTTATCGTCGCCCAAATGCTTGAGGGGCACCGGGAAACCGCATGCAGCCTCCACGATCCGGTCGATCCGGTCGGAAGACATATCCTGCCCGAAGAACAGTCCTGCCACATAGCGGGCCACATCGGCAAAAGAGCCGGCGGACAATTCTTTCACCCGGGCCATATCGGCCACCGGGATCATTTCGGGCATGAAAAGGCCGCCGTCGGGTGCAAGGCCCATGAATGCTGCTTCCTTGAGCGAGTAGCGGGCCGATCTATCCCTTGTACTGTAATATTTCATCTTCTTTTCGTTTAAATTCTACCTTTCTCCGCTTTCCGACAAACAGACAACTGCGTTTGCAAGCGTCGGGAGTGTAACAAACCATTTTGTCCGGGCTCGTTTTCTTTGCTGCTTTGCATAAGACAGGCTGCGCCTCGGTATTGCTCAAACAAGTTTGGTACTATGCTCGGCTTGCACTGTCTTTCTTTTGGAGCGGCAAAAGAAAGCGGAGAAAGGTACTATTTTTATTCCACAACCCGGGCACCGACCGTCGGCACATGCGACACATACAGGTCGTTCTCTATGTTCAACTCATCAAAGTGCGCTTTCATGGCTTTCCCTACCCGCTCGGCCGTTTCCAGCGAATCGCTCAGGGCAAAAACGGATGGGCCGCTTCCCGAAATATTCACTGCCAGGGCACCTGCCGCCATACAAGCAGCTTTAAGGTCGTCATAACCCGGGATAAATCCTTTGCGGTAAGGCTCGACCACCACGTCGCGCATCGACCGCCCGATAAGGGGCATGTCCCCCGTCATGATACCGGCCACCAACCCGCCGACGTTCCCCCATTGGGTTACCGCCTCGCGCATCGGTATCTCCTTGCGCAATACGTCGCGGGCTTCCTTGGTGCTGACCATGATATGCGGATGCACCACCGAAAAGCAGAAAGAATCCGGCACCGGAAGACTTACAATATCCAGCGGTTCATACCCGCGAATGAAAACGATACCGCCCATTACCGCAGGAGCCGAATTGTCAGCATGCGCCGTCCCGCTGATCAGTTTTTCCCCCTGCATCGCAAAATCGACCAGTTCCTTGACCGTAAACGGCCGGCCGAACAGTTCGTTCAGCCCGAAAACGGCCGCCGCGGACGAAGCCGCGCTCGAACCGATCCCGCTGCCGGGGAGTATCTTTTTCTCGACGGTGATCTCCACCGCCGCTTTTTTTCCGGCCGCCGCCATAAAAGCGCGCACAGCGGGGGTTATTACATTTTTTTCTATATCCGAAGGCAGGTTCATCCCACTCTCGTTGTTTATCACAAGGCTGTCTCCGTCCCCGACGGACATTCGCAGGACATCGCCAACCCCATCCAACGCCATTCCCATGACATCGAAACCGCACCCCAGATTGGCAGTGGAGGCAGGTGCGAACACCCTTATCGTTTTATTTTCCATTCTATTTTTATTTTCCGGATTAAAAAATTACGCTGGCGCCCGAAATACTCTTTTTCCCGCCCAGGCTACGACGGACTCCAACCCCCGCACTCCCGCAGGGTTTCTATACATATGTATATACGATTGGAAATATATGACTCTTTACCCCCTAGGGGTAATCGTAATAATGGATGTAGTGGTTGTGGCAATAATAATAGCAGAGCAGGCCTCACGGCCGATACCGTCGCCTAAAATGTAGTTCAATTCGAGTAAGCCACTTTTCATAATGGGGACAAAGCTATTGCAAAAATTCTTTTATCCAAAATAAAAACACATTTTTTATGCATTTCATCTGATGTTTTAACATTTGTATTGGTAGACTTTCTGAAATCCGAGGCCTTTTGTTGTGTTTTTAATTTTTTATTGGGAAAAGGTTCACATATCTGTGTGGCATGCCTACAATATAGGCAGAAATAGCAGGGCATCTTTCTTGGCAATGAGAGGCCAAAGCAAGTTCCACAGGACAAAAAAACCCTTGGCAACCAAAATAAAAAAGCCGCACTTTGACAAGTGCGGCATATAAGTATTTAGCCTCAGGCTTATAACTTCCCGGCCTCCGCCTGGCGGATCATCTGCTCGCTGGCGGTGATGTACACTTCTACCCGGCGGTTGGCGGCGCGGCCTTCGGGAGTGGAGTTATCGGCCACCGGGGCGTCGAAAGCCAGCCCTTCGGTCTTGATCCGGTCGCGGGAGATACCCTGCCCTACCAGGAAATTGGCCACAGCCGTTGCACGTTCGAGGGACAATTTTTCATTGACGGCCCGCGAACCGGTATTGTCCGTATGGCCGTAAATGGTAATGTCCGTCTGGGGATTGTTTTTCATCGTATTGGCGAACCTGAGCAGGCTGGCGCGGGCCGCCTCGCTCAGCTCGGATTTACCGGTCGCAAACAAAATACCCGAATCGAAGGTTACTTTGATAGCCTGCAGGTTGTTCACATCGGTCACGGTTTCCACTTTGGCGCCCTCCACCTGCTGTTCGATCTCGGCTTTCTGGCGGTCCATCTTTTTGCCGATAGCCGCTCCGGCCCCGGTACCTACCACTCCGCCTACGGCAGCGCCTATCGCAGCGCCTTTGCCTCCGCCGAATATGGCGCCCAAACCAGCCCCTACGGCGGCTCCGGAACCAGCCCCGATGGCCGCTCCTTTTCCGGTGTTGCTCCACGACGAGCAGGACGAACAGGCCAGGGTGACTACCGCCAGCACTATCGCCATTTTACCTCTCATACTTTTCATAGCTTTCTATTTTTATGTTTGTTCTTGTTTGTAAAGTCTTTCTCAAAATTGCGCATTTTTCACGACTCCCGCAACGGTTCCGGCGGATTTTTACTTCACAGCCCGCTTCTCCCAGCGCAGCACCAACACCAATGTACCATCGGCCCCTATCGGCACCCGGTCGCCCATCAGTAACATTTTTTCAGTTTGGAAGCCTGCGATCCCGGCTATTTCCAACCGGTCGACCTCCCAGCGCCGGATACCCAGTGCCCCGAAATCGAATTCGGGCACAAAACCCTGCTCTGCCGGGGAAGTATTGCGCGCTATTACCACGATCCTGTCAGGGAGCACATATCCCGATAACCGGACGAAAGGATTGTCGGCCCGTACCGGCATCCTCGCCGCCCGCTCCGGATAAAATTGCATATCCGGGGTATCGAGTCCCAACGTCTTACGAACCCTCCAGACAGCCTCCGCAGTGCGGACGGAAGCGGAGTCGGCATCATCGGCGCACACGGGTTTCCCGAAAGACAAAGTGGCCAGCACATTCCCGCGCGACGCTTTGAAATATTCCGTCAACCCGCCTAAAGAGGCCTGGCAATCTCCCGCACAAGCACCGAGGGTATCCCCGGTCACCACCGCATCGATCCAGGGCGTATAACCCAGCAGTGATGCATTCAGTCCATTTTCCCGCAGGAAGACCAAAAACGGTTCTCCCTTCCGGGTGCGCATCAGGGAATACTCCCCGATCTTTTCCATATTGTACGGCGAATCCGAAAGAAGTACGCCCTTTATGTATTTCTTGTCTAATATCCGGCGGTAAAGGTATTCCATGGCCGGGACCAGTTCTTCCGACGGTTCGAAGTACAAGGTGCGTCCGGTATTTTCTGTACGGCCTGCAAAACCCATCGAAACCAATATCCGGGCATAGTCCGAAGAAGACGGCAAGGCAAACGGGCGGATATACGGCAGGATCCCGGCTCCTTTATCCGATAATGCTTCGGCGCCCCGGTCGTTCCGGCCGTCCAGAAGAATGAACGGATCGTTCACCACCCACAAGTCAGCCAATATATCCGAATCTGGCTGTGGAAGCGTGTCCAAGCTTACGACCTGTATCCGCCGGCCAGCGGCGGTCGGTAAAGCGTAATCCGCCGGGAGTATCTGCATCGAGCACTTCAGGGCGATCTTCTCCCCGCTGCGCATACGCATAGCCCCGCTCCCGACGATAAGTCCCGTCTGGGAGCCTTTATACAACGTAACGGACGCATTATCCCCACTGTAAAATACATTCGAGGGGTCTTTATCCACTGTTACGAACACCCCCCCGCGGTCGCCGCCCAGCCAGAGGCCGGAGAAATTTTCACGGGGGTTCAGCGATACCGTCGCATTTCCCGCCACACAAACCGTATCGTAACAGGCGCGCGTCACTTCCCGGGAGAATCCCGCTTCCAGGCTGATATTCCGGAAGTCGATATTTGACAGCGCCTCGACGTCGACTTCGTACTGTACCAGCCCGAACGCCGAAAGGCTGGCCTGAAGCTCTACGTTCATATCGTGGGTACGGACACTGCCTCGCCATACCTGCACCCCTCCGTCGCGCCGGACGAAACGCAGGTCTTTCACGCCTATCTTGCGGATGCCGTTGGCGGTGGAGAAAACGAGCAGTACGGGATCGGCCAAAAGAGGCAGACTGTCCGAATATATCTGGCTGGGAAGCGCGGTAGCAGGATTGATCGCCAGGACGTTCTTTCCGCTGCGGACTTCATATCCCTCGTACACCGTCACAGGAAAACGGTCGTTTACCGGGGTCTTTTTTGCCGCGGCTTCTGGCTTACTCCCTATCCGGGATACGAATTCAGCGACTAAAGAGCCTTCCGTCTCCGGGTTTTCCTCCGTTACCTCGAGCACGAATGGGAGGTCGAGCGACTGCCCGGTCCCTTCGATCCGAACCGAAAGATCGTAAAATCCTTTTACCGCCTCATCCGAGCACTCCGCTACGATCCAGGCGCTGCGGAGTTCCCGGGGGCTGAGCGTTATTTTTTTATTCCCGGCCAATTTCAGCACCACACCGGCACTCGGAACGGAGGTATGCCGCACTGTCAGTTCGACCGGTGTCTTTTCCGTACAAACGATCCCGGCTTGTATAAGGACTTTCCCACCCCGGGGTACCCGTACGGTATCGCCCCCGGAGGACACATCCTGTTTTTTGCCGAACATGCGGGAGAAAAAGCCGCCTGCATCCTTTCCATCGCCGGACACAGCCCAAGCCAAGGGGAGTCGGTTATCGCCGTTGAGCGGATACCCGGCCGGAACCAGGTAAGCCTCGAAAGATTTTTTAGCCCGGGAAAAATAAGCGTCCGTCTCGGTGCGGGTAGCGGATACGTCATACGGATTGTCCGGTTTTCCATAACGCGATTCTACTCCCGTGACTACCCCGCGGGGCATCCGGTTGTAATCCGGGTAGTTGTCCGGTCGGTGTTTTTTCATCCAGATAGGGCGGGAAAAAGCATTAGTGCCCACATCGGCACCCGGAGTATAATAAAGTTCGTAATCGCCGGCTGTAAATGCTTCAAAAGCAATTGCGATACGATCCTGCGTCAGTTCCCGCACGTAAAAATTATCCACCTGCCGGCCGTCCGAAGCCCGGTACACCGATATATGCCGCCCGGCCTCTTCCGCTCCGTATTCCGGGGTCTGCCAGGGCAAGCGCCACAGGACATCGCACGCCACGGCGCCCGAAGAGCGCGGCACGTTGATGAATACGCGCGCCGTCGCATCCCTTTCCAGCCAGGGCCGCCCGGAAGGCACCGCCCACAGGCTTTGGATAGCCGCAAAAAACAGGACGGCTGCTAAAACGGGTAAAAACGGGATCTTTTTCAACACGGAATATCTCCTTGCGGTTTTCGTTCAAGGGTCAAAAATACGGAGTTTTCCGATGCGGGCCGCACAAAAAAAGCCGGGCGGACGATAATAAAGAAAAGTAAAAGACAATATTTGCAAATTCAAAATGTTGCACGTATCTTTGCCGTCCCGAAGAAAAGGGAAAATTCATTATTCAATAACAAACATACAAACCGTTACAAATGTACGCAATAGTAGAAATAGCGGGGTTTCAGTACAAAGTACAAAAAGACCAGTATGTCTATGTGAACCGCCTGGCAGGCGAGGCCGATAGCGCCATTACCTTCGACAAGGTACTGCTGGTAGGTGGAGACAAGGACGTAAAGATTGGCACCCCGACTGTATCAGGCGCAAAAGTAGAGGGAAAAATCCTCGAGCACCTGAGAGGTGAAAAGGTCATCGTTTTCAAGAAGAAACGCCGCAAGGGTTACCAGACCCAGAACGGACACCGCCAGTACCTGACCAAGGTCCTGATCACGGACGTAGTGGCATAAACGACCTTCAGTTCAATTCGTTTAACCAAAAACAAAGGATAGAAAATGGCACATAAGAAAGGAGTCGGCAGTTCCAAGAACGGACGCGATTCGGAGAGCAAACGCCTGGGTGTAAAGATCTTCTCCGGTGAAGCGGCTATTGCCGGCAACATCATCGTACGCCAGAGAGGCACCAAACACCACGCGGGACAGAACGTCGGCATCGGCCGCGACCATACTTTGTTCGCTAAAGCGGACGGAGTGGTAACGTTCCAGAAAAAGCAGGGCGACAAATCCGTTGTCAGCGTGATCCCCGTAGCGGAGGCATAAACCCCGCCACGTACCGAAAATACGAATCCGGAACCTAAAAGGTTCCGGATTTTTTACATCCCATATCCACCCCGATGAACCGGACAAAAGGAATTCTTTACGCCGCCGTATCGTCTTCGACATTCGGCCTGGCCCCGTTTTTCACCCTGATGCTGCTCTCCGGCGGCTTTTCCCCGCTGGAAGTGCTGAGTTACCGATGGGGCGTGGCCGCCGCCTTTCTGGCGCTGGCGGGATGGACGGCCGGATGCCGTTTCCGCCTGGAAAGAAAAGATTTGGGAGCCGTATTCGGGCTCAGCCTGCTGCGGGCCGCCACCTCCCTGAGCCTGATCGTTGCCTACCAGCATATCGCCAGCGGCGTAGCCTCCACCATCCATTTCATGTACCCTTTGGCCGTAGCCCTGGCGATGGTCCTTTTTTTCCGGGAAAAAGGATCGCTCCGGACATTCGTCGCCATCGGGGTATCCGTAGCCGGAGCCATACTCCTTTCCGGCGGCGAGATCGGCTACGGTGGGAGCAGCCGGACGATCGGTATCGCAGCCGCCTGTATATCCGTCGTATCCTACGGAGGATATATCGTCGGGGTGCGGCAAAGCCGGGCCGCCCGGATAGAACCGGCGACGTTTACTTTTTATATCATGGGATTGGGGGCGCTATACTTTATCATCGGCGCGGCATTTACTTCAGGTTTGCGCCTGGCCACCAGCGGGATCGAATGGATATACATCCTCGGTCTGGCATTGCCGGCTACCGCGGTTTCCAATATGGCGCTGGTCAAAGCCGTGCGGTATATCGGCCCCACGCTCACTTCCCTTTTTGGGGCATTAGAACCGCTTACAGCGGTCGTACTGGGCATCATCGTCTTTCGCGAGCCGTTTACGATGCAAAGCGCGGTGGGGATACTTCTGATCCTGTTGGCTGTCAGCGCGGTCGTCTTCCGTTCCGGCCACAATCCGGGCAATAATCCCGCAAAAAACTTTCCGGCTAAAAATCGAAACTAAGTTGGCGAACATAGCATACCGGGCCGTCCTCCGGAGGGTTCGAAACACTCAGCCCGATCAATCGCACGGCCTTGCCGTTCATTTCCTCTTCGGCCTGGATCAATAGTTTTTTCGCCAGAGGCAATATTTCATCCTTGGTGGAAAGGGTATGGCGGACGGTGATACTTTTGGTGCGCAGCGTAAAATCGGCAAATTTGATCTTCAGCGTCAGGGTCGAACCGGTAAAACCGCTGCGGGCGATCCTACGCTCGAGTTCCGTGACCACGTGGTACAGTTCGATGACCATCGAGGTATGCGAAGTGATATCCTCGTCCAGCGTATTTTCGCAACCGACCGATTTGCGGATACGCACGGCCTGCACCGGGCGGAGGTCTATCCCCCGGGAAAAATCGTAATAAACGGCGCCCTGCTTACCGAAGTTATGGGTCAGAAAATCCAGCGAACATTCCCGGAGGTCCCGCCCGTCCTTGATCCCGAGGGAGCGCATCCGGCGGCCCGTCACCTTCCCTACCCCCCAGAAATTTTCTATAGGCAGGCGGTCTATGAACCAGAGCGCCCGGCTGGGATGGATAGTGCACAGGCCGTCGGGTTTCCGGTAATCGGAGGCCACCTTGGCCAGGAATTTGTTGTACGAAACCCCGGCAGAAGCCACCAAAGACAGGGATTCCCGGATACGGCTTTTTATTTCCCGGGCGATATCCACCGCCAGCGGGACCCCGGCTTTGTTTTCGGTCACGTCCAGGAACGCCTCGTCCAGCGACAAAGGCTCCACGATGTCGGTATATTGATGGAATATGGTGCGTATCTGGGCGGATACCTCTTTGTACACTTCCATCCGCCCGGGCACAAATACGATACCAGGACAAAGTTCTTTGGCCCGCATGCAGGACATCGCCGAACGCACCCCGTAACGCCGGGCCTGGTAACTGGCCGCCGACACCACGCCGCGGGGCTGACCACTGCCTACGGCTACGGGCTTACCCCGCAGCGAAGGGTCGTCGCGCTCCTCTACGGACGCGAAAAAAGCATCCATATCGATGTGTATAATCTTGCGGGATGTCATTCGGGAAATATAGCTTCGCCCCGGCAAATATAGCAAGCCGGGAGTGCCGCGCCATCGGGCGTACTCTTAAAAAAAAGCAGGCCGCACCAGATTTAACGGTGCGGCCTGCCGCATTTATCGAATGCGTGTAAGCCTCAGTCTTTTTCAGCAATAAGTTTATACCCTTTGCCGCGTACGTTTGAAAGTTGCACGTTCGGATCAAGGCTCAGGTATTTACGCAGTTTGGTGATGAAAACGTCCATGGAACGGGCGTTGAAAAAGTCGTCGTAACCCCACAATTTTTTGAGGATAAACGATCTCTCTACCAGTTCTCCCATATTTTCACAGAATATCAGCAAGAGCTCCGCTTCCCGGGTGGTAAGTTTGCGGCTCTCTCCACCAAAAGTCAGCGTGCGCTTGCGGAAATCGAAAACATAGGCACCGATCTTGAATTCAGTTTGCATGTTCATGATTCTCCCTTTATTTTTAGTTATTAATTTATTATCTCATCTTTCGATGCCCGGATCAGGGCACATTCCAGAATACAAAGTTAATTCTATTTAATAGAATAAATAAAAAAATACTCATAATTTTTTGGCGTTCTTGCTGTTGCTTCTGTTAATTTTTTCATAAACGCGCAAATTCCGCATTCAGATTTTCGATACAGCATGAAACCGGAACAAGTATTTTATCTATCTTCGCACTTTGAATCAATATTATCATCCGGAACCGGAAATACTTGGATTGCCTGACTCCTGTCGCTTATGAAACTTGTACTGTCTTCCCAAAAGAACATCAACATCCTGGCTGGATGGTTGATGTTCGCTATCGGATCCCTCGTCTATATCCTTACCACCGAACCTACGACCCCGCTCTGGGACTGTCCGGAATATACGGCCACAGCCGTAAAACTGGAAGTGGGGCACCCCCCGGGAGCACCGCTTTATCAGATGATGGGCGCAGTGATCACCAACATGTTCCATGTGGATCCCTCGAACATCGCCTTTATGATGAATGTCTTCGCCTGCCTGTCAGGCGGGGTGGCGATCATGCTGCTGTTCTGGATCATTACCTATTTTGCGAAGCGGATTGCCGGGAAACAGTGGGGAGAAATATCGTCTTCGACTTTTATAGCCATTATCGGCAGCGGCATCGTAGGATCGGCAGCCATCCTGTTTTCCGATACGTTCTGGTTCAACGCCACTGAAAGCGAAGTGTATTCCCTGGCCAATACATTCACCGTATTAGTATTCTACTGCGCGATACGATGGGCCGACGGCTTCGGAAAAGAACGGAACAACAAATGGCTCGTCCTTATAGCCCTAATCCTGGGGCTGGCACCGGGCGTCCATTTCATGGCTTTACTGGGCATTCCCTCGGTGGTGATGATCTATTATTTCAAGACCGAGGAAAAGAAGATCACCGCAAAAAGATTTATTATCGCCAATTTGGTAGCCGCCGGCATACTGGTGGCCGTATTCGGCTTGATATTCCCCTTCCTGATCAATTCGTTCGGATGGGTGGATATTGTCGCCGTTAATACATTCGGTGCGCCGTTCCACACAGGAACCATCCTGTGGGCCATCCTGCTGACCGCCATATGCGTGTTTTCACTATGGTTTTCGCGAAAAAAAGGCTGGATCGCCCTCAACACTACAGTACTGGCCCTGATGTTCATCGTAATCGGGTTCTCGTGCTACCTGATGATCCCCATACGATCCAATGCCAATACGCCTATCAACGAGAACAACCCATCCACGGCGGCCGGGCTGGACTATTACTTCTCCCGTGAACAATACGGCTCCTCCCCCCTGCTTTATGGGCCTTCTTACAATGCCCGACCAGACATGTCCGATCCATATATTATCGGTTCCCCTATTTACGAACCGAACAAAGAAACCGGCAAATATGAAATAGTGGATCATGGATTGTCGATCCGCTACCTGCCACAGTATATGATGGTGTTCCCCCGAGTATCCAACGATATGCCCCAATACGCCAAGAATTACCGGGCGCTTACAGGGCTCAAAGAGGGCGAGATTCCTTCTTTCGGAGACAACCTTTACTATTTCCTCTCCTATCAGTTAGGATACATGAATATGCGGTATTTCCTGTGGAATTTTTCCGGCCGCCAGAACGACTACCAGGGTAACAGCGAACCCTACAAAGGGAACTGGATCACAGGGATAAAGCCGCTGGACGAATGGCGGCTCGGTCCGCAGGACCCGCAGGCCGACTACATGAAGGACAATATGGCCCACAACAAATACTACATGCTCCCGCTCATTCTGGGGCTCATCGGGCTGTATTTCCACTTTAAACGCAACGACAAAGACGCTTATGCCACCCTGCTGTTCTTCATCATCACCGGAGTAGGCATCACTTTATATACGAACAACCCGCCGTACGAACCCCGCGAAAGGGACTATGCGCTGGTGACCGCTTTCTGGACCTTCGGAATCTGGATCGGTTTGGGTGTGATGGGCATCTATACCTGGCTGAAAAAATACGTGGGACAGAACCGGAAATCAGCATTGGCCGCGGCTGTAACGGGCATCTGCCTGTTGGCCGTACCTGTACTGATGGCCAGCGAGAACTGGGACGACCACGACCGCTCGACCCGTTCGACGGCACGGGCAGTAGGCCGCAACTATCTTTCGAGCGTGGGCAAGAACGGCATCATCGTTTCCTATGGAGACAATGATACATTCCCGTTGTGGTATATGCAGGAAATGGAGGGCTACCGTACCGATGTCCGGGTGATGAACACATCCCTGCTGATGTGCGACTGGTACATCGACCAGATGCGCCGCCAGTTCTACGACAGCCCTGCCTTGCCGCTTTCGCTCCCGTCGAAAATGTACAAGGGTAAGACCAACGAATCCGTCTACCTGAGTGACGAGAACAATCCGCTGCTGGACAAAGAACTGGACATAAAGACCTTCATCGAGCTCATTAAGTCGGAACACCCGCTGTTCCGCCAGAAAGATATGTTCGGACAGTACGATGCACTACTCCCCACCACGCAAATATCCATTCCGGTCAATAAGGAAAATGCCGTCAAATACGGCATTGTATCCCCGGAAGATGCTCCTTATATGGAGGATTCGCTCCATATTACCATTGGACGGCCGAACCGGGGATATTCGATAGACAAAAAGACACTTGCATTCCTGGATTTCCTTTCCAATTACCAATGGGACCGTCCAATACACTTTGGCATCGGCGGAGCGGGCAATCCCAGCGAAAACATGTTCGGATTGCAAAAGTATTTGGTCATGGAAGGCCTGACGTATAAACTGGTTCCATTGGATATAAATAACCTGGAGGCTTGTGACGGACAGCGCACCTATGACTTGGCGATGCGGGAATGGGAATACGGAGGCATGGACAATCCGAAAACCTATCTTTCGGAAGCCGACCGTCGGACAGCTTCGCACGTACGTTCGGCTCTCAATGCCGCCACCCGCTCGCTCCTGATGGACGGGGATACTACAAGGGCCCGCGAACTGATCAACCTTTCGGTACAAAAAATGCCGGCCAACCGTTTCGAGCCGAATTATTATGTGATCGAAACCATAGGCACCCTATACCGTACCGGACAGAAAGAACAGGCCGACAGCCTGGCTGAATATGCTTTCGACCAGATGGAGAAGGATATCCTGTATTTCTATTCTTTCCCGGAAAACCATAAAATGGGGGTTTATCAGGATGCCTTATTGGATCTGAGGTTGTATAATATGCTCCTGGACAACATATCCGAACACAATAAAGACCTTTATGAAACAAAGAAAGGATATTTTGACAAACTGTACTCAGCGTATATGGCCGTATTCCCTTTCGTTATACAAAGGAGCTGAAAACTAAATGCATTTATACCCTTTCAAGGTTTCTCGCCTGACACGCTCTCTATTAGGGGGCATCGTATGGAAAATGGATCCCGGCAATCGCCGGATCTATCTCACATTCGACGACGGGCCTGTGCCCGAAGCCACCCCTTGGGTGCTTCGCCGGCTTGGGGAATTCGGAGCCAAAGCCACTTTTTTCTGTGTAGGGCACAATATCGACAAACATCCTAAAGTGTTTGAGCAAATGCTGCGAGCAGGCCACACACCGGCTAATCATACGTACAACCATCTCAACGGATTCAAATATTCGGTAGAAGAATACATGGAGAACGTATGGAAAGCCGAAAGACTTATCGGGACGCGGCTTTTCCGGCCGCCATATGCCCGGATTACGCCGGAACAGTACACTACGCTCCGTAAAAATTTCCAGATCATACTATGCGACGTCATATCCGGAGATTTTGACAGCAGTCAGAATGTGAACAGACTGAGGCAAAACGTATTGTCTAACACCGAGGATGGATCTGTGGTGCTTTTTCATGACAGTATCAAATCTATTCCCCGGATTAGCGAACTGTTGCCGGGTTTCCTGCGGTATTTTTCGGATATGGGATATGAATTTTGCACTTTACCTACAGAAGATGCGATTCCGGCCAACCTGGCGGAAGAACCCATTCTGACCGTTTCTAACATTTAACATGGAAGACAAGATAAAAAAAGGCACATACCGTCTGGTATGTTCGGATATAGACGGAACCCTGCTCGATAAGGAGCGGGATATCTCCGATACGACAGCCCGGGTAATCAAAACTTTGGACGAAAAAGGGATTCCCTTAGTCATGATATCCGCCCGGATGCCCCGTGCCATGCGACCTTTTCTGGCCAAAGCAGGGATCAACCGACCCATTGTCTGCTTTAACGGAGCCTATATCGAAAGTGAAATAAAACCGGACGGCCGCCCGCGGGTGCTGCGCAACCGGACGATGAATTACGAGGTGTTCCTGCAAATGCTGGCTTTTCTGAAAGACTATCCGGTCCACGTATCGGCATTCCACAAGGATGCCTGGTACGCCAACCGGATGGACCGTTGGACAGAGCGGGAGATACACAACACACGCACCGATCCCGAGATCGTCTGCACGGACGATATGCTGTACCGTTTCAGCTGCGAAGGGCTGTCTGCCCACAAAGTGCTGGTAATGGGCGATACGGAGGTTGTAGAAGAACTCTACCACAAACTTTCGAGCCTCTTCGGCGACCATGTGGACATCTACCGGAGCAAGGATACCTACCTGGAGATCAATGCCAAAGCCGTATCCAAAGAAAAATCGCTGGCCGTGCTGGCAGGATATTTTGGTGTCCGGGAACAAGATATCGTTTCCTTCGGGGATAACTATAACGACATAGGCATGCTCTCCCGCTCCGGACTGGGAGTGGCGGTGGGCAATGCCAAAGATGTGGTCAAAAGTGCGGCAGACATAGTCGCAGACAAAAATATTTTCGACGGAGTTGCTAAATGTTTGGAAATTATTTTTGATATTTGACGGGAAATAAAAAGACAAAAAAGTCATTAACCTTTAAAAATTCAAACAATGGAAAAATTACTCAAACAGATCCAGGAAAAACTAGAAGATTTCGCAAAAGATGCTCAGGCTCAGGTAGAAAAAGGAAACAAAGCCGCCGGAACCCGCGCCCGCAAAACTTCTCTGGAGCTGACTAAGCTGTTCAAGGAATTCCGCGCACAGTCCATCGCCAGCGCAAAATAATACCTTTTGGGCGGCCTTGGGCCGCCCAAAACGTTTACCCAAACAGGGGCGGGCATAAAGCCCGCCCCTGTTTTGTTTTAAGAAAAACTTAAAAAGCTCTCCGTGAATATCCCCTTCGCAAAAAAGGATTATCTTTGTACAATTGGCGAAAAGCCATGTATGTTACAACATGCAACCCGTATCCCCGAGATCAAGCCCGTATGAAGAAAAGTAAAAAATGGCTCGTTCTGGCGTTTTTCCTGATAAGTGTCTATTTCGCCCAGGCGCAGGACGCAGGACTGGAAAAAGCCGAAAACCTCTTCTCCGCCAAACAATACCCGGCAGCCCTTACCGAACTGGAAAAAGCTTCTCCCGTCAGTCAGGCGGGCAAAGAAGCCGTCGCCTATTATATAGCCATGTGCCGCATCTATATGGGCACCCCAGACGCCGGTAAATCGGTGGACGATTTCGTAAAACAATACCCCGCCTCCATCCGCAAAGTGGAAATGGTCACTACGATGGCCGACGAACTATTCAACCGCGGGCGGTATGAAGAAGCGGTGAAATACTACGACCTGACGGATAAATTTTCCATGGGACAGCCCCGCCGGGACGATTACGTATTCCGGAAGGCGTACAGCCTGTACGCCTCCGGCGATTACCCGACTGCCCGCCCATTGATGTACAGCCTTTTGGAGAGTCCGAAATGGGGAGCGGACGCCGCCTATGCATTCGGGCACATGTGCTACGCCGAAGGGGATATGACTCTGGCCCTGGAGAATTTCCTCAAAGTGAAGGACAACCCGAAATACGGCGGGAAAATCCCGTTCTATCTCACCAACATCTACTTCAAACAGAAAAAATACGACCAGGCCATTGCCGAAGGGCTCGACGTGCTGAAAAAGACCCCAGAGGCCCCCGATGCCCCGGCTATCGGAAAGATCGTCGGACAGTCGTATTTCAATTCCGGCCGGTTCAAGGATGCCCTCCCCTATCTCACCAAATACCTGGGCAGCCGTACTCCTACAGCCGAAGAGAATTACCAGATTGGGTACGCCCATTATAAATGCGGCGAATATCCGCAGGCTATCGAATACCTCTCGCGGCTCGTGGGACAGGATTCCCCGCTCGCACAAAGCGCTTACTTCGCGCTGGGGCAGTCTTACCTGGACATGGGCAAAAAAGCGGAGGCGCTGGGTGCATTCCGTTCCGCCTCGCGGATGGATCATAACGCCGGGCTCAAACAGGATGCCTGGTACAACTATGCCGTACTGAGCTACGAAGCAGGCAACCCATACGAACCCGCCTCGAAAGTCCTTTCCGAATACCTGAGCCTGTACCCCGAAAGCCCGAACAAAGACCAGGTATTCGATTATCTGCTCGACTCGTTCATCAGTTCCAAAGACTATCAGGAAGCGATAAACACCATCGAATCGATGGGGCTTGACTCCCCCCGGGCCACCGAGGCGCTCGCTAAGGCCTCTTTCTATCTGGCCGCACAGAAACTGAACGCCGAAGATTACGATGCCGCTCTGAAATACTACCGGAAAGCCTCCCAATCTGCTGCGGATGCCTCTCTCAAAGCCCGGGCCGATTTCTGGCTGGCGGAGACCTACCTCCGCGTGGGTCTGGACGATCAGGCTGCCTCCGCCCTGACGGCTTTCAAATCCAACCCGGCTTCCCGCAACACACCTGAATACCAGAAGCTTCCCTATCAGCAGGGATATCTGGCCGAGAAATCGGGTGATTATGCATCGGCCCAGAACTATTTCTACGCTTACGAGAAACTGCCTGCCCTTTCCGGCGGCGAAAAAGCGGATGTGCAGCTCCATCTGGCGGACTGTGCTTTTGCCCTGGGGCAGTACAGCGTGGCCATGGCCCTGTATGAAAAAGTAGCGGCCGCGGGGATTCCCTCCTCGGACTATGCCACTTACCAGAAGGCCCTTTGCCAGGGCATTACCGGCAATTACAGCGGCCAGATCGCATCCCTGACGGCATTCCTGAAAAACTATCCCGCTTCCCCCTGGAGGGCAGCCGCCCGGTACCAGATGGGAATGGCCTACCAAAAGGTAGGACAGACGGACAAAGCGATAGAATCCTACCTGCAGGTAGGCAGTGAAAAAGCCGCCGGCGAACTCGTTCCCGAAGCCAAATCGAAAGCCGCCCTGGCCTATTACAACCAAGGCAACAGCGACAAGGCCGTTGCCCTTTACAAGGAGGTAGTAGAAAAATACCCATCGTCCCCCGTTACCCCTTCGGCTACGCGAAGCGTACGGCAGATTTTGGTGGAACAAGGGCGTTCGGACGAATTCGTCGCCTGGAGCGACAATACATCGGGCACCCCGCTGGACCAGATGTCCGTGGATTCCCTCTATTTCGAAACGGGACAAAAGGCCTTCTCGAAAGGCGATTATGCGGGAGCTTCCAAAGCGTTCGCCCAATATGTAGAAAAATATCCTTCAGGACTGTTTACTACCGATGCAACCTATTACTTAGCAGAATCCTCACTTAAATCCGGCGACACGACTACCGCAAAAACCGACTACAAACATCTGCTCAACCTGCCGGACAACAAATTCACCGAAGGGGCTACCGTCAAATACGTCGAACTCCTCCGGGCGCAGGACAGTCTGGATGTAGCGCTGCCTTACCTCGAAAAACTGTTCGGAGAGGCCCGCATTGCCGATAACCGAAAGTTCGCTTTGGTCAACCTCCTTTCGGCCTACACCCAGGCCGAGGATTGGGATAATACCGTCAAATACGCCGAGCTCGTCCGTCGGGAATTCCCTTCGACCAGCCAGCTTTATGCCGATGCTTCGGTAACCCTGTACGGGGCCCTCGTGGAAGACGACCAGGCCGACAAAGCGAAAGCCCTGACGGAGGAGCTGAAAAAGATCTGCTCAGGGGAAAACATGGCCAAGACCCTTTATTACGAAGCCCTTTTGCAGTACCGGGACGGCCAGTACGACAAATCCGTAGAAACCATTGCCAAACTCACCCTCGAATACCCCATGTACAAACACATCGGCTCGCGGGCGCTGCTGCTGATGGCGCAGAATTTCTGCGCGCAGGGTGACAGATACCAGGCCGGTTACATCCTGCAGAACGTACTGGACAGCACTCCCTACGAGGATATCAAGGCCGAAGCCCGGGTGCTGAAGGATTTCATGGATTCGCAGGAGAAGACCGCCGGTGAAAAAAGCACCGAAAACCTTACCGAATAATCAATCATTTCCAAACACGATGAATACAAAGTACCTAATTCTCTGCTCGGCCCTCCTGTGCACGGCCACAGCAGGTTATTCACAGGAAAACAAAGGCAAAATATCCTCCGAGGTGGTATCCGTAGAAAAAGGCTACAACCCGGACGTCAAAGTGGGCAAGAAGGTCAACTTCTCCCCGGACGAAACCCCGGAGAACAACACCAAGCTCCCGGTAAGCTACAAAAGCGAGGCAGACGTCCCCCAGTTCGATTTCGCCGTACAGCAGGTATCTGCCCTGGTGATGAACGGCAGCCAGCCGGCTACCCTTTATCCGAATTACATCAAAGGCGGGATCGGTTACAACCTTTCCACCGTACTGGAAGGCTACTATTCTAAGGCTTGGGGCAAGACGACCCTGAGTGCCGGGCTCAACCACGACCGGGCGGAGCGCGATATTTCCTTCTTCAAGGACAACAGCGTATTCAACCATTCCGACGCTTCGGTTTCAGCTAAGTATGCCGCCCGGCGGTACGACCTGGGCGGATATGCCAAATACGCTTACGATGCTTTCTCCAACAACGGCATGCGTCTTTCGGACGACTATTTCTCCGAACTCCCGCTCGTACTGCGCCACAACAGCATCACGGGAGGTGTGTTCATGCGCTCCAATTCGGGCTACAGACTGTTCGACCACCTGAATATCGAAGCGTCGTACATGAACGGAGCCAACAAGACCCGGGATTCCTATGTGAAAGCAACCGCCGGTTTCTACCTGCCGATCAAAAAAGTAATGCTGTCCCTGGATGCTGCCGCGGCCTATTACAGCAACAAAGCGGTGAACCAACTCTATGTGTTCAATCCGCTGCCCGGATATGAGCTGGACATGCTAAAAACCGAATTTGGTCACTTCATGCTCACGCCCGCCGTATCCTACAAAAACGCCCGCCTGGACCTGTATGCCGGAGCCCGCATGGAGCTGATCACCGGGAACCATATCGACTCCAAATTCCACATCATGCCCGAGATCAAGGCTGCTTATTCGATCATCGACGGGCTGATGAGCATCTACGGCCGTCTGGAAAGCGGATACCAGATCCAGAACATGGCAACCCTGATGTATGACAATCCGTTCGCCAGCCCGCTGACATCGGCTTTCTACTCGCATGAAAAGTTCAAAGCCCAGATCGGCCTTTCGGGGGTATTCTCGTCTTCTTTCCGTTACGACGTGAGCGCCGCATACGGACAGACGGACAAAGCCCCGGCCTGGATTAATTTCCGCCAGACGATGGGCAGCGAATTCCTTTCTTATTATGTGCCTATCGAAGACGACATCAAGGTATTTACTCTGAAAGCTTCGGGAGATTATACGATCAATCCGTCCCACCGCGTAGGGGCCTTCGTGGAGTATAACAACAGTTCTTCCGATCTTTTCTCCAAAGCCCTCTACCGTCCGGATTTCCGGATCGGCGCTTCCTATCAGGGATCGGTCGTTCGCAACCTAATAGACCTTTCGGGCCGTATCGCCTATAACAGTTCCTCCAAAGCCTGTGTGGCCTACCTGACCGACGGGGCAGCCGAACACAACATGGACGGTTACGTCGAATTCCAAGCCAGCGCCGCTTACCGTTTCGCTTCGCGTTGGAGCCTGTTCGCCGAAGCGAACAATACGATAGACGGCCGCGTAGCCAAATTCTACGGGTACGACTGGTGCGGGGTCCGCGCTTTTGTCGGAGTGAAATTCAACTTCTAAACCGATCCGCCTGTGAGGTATTTCGCGGAGTTCTCCTATCTGGGCACTGCCTACTCGGGCTGGCAAAGCCAGCCCGAGGGCCAGGGCCTTGGTATCCAGACAGTGTTTGAAAACGCCCTGGGACTCCTACTGCACGAAAAAATAAGCCTCACCGGGGCCGGACGCACAGACGCCGGGGTTCATGCCCGGCAGATGTTCGCCCATTTCGATACCTCGGCCCCTATCGCACAGCCGGAAGAACTTTGCCGCCGGCTGAACTCTTTCCTGCCGGCAGACATCGCCGTAAAAAATATCTTCGAAGTGCGGGAAAATGCGCATGCCCGTTTCGATGCCGTGCGCAGACAGTACAAATATTTCATCCATACCGAAAAAGACCCTTTCCACCGCGAAACGTCCTATTACCTGTTGCACCAGGTCGACACAGTAGCCATGAACCTGGCCTGCCGGATCCTGAAGCAGTACGAGGATTTCCAGTGTTTTTCGAAAGTGAATACGGATGTGAAAACGTTCGTGTGCCACATAGAAGACGCTCGGTGGGAATGTCCCGAAGACGGGCGGCTGGTATTCACCATTACGGCCGACCGTTTTTTGCGCAATATGGTGCGGGCTATCGTAGGGACGATGCTCGACGTGGGCCGCGGAAAACTTGTACCGGAAGACCTGCGCCGGATCATTGAAAGCCGGGACCGCTGCGCTTCGGGCATGTCGGTGGACGCCCGCGGACTATTCCTGTGGGAAGTAGTCTATTCCTGGGAGTCTATTCTTCGGTAGCGCCCGGCGTTTTGCGGGCCGGTGTATTGACGTAGTTTACCTGGTCTACCCCCCGGAAATAGTAGTAGTAATATTTATCCTCCGGCGGAACCGGGATCAGGGGAAGGTTATTCTTTTGTCTCCAAAAATTGGTAGAAGGAAGGCTTTTGCGTTCGGATGCGCTCATGGATGCATATTCCGGGTAAACTCCCCGGTCGAAAACCTCCAGCATCACAAAATCCATATGCCCCCGGTCGTTCAGTTCACTCATAGTTCCAGTCTTTTTACGATATTCCCGTCGAAATCCACTATTTCCAGCACATTGTCGCCGTACCGCCCCCACGAGTGGGGATACGGTTCTTTGGGCAGGGAGGCCGAACCGGGATTGAAAAAATAGATGTCCCCGTGTTTTTCGGCCACCGGAGTATGGATATGCCCGAACGCCAACACAGTACCCGGACACAGGGACGGATGGTTTTCGGGATTGTACACATGCCCGTGCGTGAGGAAAATATCCCGCTCGGGCAGGGCGATGACGGCATAATCCCCCATCATCGGGTATTCTATCTGCATCTGGTCTACCTCGCTGTCGCAATTGCCTCGTACAGCCGTGATGATCTCCGCCCGCTCGTTGAGCAACCGGGCGACCTCCATCGGGTCGTACTGCCGGGGCAAAGGATTGCGCGGGCCGTGGTACATTACGTCGCCCAAGACGGCGATACGGTCTGCCCCCCAATTTTGCGCGGCGTTCAGCGCCGAGGCCGTGGCCCAGGCCGAACCGTGTATATCCGATATAAAAGCTATCTTCATGGTCTTTCTCTTTTTGTAATCGTTACTTATCTTTTTCGGCACATGCAATCCGCCAGATGATCGTCGATAAATCCCGAAGCCTGCAAGTGGGCGTAGCAAATCGTCGTTCCGAAGAACTTAAATCCCCGTTTTTTCATATCCTTGCTCATCGCGTCGGATTCGGGCGACGATACCGGAATTTCGCTCAATGACTTGAAAACGTTGACAATTGGCTTCCGGCCGGGAAAGAACGACAGCGTGTAATCGTAAAAACTGCCGAACTCCTTTTGCAGGGCAAGGAACAGCCTCGCATTGGTGATGGTCGACTGGATTTTCAGGCGGTTTTTCACAATGCCGTCGAACTGCATCAGCCGCTCCACATCCTCATCGGTCATTTGCGCCACCCGCTCAGGATCGAAATCACAAAAAGCTTTGCGGTATCCCTCCCGCTTTCTGAGGATCGTTATCCAACTCAGTCCGGCCTGGGCTCCCTCCAGCACCAGAAACTCGAACAGCGTCCTGTCGTCGGTCACCAATTTTCCCCATTCCTGGTCATGGTATTTTACATACAGTTCGTCCGTCCCGCACCAACCGCAGCGTCCGTTTATTATATCCTGCATAATCATCGCATTTGTGATACTTTTACAAAGATAAAAAACAGGGCGTTAATTCCCTTGCTTTTCCTCCCCGACATTCCCAAAAACGCCGGAATTCAAGTGGTAAATACCAAAAGCCCCTGCAGGAACTGCAAGGGCTTTTTTCTGGGGTGAAAGATGGGGCTCGAACCCACGACCTTCGGAACCACAATCCGACGCTCTAACCAGCTGAGCTACATTCACCATATTGTGCCGGCAAAGATACACTTTTTTATATTTTCCGGCAAATCGGGGGCCTTTTTTTCTTCGGAGGCCGGAAAAACCTTAACTTTGTGCATATAGCTGAAAAAACATACCCAAAAAATGGAGAACACATACGACCTGATCGTCATCGGCGCCGGCCCCGGCGGGTACAGCGCCGCCATCCGCGCCAGCCAGCTCGGCCTGCGCACGGCCATCGTGGAACGCGAGAACCTGGGGGGCATCTGCCTGAACTGGGGCTGCATCCCCACCAAAGCCCTGCTGAAAAGCGCGGAGGTCTACACCTATATGCGCCACGCCGCCGATTACGGACTGGCCCCGTCGGAAGTTCCCACCCCCGATTTTGCCGCGGTGATAGGCCGCAGCCGGGATATCGCCTCGCAGATGAGCCGCGGGGTGGAGTTCCTGATGAAGAAAAATAAGATCGACGTCGTTTCCGGTACGGCGAAAGTCCTGCCGGGCCACCGGGTGGAAATCACCCCGGCGGAAGGGGAAAAATTCCAGCTTTCGGCACCGAATATCCTCATCGCTACCGGTGCCCGCTCGCGCGACCTGCCGGGGCTGCCTCAGGACGGGAAAAAGATCATCGGCTACCGCCAGGCGCTCACCCTTCCGGCCGTGCCGGAAACAATGGTCGTGGTCGGATCGGGTGCGATCGGTTCGGAACTGGCCTACTTCTATCATTCGATGGGTACTCAAGTGACGGTCGTGGAGTACATGCCCCGCATCCTGCCCGTGGAAGACGCCGAGGTGTCCCGCGAAGCGGAGCGCATTTTCCGTAAGCGCGGCATCAAATCCCTCACCTCCGCCGAAGTAGAGAGCGCCG
>CALJDR010000033.1 GCA_938023515.1 uncultured Flavobacteriales bacterium
GAGATGACGTCGAGTCTCGTGGGCTCGGAGATGTGTATAAGAGACAGGGCCAATATCGCCGAGAAATATCCGGTGGGCTCCAAGCAGACGGGTACGGTGCGCAACTTCACCAACTTCGGCGTATTCGTCGAACTGGAAGAAGGCATCGACGGTCTGGTGTATATCTCCGATCTGTCGTGGACCAAGAAGATCAAACATCCTTCGGAATTCTGCAAGATCGGCGACAAGATGGACGTGATCGTGCTGGAGCTCGATACCGAAGCGCGCCGTCTCTCCCTGGGCCACAAGCAGACCACCGAAAACCCCTGGGACGTATACGAAAAGACCTTTACGGTCGGATCGGTGCATAAGGGAACGGTTCGCGAGGTGTTCGAAAAAGGCGCTACCGTTGGTTTCGAAGGCTGCGAAGGCCTCGAGGCTTTCTGCCCGCCCCGCCACCTGGTGAAAGAAGACGGTTCGACCCTTGCCAAAGGCGAAGAAGCCGAATTCAAAGTGATCGAATTCAACAAGGAGTTCAAGCGCATCGTCGTTTCTCATACGGCTACTTTCAAGGCCGAGGAAGAACGCCCTGCCCGCGAACCCCGCGAGTCCAAGAAGGCTGCCGCTCCGGCTGCCGACCAGGCTCCTGAGATCAAATCCACCCTTGGCGACCTCGACGCTCTGGTTGAGCTCAAGAAGAAGATGGACGAAGAGAAAAAATAAAAACGATTTCTCCGTAAATATGCGCCCGGCCATTTGGCCGGGCGTTTTTTTTGATAAAAAGGAGGAAAAATGCAGTAAAATACGTACTTTTACAGGGTGTTTTCCTACAGACTCCTTATGAATCAAAGAATTCTGTGCGCGGCGCTACTTTTTTACATGCTATTTGCCGCCTGCTCGGCCTATTCTCAACCGGGGCGGCCGGCAGATGTGGACAGCGTGCTTTATCATTATTTCCGGAAATGTACTTCGAACCTGAGCAAACCTGAAGCGCTCCTTCTGGCCGATACCCTTTATGAACTGGCCGGGCAAAAAGGCGACCGGCGGATGCAGGCGGCGGCCTTGTCCCACAAGGCGGACCATTATTACCGTCTGGGGCAAAAAGACAGTATGCTGGTGTATATGAAAGAATGCCAGGATTTCGCCCGAAAATACGACCAGCTCAAATATTACTACTTCGTCTGGGGGAAACTCATCGCTTATTACAACAACCGCCACGAGTACAATTTGGCTTTGTTCGAGATAGACCGGATGAAGGAGCAGGCCAAAAAGGACGATTATAAAGAGGGCATCTTCAAAAGCTATCAGGAGACCGCCAATGTGTACTTTTACAGGCAGATGTTCGACGTGGCGGCCGATTATTACCGCAAGGCGATCAAATTCGTAAAAGTCAATGAAATAAAGGACTATAATATACATGTTCTCTATACGTCCTACAGTCAGGCCCTTACGCAGATCGGCCAGTACGATCGGGCGTTGGAATCCCTTCGGGAGGCGGAGCCCTTGATTTCATCTCCCCGGTATATCTACAGCATAAAATACGGCTATTTCGATACTTATCTGGCCATGGGCGAAACCGAAAAGGCCCGGAAGTATCTCGATGAGCTGCTCGTGCAATCCCGTACGCCGGAGGGAGTTCCGATGAATTCCTATCAGTTGCCCGAGGCGCAGGCGCGGTATTATTTTAAGACAGGCCAGTACCGCCGTGCCCTTGAATATCTGGACGAGTTGACCCGGGAGTGGCAAAAAGCCGGCATAGACGGGACGAAAGAGTTTGCCAATATAAAAATGCGGGCCGAATCTTATTTGAACCTCGGCGATACCGCTTCCGGGGTCAAATACCTGAAACGTTATATCGAACCGGCCGCTGCCCAGGCCGAGAACGATGCAAAGACCCAGATCGACGAATTCGCCGTCCTGATGGACTGTCTCTTATACACATCTGACGCTGCCGACGATACTCCTTGTGTAGA
>CALJDR010000034.1 GCA_938023515.1 uncultured Flavobacteriales bacterium
GATGACGTCGAGTCTCGTGGGCTCGGAGATGTGTATAAGAGACAGTTCTTCAATATGCTCGGTCCGCTGGTCAATCCGGTTATGCCGAAACACCAACTGCTTGGTGTTTATAATTTAAAGCTGCTCCGCCTGTACAATTACATTTGTCAGCAGAACGGGATCAACTGTACGATAGTCCATTCGCTGGACGGGTACGATGAGGTGTCGCTCACTTCGGACTTTAAAGTAGCTTCTCCCCAAGGGGAGCGTATCTATAGTCCCGGCGAACTGGGTTGTCCGGTGTATGCGCCCGAGGACCTTTGGGGCGGACAGACGGTGGAAGACGCGGCCCGGATATTTGACGGCGTCCTTTCGGGAGCGGCTACGCCCGGGCAAAGGGATTGCGTGGCGGCCAATGCGGCCTTTGCTATCCGCACGCTCGATCCTGCTCTCTCCCTCGGACAGGCAAAGGAGAAAGCCGAAGAATCGCTTTCCAGCGGACAGGCGCTGGAAAAATTCAAATGTTTCGTAGAACTAAACAATTAACGGTATGGAAACGATACTCGACAGGATATTGGAAGAAAAACGCCGCGAAGTGGCTGCGCAAAAGAAAACCGTTTCGCCCGGTCAACTTAAGGACGGCCTTTTCTATGCCCGCAAAAGGCTTTCGATGAGCCGGGCCCTGGCGCAGAGCGTCCCCGCAGGGATCATTGCCGAATTCAAACGCAAATCCCCTTCCAAGGGTTTTATTAAGGAAAATGCAGTGGTGGGAGACATCGTATCGGGATATGCCCGCGCCGGTGCGGCGGCCTGTTCCGTATTGACCGACCGGACTTTCTTTGCCGGTGCGGCGGAGGATTTGATGGCAGCCCGCCGGGCGGTGGAAATTCCCCTGCTGCGCAAGGATTTCGTCGTGGACGGATACCAGCTGCACCAGGCAGCCGCCTGGGGGGCCGATGCGGTACTACTGATCGCGGCGGCCCTTGAAAAGGACGAATGCCGGGAACTGGCCTGCCAGGCCCGGGAACTGGGATTGGAAGTATTGCTGGAAGTGCATGGGGAGGATGAACTCGGATATGTGAGCCCCGAGGTGAACATGGTAGGGGTGAACAACCGGAACCTGAAGACTTTCCACACCGATGTGGCGGTTTCCCTGCAATTGGCCGGGATGATGCCTGCGGGGGTAGTGCGCGTGTCGGAAAGCGGGATAGATGATTCCGTTGTGGTATCCCGGCTGAAGCAGGCCGGTTACGATGGTTTTCTGATCGGCGAGCGGTTCATGCGAGAGGCCGATCCCGGTGTGGCGCTGAAAGATTTCCTGTGCCATGTGGATTAAGGTATGCGGCTTGAAGGATGCCGCCAACGTATCCCTGGTAGCCGGGTTGGGCCCCGATATGATGGGCTTCATCTTCTACGAGGCTTCCCCGCGGTATGCGGGCGGATTGGATCCGGACGTAGTGAGGGCTCTCCCGTGGAATATCCGACGTGTCGGGGTGTTCGTGGATGCCGGGATGCAGGAGATACTCCTCACGGCGAAAGAATATGGACTCGGCACGATACAATTGCACGGGGATGAATCCCCGGATCAATGTGCTGCCCTGCGCAAGGAAGGATATTCTGTCGTGAAAGCGGTCGGGGTGGCAGCCCCGGATGATATCCGGCGGGCGGAACGCTACCGGGAATCCTGCGAAACTGTGCTTTTCGACCGGAAAAGCCCTTCACGCGGGGGTACGGGGGAAAAGTTCGACTGGGACCTCCTCGAATCGTACGACGGGGCACCGTTCCTGCTCAGCGGGGGGATCGGGCCGCAGGACAGGGAGTCGGTGTCCGATTTCCGCCACCCGGGATTCCTGGGGATCGACCTGAACAGCCGTTTTGAAACGGCAGCGGGGCTGAAAGATATAGGGGCGCTGCGAACGTTTATCGAGGCGGTGCGCCGGGAACAATAAAAAACAAATCCGATAAAAATTAAAACAACGATACGATTATGGACCGATTAAAAAAATTGTTCGAGACCAAGGATAAGGATATCCTTTCGGTTTATTTCACGGCCGGATTCCCGCAGAGGGACTCCACGGCCGAGGTCATCCGCTCTCTGGAGTCGCATGGCGCCGATATGATCGAGGTGGGCGTCCCCTTCTCCGACCCGATGGCCGACGGGAAAGTGATCCAGCAAAGCAGTACCGTGGCCTTGCGCAACGGTATGACCCTCGATTTGCTGCTGTCGCAGGTAGAAGAGGCCCGGCGCGACTGCGAAATTCCCCTGGTGCTGATGGGGTATCTGAACCCGATGATGCAGTACGGGGTGGAAAGGCTTTTCAAACGGTGCGGGGAAGTGGGGATCGATGCGATCATTATCCCCGACCTTCCGTTCGGGGAGTATATGGAACACTACAAGCCCCTTTGCGAGCAGTATGGGATCCCGGTCATCATGCTCATCACCCCGGAGACGTCCACCGAGCGCCTGCGCCGGATAGACGATCATTGCGGAGGCTTCATCTACATGGTGTCGGCGGCTTCCACCACGGGAACGCGGGACGAATTTTCGCCGGAGCAGGAGGCGTATTTCCGGCAGGTAGACGGGATGGGGCTGAAGAACCGGCGGCTGATAGGATTCGGGATATCCAACCCCCGGACGTTCGAAGCGGCATGCCGGTACAGCAGCGGTGGGATCATCGGGAGCCTGTTCATCAAGTGTCTGGAGCGCAACGACACCCCGGACGGGGCGGTAAAGGACTTACTGAAAACGATAGGGAGGTAACCGGAGAAATGTTAATCCGTTTTCACGAAGATTTCACAAACATTTCACACGGGTAGCATTCCCTTATTAAAAAACTTTCACTATATTTGTAACAGACCCTGTGAGAAACAGGGTCTTTATACCTATGTTTAACCCTAAAACCTAATTGTTATGAAAACTCAAAGTGTATTTGCATTTTTGGCAGGAGCTGCCATCGGTGCTACCGTTGCCTTGTTAGTCGCTCCCGATTCGGGAAAAAACACCCGTGAAAAAATCGCCAACAAAGTCCGCGAGGGCAAAGAAAGGGCGATGGATATGGTCGAAGAAGGCAAGGAAAGGGCCAGGGAACTGGTGGGCCGCGGCGAGCAGAAAGCTAAAGACCTGGTGGAAAAAGGCACCAAGCAGGTAAAAGGATAATCCCCCGTCTTTCGTATGGAACAAGAAGATGAAAAGCCCGGATTGGCCGAGCGGACAGTCGAAGACCTGAAGGACTATGCGTCCCTGCGGGCCGACAGTATCCGCCTGAGCCTGATCGATAACCTGTCCACGCTGTTCAACACGCTTTTCGGTGTGTTCGTACTCATTTTGCTGGCAGGGATAGGCACGGTGTTCTTCGCCGTGGCCCTCACTTGGGTGTTGGGCCTGCTTATAGGCTCGATGCTCTATTCCATACTGATCATGGGGACGTTGTTCATGATCCTGGCCGCTATCGTCTATGCCAAACGGAACAACCTGGTGGTCAACCAGTCCGTGCAGATGCTTAGCAAAATGGTGAACGATATGACCAAGAAATATTCCGACAATGGAAAAAGTTGATTATCTGAGCCTGAAGACGCTCGCCGACGTAAAGGCCGCGCGTACGCGCGTGGGGGACCGCCTGGACAAGGTGGAAGCCCGCCTGAAAGAGGATTACGACGATGTGACCCGGATGTTCGACTTCAGCTATATCGCCGAGGCGGTGGCCCGGAAAATGGCTACTATCTATGGCATTATAGAGACTGTCCTGTCGGGGTACGACCTGGTAAGCACGTTCGTAAGCAAGTTCCGCGACCAAAGGCGCCGCGAACGTGGTTGCGACGAAGACTGATCGGATAGATTGAGAACAGAACGGGAGACGAATTCGTCTCCCGTTTTTTATAAAATAAATCTTGCAGTCAGGGCAGCAGGGCGTCTATTGTTTTTTTTCCGCCTGCGACCATCCATTGTTTTGAAGGGATTTGGTAAATCCGTGCATATCCTTTTACCTTAAAAGTACCGTTTATCAAACCTTCTCCTTCTGTCGGGAATCCATTTGTATTGTAAGAACTAAAATCTATAGTTCTCTCCCTATATTGGTTTACTTCATCATTCATTTGTTTGGAATTGTATTACTGTTGCAACTCAAATATAATCAAAAAAGAAATTAAAAACAAATGTTTTTCCATCCCGGGATTTTCGCCGGATTACTTGAAGGCCTTTACCTGCTTGCGGTAGACGATCTTTTTGCCGGGCACGTCGTATATCTCGGTCACCGGGTTTTCGTCCGGGATGCCGGCTGCCCGGCAGTATTTTTCGAGGGCCGGGTACACCTTGACGATACCCATCACCACGGACATGCGGCCTTTATAGGGAAATTCGGCGACTATGTAATCGCCTTGCGGCAGGGTGGTTATATCGTATTTTCCGGAAAGGGCCTTTATTTGGTCGGCATCCAAGCCTTCCACGATACATCCCAGGTCGGAGCGCAGGCGGCTTTTCTCCACTTTTTTCGGGTTGTCGTAGTAGACGCCGAAGCCTTTGGCGGCGGGAATCTTTTCATCGTCCAGCAGCTGGTGATAGACGTCGTCCATCACTTCCCCGGATTTGCGGTAATCCCCCACGGCGTGCCGGAAGACGCCGGTTTCCCCGCCTTGTTTTTCCCGGCGGAAGCGGATTTTGCGGAAGCCTCCGAAATAGGTATAGACCAGCAGGACGAGGGCCATCAAGAGGGCGGCGATAATAAGCGCGGTTTTCATGGTTTTGCGTTTTTATGGGTTCCCTAAAATTAGGGTTTTTTGCTCTCTTTTGCAATACGGCCGGGCAAATCCACTGAAAATCGTATTTTTGCGAAAACCAGGGTGCGCTTGACACCCCAATACGATCACTTTACGACTCGAAACTATGAAAAAATTTTTCCTCCGCTTTTTCGGGGCCGCGACGGCGGCCGGACTGTTGTTTTTGTTTTCCGCCTGCGGATCGTCCGCGGGAATATTTCCCGAAGATCTGACCTGCGAATATCAGGAAAATCCCACTGTGGTGGACGCCCCTCAGCCCCGCTTGTCGTGGGTCAATATGCCCCGCGCCGACCGCCGGGGGTTGGAGCAGAGCGCCTGGCAGATACAGGTGGCCTCCAGCGAAAAGGATTTACAGAAAGGGAAGGCCGACCTGTGGGACAGCGGAAAAACGGCGGGCGATGAGTCCATCCTGATAAAATACCAGGGCAAACCTCTGGAATCCCGCCAGGACTGCTGGTGGAGAGTCCGGGTATGGGACGGTGACGGAAAAGCGTCCGGATGGAGCGAGCCGGCACGGTGGCATATGGGCATTCTCGATCCCGCCCAGTGGCAGGCGCAATGGATAGGAGCCCCGTGGCAGGGAGAGGAATCCATCGAGACCTCGGGCGAAAAGCAAACCCCGCCGGCGCCGATGCTGCGCAAATCGTTCGAGGTGGATACGACTAAAAAAGTCGCCTCGGTCTGGTTTTACGGGACGGGCCTGGGGTATTTCGAACTTTCCCTCAACGGCGAAAAGGCGGGCCTCGACGTGCTGTCCCCCAACCAGACCAATTACGGGAAACGCCCCGGACTGGAAAAACGGCAGATACCTGTGGAGGACAATTTCCGCGAATACCGGGTGATGTACCCCGCCTATGACGTAACAAAACAGATACGTCCGGGAGAGAACGTACTGGGAGCCATGCTCGGGAACGGGTTCTACGACGTAGAATACCGCTGGGTGATGCCGTACGGTTCGCCCCGGTTCATGGGCCAGCTGCATATCACCTATACCGACGGGTCGGAGGATGTCATCGTGAGCGATACCACATGGAAGGCCGCCCAAGGGCCGATCGTGTTGGACGGGCTTTATATCGGAGAGCATTACGACGCCCGGAAAGAGCAACGTGGCTGGGATGCGCCCGGTTTCGACGACAGCGCCTGGCAAACGGCGGCCCTGCGCAAAGCGCCCGAAGGGAAACTGGTGGCCCAGAACGGCCCGGCGGACCGGGTAATGGAGGAGTTGAAGCCGGTGAAGATCGAAAAACTCGGCGAGGGGCATTACAAACTGGATTTCGGGCAGGAAATATCCGGCTGGCTGCACCTGAAGGATGTGCAGGGAACGGAAGGACAGAAGATAGACATCCGTTATATCAGCGAATCCCCGATGGGCGCCAATACGTATACGATGAAAGGCGGCGCGCCGGAGTCGTACCATGCGCGTTTTACCTGGTTCGTGTTCCGGGAGGCGGAGATCACGGGCTGGCCGGGAGAACTCCGCCCGGAGCAGGTGACGGCCGAGGCCGTGTACAGCAACGTGCGTACGACGGGACAGTTCGAGTGTTCCAATCCTTTGTTCAATACGATCAACCGGATATGGCTGCGCAGCCAGACAGACAACATGCACGGAGGAGTGGCGAGCGACTGCCCGCACCGGGAGCGTGCGGCCTATACGGGCGACGGTCAGGTGGCTTGTGTGACGGTAATGCACAATCTGGATGCCGGGGCGTTCTACCGCAAATGGATCCGCGATATCTGGGGCGCCCAATAACCTTACACAGGATACGTGCCCAATGGG
>CALJDR010000035.1 GCA_938023515.1 uncultured Flavobacteriales bacterium
AAGGTTTGGCCGAGGTGAAGCACATCTGGCACCCGGACGAAGGGTTCCGGAAAACGATTATTCTCAATAAAGCTATTGCGGCTGCCTCGGGAGAGTATATCATTCAGGTAGACGGCGATGTGATTCTCCATCCGGATTTTATAAAAGATCACTGCCGGGCGGCACAAGAGGGCGCCTATATAGCCGGTTCCCGGGTGAATGTTAGGCCGGCACGGACAAGACAGGTAGTCGATACGGGCGATATGACGTTGAATGTATTCCAGAGAGGAGTCTCTAATTTCCTCAACGGCTTGCGGATACCTTTGCTTCAGAGGGTGTTCGCATCTTATCACAGCAAGGATATTTACCATGCGCGGGGCTGTAATCTGGCGCATTGGAGATCGGACTTCCTCCGGATAAACGGATATAACGAGCGCATAACAGGGTGGGGGCTGGAAGACACGGAACTGATCGTCCGCCTGCGCAATGCGGGGATAAGCCCCCGGACGCTGAAATTCGGCGGAATTATGTTTCACCTGTACCATAAGGAGGCTTCGAGGGACAGGGTGACAAAGAATGACATGCTTTTGAAAGAAGTGGTAGACAATAGAACGGTGCGCTGCACCGAGGGGGTGGATAAATATCTATCCGGCGTGCCCGGGAACTGACCTTCAGCTATTTTTATCGGAAAAAGAAACCCCGGAATATTTTTTCCGGCTGCGTGTGATATTGCCTTTTTATTTCTTTCGGGAACCCTGTAAAATCATTAATTTAGCGGAATATTTCAAACTTCTAACTTTAAAATCTTCCTGAAGATGAAAAAGGCAAAATCTGCCCTTATATCCGTATTTCACAAGGACGGACTGGAACCGATAATCCGTCAGCTGCACAAGGACGGGGTAAAACTTTACTCCACCGGCGGCACCCAGCAGTACATCGAATCCCTGAAAATCCCCGTAGTGCCGGTGGAAGAGGTGACTTCCTATCCTTCGATCCTCGGCGGGCGCGTGAAAACGCTCCATCCTAAAATATTCGGCGGGATACTCGGCCGTCGGAGCAATGCGACCGATGCGATGGAGATGGAGAAATATTCCATACAGGATATAGACATCGTGATCGTAGACCTTTACCCGTTTGAAAAGACGGTGGCCTCCGGGGCGTCCGAGGAAGATATCATCGAGAAAATAGACATAGGCGGTATCGCCCTGATACGCGGTGCGGCCAAGAATTTCGAGGATGTGGTGATCGTGCCTTCGATGGAGGACTACCCGCGTTTCCTGGAGATGATCCAGAAGAACAGCTCCGCTTCCACGATGGAAGACCGGCGGTATTTTGCCATGCGGGCCTTTGCGGTGTCTTCGGGATACGATTCGGCGATTTACAATTATTTTGCCCAAGGATCGGAACCGTGCCTGCGTGTGGCGCGCGATGGAAAGACCCATCTGCGCTACGGGGAAAACCCGCACCAGAACGCCGCTTTCTACGGGCATCTGGAAGATATGTTCGAACAGCTCCACGGCAAGGAAATATCGTACAACAACCTGCTGGACATCGCCGCTTCGGTCGAACTGATGGCCGAATTTGCGGACGAGCCCACGTTTGCCATCCTCAAGCACAACAATGCCTGCGGTGTGGCTTCACGCGAAACGATCCTTCAGGCTTACCTCGATGCGCTGGCCTGCGACCCGGTCTCCGCTTTCGGTGGGGTGCTGATCTCCAACCGGGCTTTGGAAGCCGATACGGCGGCCGAGATCGACAAGCTGTTCTGCGAAGTGGTCATCGCACCGTCCTATTCAGACGAGGCAGTAGAGATACTCAAACATAAAAAGAACCGTATCGTGCTGGTACAGAGGAATTTTACATTGCCGCAGCAACAGGTGCGTTCGTGCCTGACGGGTATGCTGGTGCAGGACCGCAATACGAAGACCGACAGCGCAGAGGATATGAAGACCGTAACCAATACCGCCCCGACCGACGAGCAGGTACGGGATATGATCTTTGCCTCGAAAATATGCAAGCATTCCAAGAGCAATGCGATTGTACTGGCTAAGAACCGCCAGCTGTATGCATCCGGTATCGGGCAGACCTCCCGGATAGATGCGCTGCGCCAGGCGGTTGAAAAGGCCGAGAGCTTCGAGTTCGACCTGCGCGGGGCCGTGCTGGCTTCGGATGCCTATTTCCCCTTTGCGGACGGCGTGGAGCTGGCCGACAAGGCCGGGATCACGGCTGTGATACAACCCGGAGGTTCCATTCGCGACCAACTTTCGATCGATTATTGCAACGAGCATAATATTTCGATGGTTTTTACAGGAACCCGCCATTTTAAGCACTGATTTTTTCCTATATTTGTACATTACAATAGGTTTCACGCAAAAACACCATAAGAAGGTATGGGATTGTTTAACTTTTTCTCGGAAGAGATAGCCATCGACCTGGGGACGGCCAACACCCTGATCATCCATAATGACAAAGTGGTGGTGGACAGCCCTTCCATCGTCGCTATCGACCAGAATACCGGGAAAGTGATCGCCGTAGGGCGCAACGCCTCGCTGATGCAGGGCAAAACGCACGAGAATATAAAGACCATCCGGCCTTTGAAGGACGGCGTGATCGCCAACTTCAAGGCGTCGGAGTTCATGATAAACGAACTGATCAAGAACGTTCCGGCTATCAAGAAACGTCTGTTCCCGCCAGCCCTGAAAGTAGTGATCTGCATCCCTTCGGGCATTACCGAGGTGGAAAAACGCGCCGTATACGATTCTACCCAGCGGGTGAACGCCCGTGACGTATATTTGGTACACGAGCCTATGGCCGCGGCTATCGGTGTGGGGATCGACGTGCAGCAACCTAAAGGAAATATCATCATCGATATAGGCGGCGGTACGGCTGAGATCGCCGTGATAGCCCTGGGCGGTATCGTGTGCGACAAATCCATCAAAATCGCCGGCGACGTGCTGACCAATGACATCTCTTACTATATGCGCACCCAGCACAACCTGTTCGTGGGTGAGCATATGGCCGAAATGATCAAGATACAGGTAGGTTCGGCAATCGACCATCTGGACAATCCGCCGGACGATATCCCGGTACAGGGACGCGACCTGCTGACAGGAAAACCGAAAGAGGTGAAAGTGAACTACCGGGAGATAGCCCACGCGCTGGATAAATCGATACTCCGTATCGAGGATTCCGTGATGGAGGCCCTCTCGCAGACTCCGCCGGAACTGGCTGCCGATATCTACAAGACGGGTATCTATATGGCAGGCGGAGGCTCGATGCTCCGGGGGCTGGACAAGCGTATTTCGCAGAAGACCGACCTCGAAGTACAGGTGGCCGAAGATCCGTTGCGGGCTGTGGTGCGAGGTACGGGTATCGTGCTGAAAAACCTGGATCAGTACCGCAACATCCTGATCAAGTGATATCCTGAGGAAAATGAAAATCTGTGCCGGAAGCCTTTACAGGCCGGTGGCGTACTGAATACGGCGAAGCCAAAGGATGTAAGGATTCCTTTGGCTTCGTCTGCTTGAAAAACAAAGAGCCAAAAGAACGGACAAGGTAGATGCAACGTATATTGGACCTTCTGAAACGCAGCCGGTATTTCCTGTTGCTGGTGCTGCTGGAAGCGGTGGCATTCGGAATGGTCAGCGCTCAGTACAACTACCATAAAAGTATCCTGGCCGGTATTACGGGCGATGTGGGGTATTCTTTGTCCGGCGTGGCAGGTGCCTGGCGGAAGCATTTTTCCCTCGGCGAAGAGAACCGCCAATTGGCCGCCGAAAACGCCCGGCTGCGTAGTTTGCTGGCCGTAGACGATAAAAGCCATGACGCCTTTGAACAAGGCCCGGTGCCCGACAGTCTTCCGTATTCTTTCATCCCGGCGGCCATCGTCAAGAATTCTTTTCAAAATCTAAAAAATTATATCGTCCTGGATAAAGGTTCCGCCGATGGGGTGGAAGTGGATCAGGGTGTGGTGACGGCCCACGGTGTGCTGGGTGTGATCGTACAGGTGACTCCCCATTATAGTGTATGCCGCTCGGTGCTTCATACGGACAGTTATGTGTCCGCCCGTTTCAAGAAGAACGAATATTTCGGCACCGTGGACTGGGACGGGGCAGACCGCCGATATGTCAAACTGATCAATATCCCCCGGCAAGCCGAGGTCGGGATCGGCGATACTATCATCACCGACCGTCGTTCTACCCTTTTCCCCGAAGGGTTGGTGATCGGAACGGTGGAAAAGGCCGATGCCGGCCAGCAAAGCGATTTTTATGATATAGAAGTGCGGTTGGCGGACGATCTGGCCAACCTGCGCTATGTCTATATCCTCCGGTATAAGTATAAGGACGAATTAAAACAGGCATTGGAATATGAGTAGAAATCCCGCCGGCGCGATCCTGTTTTTGGTCATCATGATGCTGTTGCAGATCGTGGTGCTGGACAACGTAGACATAGACGGGTATATCATTCCCTATGCCTATGTGCTGGGGGTCATTTTCCTTACGTTCAGTTTCGGGCGCGCCGCGGTCATGCTGATGGCCTTTGCCGCCGGGGCCGTGATAGACCTCTTCCAGCATACGGGCGGATTGCAGGCGATGGCCTGTACGTTGGTGGCTTTCCTTTGCGACCCGTTGGTAAAAGTCTTTTTCGGCATCCCGGAGAAGGATATGGAGGATTTCGACCCGCTCCAGGCCAAGAACAGCCGGACGGCCGGGCTTACCCTTTTGTTCGTCCTGATCCTGGTGCATCATTTTGTACTTTACTTTTTCGAGGCGATGCGCTTTTCGGCGATATTCTCCGCTCTGTGGCATGCATTGTTGAACGCTGTGGTAACCTTTGCGGTATCGGTGGTCGTACTTTCCCTGATCAGCGTGCGCAGTAACCGCAGACAAAGGAGGCGGTTTTGAGAAGCAAGTACCTGCTCATATCGGTCGTGATCGCCGTGACCCTGATCTTTTTGGGCCGGTTGTACTACTTGCAGGTGTATGAAGACAAGTATAAGTTCATGGCCAATTCCAACTCGCGGCGCGATGTGACCATCTATCCGCCCCGGGGGTATATCTACGACCGCGACGGCCGCCTGCTGGTGTCCAACCAGTCCGCATACAACCTCTCGGTGACCTACAACCAGATGGAGCCGTTCGACACGCTGGCCCTTTGCGACCTTCTCGGGGTGGAACCGGATAACCTGAGGGAACAATTCCGCAAATTCAACGAACTTATCCGCCAGCGCCGCCAGTCCCGGCACCAGCCGTACGCGGTGGTGTCCCAGATATCTTCCGACGACTATCCCCGGATACAGGAACGGCTGTATAAATTCCCCGGTTTTTCTATCGAAAAAACGACTATGCGCCGGTATGAATACCCTCTGTCTCTTATACACATCTGACGCTGCCGACGATACTCCT
>CALJDR010000036.1 GCA_938023515.1 uncultured Flavobacteriales bacterium
CGAGATGACGTCGAGTCTCGTGGGCTCGGAGATGTGTATAAGAGACAGATCGCATTCCAGGAATTCATGATCCAGCCGGTAAACGCAGACAGCTTCGCTACTGCCATCCGTATGGGCGCCGAGATATTCCACAACCTGAAAAAACTCCTGCACGACCGCAACCTGTCCACCGCTGTGGGCGACGAAGGTGGTTTCGCTCCTACGTTCAAAGGCACCGAGGATGCACTCGATACCATCATGGCCGCCATCAAAGCCGCCGGTTACAAGCCCGGTAAGGATGTGACACTGGCTATGGACTGCGCTTCTTCCGAGTTCTACAAGAACGGCGTGTACGACTATACCGTTTACGAAGGCAAGAGCGGCGCCAAGCGTTCTTCCAAGCAGCAGGCTGAATACCTGGCTTCGCTGGTAGAGAAATACCCCATCATGTCCATCGAGGACGGTATGGATCAGAACGACTGGGAGGGCTGGAAGATGCTCACCGACAAGATTGGCGATCGCTGCCAACTGGTAGGCGACGACTTGTTCGTGACCAACGTAGAGCGCCTCGAAAAAGGTATCAAAGGCGGCGTAGCCAACTCGCTGCTGGTAAAAGTGAACCAGATCGGTTCCCTGACCGAGACCATCGACGCCGTAGAAATGGCCCACCGTGCCGGATACACGACCGTGATGTCCCACCGTTCGGGCGAATCGGAAGATTCGACCATCGCCGACCTGGCCGTAGCCCTGAACTGCGGACAGATCAAGACCGGTTCGGCTTCCCGTTCCGACCGTATGGCCAAATACAACCAGCTGCTCCGCATCGAGGATCAGCTCGGCGATGCTGCCCAGTACCCGGGCTTCAAGGCTTTCAAAGTGGATTTCAAATTCAAGGAAGCTGCTGCCAAAGCCGCTCCTGCCGCTGCTAAAGCTCCGGCCAAGAAAGCCCCCGCTAAAAAGGCTGCCAAGAAATAATCCTTTATTTCTATAAAACCCAAACGCCCGGCGCAATGCGCCGGGCGTTTTTTTACAGTATCTCTTCCCGGATTATCTCTCATACATAAAAGGCCTGCATTCGCAGACCTTTTATTTGCAGAACAATTCGAATATTATCCCTTTACGATACCTTCTGCCTTAGCCAAGGCTTCCAACAGTCCGTCGGGCTTCTTGCCGCCGGCCGTCGCATAGAACTCCTGGCCGCCGCCGCCGCCGTCTATGGTCTTGGCGAGTTCGCGGACGATATTACCGGCATGCCAGCCATGCTCTTTCGCCAGGTCTTTGGAGATGAGCACCGAAATACCGGCCTTGTAATTGTTCTCCTTGTTGCCTATCACGACAAAGGCATTATCCACTTCGTTGCCGATCTCGAATATCAGAGTTTTAACCAACAGCGGATCGAGTTCCACCACTCCGGCCACGAAACTGCAATCCCCGATATGCTGTATTGAACGCTTGAGGTCTTCCTTCAGGCGGGCCATTTTTTGCCGCATAAAGCCTTCAACCTCTTTGTGCAGGTTCGCATTTTCCGTCACCAGCGTCATAGCCGCTTTTTCGACATCGCGGTTGCCCTTGAATATATCGCGGATCACGGACAGTTCCCTCTCCCGGCCTTTATAATAGCCTATGGCCTCATCGGCCGTAATAGCCTCTATCCGGCGGATGCCGGCCGCAATAGCCCCCTCGGACAGGATCTTGAACAGACGGATGCGCAGCGTATTGTCCACGTGTGTGCCCCCGCACAACTCATAGCTGTCGCCGAAGCGCACGGTACGCACCTGGTCACCGTATTTCTCGCTGAAAAGGGCGATCACCCCGGCGGAAACGGCCTCCTTGTAATCTGCACAACGGTTCTCGTCGAGCGCATACCCGGCCTTTATATCTTCGTTCACCAAGTCCTCCACTTTCTGGAGCTCCTCGTCCGTAAGTTTCGAGAAATGCGAAAAGTCGAACCGGAGCCCGTCGGGCCCTACGGCCGATCCTTTCTGCTCGACATGCGTACCCAGCACCGTGCGCAGGGCCTTGTGCAGAAGATGGGTCGCCGAATGGTTGCAGGCCGAGGCCATCCGCTTTTCTTTATCCACCACCGCTTTGAACGTCGAGGTCAGGTTGACGCCTTCCGGAAGCTTCTTTACGATATGTACCGGAGCATTGTTTTCTTTCATCGTCCGCAGTATCTCGGTCCGACGCCCTTTTTCATCCTCTATATACCCTACGTCTCCTGCCTGGCCGCCGCTTTCGGCATAGAACGGAGTGACCGGGAAAACGAGCTGGTAAAACACGCCTTTCTTGTTCTCTACCCGGCGATATTTGGATATTTTGACCTCGCATTCCAGCTTATCATAGCCCACGAACTCGCTGCCGGTATCGTCGGTAAGTATTTCCCAGTCGTCCACCTTGGTCACGGCTGCCGCACGGGCGCGTTCCTTTTGGGCCTGCATTTGCTCTTCAAAGCCCTTGGTATCCACCGAATACCCGGATTCCTTGGCCAAAAGTTCGGTCAGGTCAAGCGGAAAACCATACGTATCGTACAATTCGAACGCTTTCTCCCCGGATATCTCTTTTCCTTTCGTATCGGCCGTGATTTGGGAGAGGCGCGCCAGCCCTTTTTCGAGCGTCGAAAGGAAAGAAAGTTCTTCCTCACGTACTACGCTCTCTATCAGTTTGCGGGAAGCGCGGAGTTCGGGGAACGAATCGCCCATCTCCTTGTCCATCACCTCCACCAGGCGGTACATGAACGGCTCCCGGAAATCGAGGAACGAATATCCGTACCGCACCGCACGGCGCAGGATACGGCGTATCACATATCCGGCACCCCCATTGGTAGGCAGCTGGCCGTCGGCAATCGCAAAAGCCACAGCCCGGATATGGTCGGCGATCACACGGATCGCGATATCCGTCTTTTCGTCCACACCATAGGTCTTGCCCGACATTTTTTCGAGGGTGTGTATATAGGGCATGAAAATATCGGTGCCGTAATTGGAGGATTTCCCCTCCAAAGTGCGGCATAAACGCTCGAAGCCCATTCCCGTATCCACGCAACGGGCCGGCAACGGTTCCAGCGAACCGTCCGCCCGGCGGTTGTACTGCATGAACACCAGGTTCCATATCTCGATCACCTGGGGATGGTCTTTGTTGACCAGACTGCTTCCCGCAGCGGTTTTACGCTCGGCCTCGGGCCGCAGGTCGACATGGATCTCGGACGAAGGACCGCAGGGGCCCTGGTCACCCATTTCCCAGAAATTATCGTGCTTGTTTCCCAGTACGATATGGTCTTCGGGCACGTATTTTTTCCAGATTTCATATGCTTCGCTGTCTTTTTCGAGACCTTCTTTCGCATCGCCCTCAAATACGGTGACGTACAGGATGGACGGGTCTATTTTATACACTTTCGTGAGAAGTTCCCAGGCCCATTCTATTGCTTCTTCCTTGAAATAATCGCCGAACGACCAGTTGCCCAGCATCTCGAACATCGTATGGTGATACGTATCCACCCCGACCTCTTCCAGGTCGTTGTGTTTGCCCGACACGCGCAGGCATTTCTGGGTGTCCGCCACCCGGGGGAATTTGACCGGGGCCAACCCGAGGAATATGTCCTTGAACTGGTTCATTCCGGCATTGGTGAACATGAGCGTGGGGTCGTCCTTGAGCACGATCGGTGCGGACGTCTCTATATGGTGGCCTTTCGAAGAGAAAAAGTCCAGGAATTGCTTTCTTACCTCTTGTGATTTCATCGTCATTCGTATATTGCGTTATCCCCCGTAGGGACTTCAAAAGTACTAAAATTTTGCTAAATATATTTCCGTAAAATCACGGCAGGGGTCGGACTTGAATTTTTTATTACCTTTGCCGCAAAGATTTTCCGCCCGGCCCACCGCTTCCGCCGCCGGGGAAGTTCTATGGCAAAAAACATAAAATACTATTTCGACCACGGCAGCCTGTCGTACAAGAAGGTACGCATCAGTTTCCTGAGACGGCTGCGTAACTTTTTCCTGTGGTTCATCACCACCGGTTCGGTGTGGATCGTCATATATTTTATCATCACCCGTTTTATTCCTACGCCCAAGGAACTGACCCTCCAGCGCGAGATCGAGAACATGACGGTGAACTACGAAATGCTCCAGAAACAAATGGACGAGAGCGAACGCCGTCTGGCCGAGATCGAGAACCGGGACGACAACCTCTACCGCGTCATCTTCGAGTCCGACCCTTACCCATCGGACCGCCGCACCGGAACCCTGAGCGGACAGGAATATTTCGACAATATGCGGGGCAACCGCTACTCCGACATGATCATATCCGCCTCCAAACGGGTGGAAGAACTGACCAAACGCATCTATTCCGAAAGTAAATCCCTGGACGAGATCGCCGATCTCACCCTGCGTAAAAAAGATATGATCAGCTCCATTCCCGCCGTACCGCCCGTAACGATCGATATCGTCCGGCGTACGCTGGTATCAGGATACGGGATGCGTATGCACCCCATCAGCAAAGTATGGCGCATGCACACCGGTATGGACTTTGCCGCCAAGATCGGAACGCCGATCTACGCCACAGGCGACGGAGTGGTCAAGTTCGCCGGACGGGACGCTTCCGGCTACGGCATTCATGTGATCATCGACCACGGATACGGCTACCAGACCCTCTACGGCCATATGTCCAAACTGCGCACTTCCCGGGGCAAACGCGTAAAACGCGGTGAGATCATTGGAGAAATAGGCAATACCGGACAATCGACCGGCCCTCACCTGCACTACGAGGTGATCTACCGCGGACAGAAAGTAAACCCCATCAACTACTACTACAAGGACATCACGCCCCAAGAGTACAACACCCTGCTGGAAATGGCGTCCCAGCATACCCTGCCGTTCGACTAACCCGATCCTGCGATGAAAAACGAAAAGAAACTGCCCGAAGGGAAATTCTATTACTCCATAGGCGAACTTTCCGTCTACTTCGACGTCACGCCTGCCACTCTGCGGTATTGGGAAAGCATGTTCGACATCATTTCCCCCCGCAAAAACAAAAAAGGCGACCGGATGTATACCGCCGAGGATGTTGAATCTATCCGCCTGATCCATTTTCTGGTCAAGGAAAGCGGATACACCCTGGCCGGGGCAGCCGCCCATATAAAGGCCAACAAAAAAGCCCTGACCAACCGGATGGAGGCCCTGCGTACCCTGCGCAGTGTGCGCAACGAGCTCGAAAAACTCAAAAACAGTCTGTAACCTCCGGCGGGTTACCGCAGAAAAAGCCTATCTTTGCCGGTAAGGAGATTCCAAAAAATGCCAGAAGGTTTCCAAGAAAGATTTGATACCCCGGAAGAGAGGGAATACGAAAAAGCCCTCCGCCCCCTTTCGTTCGACGATTTCGCCGGACAGGCGCAGGTATTGGCCAACCTCGAGATATTCGTCCGGGCCGCCAACCAGCGCACCGAGGCGCTGGACCATGTGCTGCTGCACGGCCCTCCCGGATTGGGGAAAACGACCTTGGCGGGCATCATCGCATCGGAATTGGGCGTCAACCTCCGTACCACATCGGGGCCCGTCATCGACAAACCGGGCGACCTGGCCGGACTACTCACTTCCCTGGAAGACCGCGACGTGCTCTTCATCGACGAGATACACCGGTTGAGCCCCGTAGTCGAAGAATACCTTTACTCCGCCATGGAGGACTACAAACTGGACATCATGCTCGAAAGCGGGCCTAACGCCCGCAGCGTACAAATAAGCCTGTCGCCTTTCACTCTCATCGGGGCCACTACCCGTTCGGGGCTGCTCACTTCGCCGATGCGGGCCCGTTTCGGCATCAACTGCCGTTTGGAATACTACAATTCGGAAACGCTCTCGGCCATCGTCGAGCGTTCGGCCCGCCTGATGCATATTCCCATCACGGAAGACGCGACCATCGAAATATCGCGCCGTTCCCGCGGCACTCCCCGTATCGCCAACGCGCTGCTGCGCCGTATCCGGGATTTCGCCCAGATAAAAGGCTCCGGGACGATCGACCGGGAAATCGCCTTGGTTGGGCTCAAAGCGCTGGCTGTCGACCAGTACGGACTGGACGACATGGACAACCGGATGCTCTCGGCCATCATCGACAAATTCAACGGAGGCCCCGTGGGCATCACCACTTTGGCTACGGCCGTAGGCGAAAATGCCGGCACGCTGGAGGAAGTGTACGAACCATTCCTGATCCAGGAAGGTTTTATTATCCGTACACCCCGCGGCCGTCAGGCCACCGAAAAAGCCTATAAACACATGGACCGCACGATGCCCTCCCGCGGGCAGAGCCTGTTCGACCTATAATGACCGTGGAAACCGATCCGAAAAATCTCAACCAACTGATCAAAAGCCTTGCCCTCGGGCAGGGCTTTTGCGCCTGTGGGGTCACCCGGGCCGATTTTCTGGAAGAGGATGCCCAGGTATTGGAAAAATGGGTAGCCGAAGGACGGCACGGGCAGATGAGCTATATGGCACGGAACCGGGAAAAACGGGCGAACGTCCGCCTGCTGGTGGAAGGGGCGAAAAGCATCGTTTGTCTGGCCCATAGCTATTATACTCGGGAATCGGAGGAAGTATCCAAACGCACCGGAGTGGCCAAATACGCCGTGGGAGAAGACTACCATACCGTCCTGAAAAACAAAATGCACGCCTTGTGCGCCGCGTTGAAAGAAAAGACCGGGGATTTCTCCTACCGTGCCTTTACGGATTCCGCCCCCGTACCCGAACGCCGTCTGGCGCAGCGGGCCGGGCTGGGATGGATCGGAAAAAGCTCCATGTTCATCAGTCCGGATGCCGGGTCTTACCTGTTCCTCTCGGAGATCGTCACCGATCTCGATATCGCGCCCGACACTCCTTTCGAGCAGAACAAATGCGGCTCCTGCCGCCGTTGCCGGATGGCCTGTCCGACCGGGGCAATAGACGGGAGCGGCACGATAGACGCCCGTAAATGCCTGTCGTACGTCACGATCGAACTGAAAGAGAACATCCCCGAAAAGTTGGCCTGCAAATTAGGCGGCCGGATATACGGATGCGACACCTGCATGGATGTCTGCCCGTGGAACAAATACGCGGCTCTCACGGAAGAACCCTGTTTCCTGCCGTCGGAATACCTGTCCCGGATGGACCGGGAAGACTGGGCCAAAATGGACCCGGAAACGTTTGAGCGGGAATTCACCCGTTCGCCCATGCAGCGCGCGGGATTGGACAAAATAAAGTCCAATGTGGCCGCCGGTAAAAAATATTTGGCGGGGGACGGTTTTTAGCTTAAATTTGCCCCGCTGAAAAGCCCTATGGTGTAATGGTAGCACATGTGATTTTGGTTCATCCGGTCTAGGTTCGAATCCTGGTAGGGCTACAAAAAAGGACATTCAAAAAGAATGTCCTTTTTTATTATTGCCCGCAATGTTGGCGATTAAAATTAAAAGCATAAAAACGGAGGCCTTTGGCCTCCGTTTTCTTAACATTATGTTGTTTTATCTCTTTACGATAACTACCCGGTTCAGGTAAGCCTGGGAGAAAGGATTGACCTCGCTGCCTTTGGCGATCACATCGAGTCGGTCAGGGTTTACACCTTTCGATACGAGATAATCGTGTACGTTCTGAGCCCGCTGTTGGCTGAGCTGCATGTTACGGGCTTTTGTTCCGGTTTCTTTATCGGCGTATCCGGTAACTACGAATTTGCCTTCGGAAGATTTGATGGTCTGTACCATCTGATCGAGCACGATCTTACCTTCGGCATTGATGTCTGTCTTACCGATGGTAAAGAACACAGCCGTTCCGGCATTTACATCGCTTTCAACAACTTCCACCACGGCAGGTTTCTGGGCCGCCTCAGCAAGAGCCTTTTCAAGGGCTGCCTGGCGGGCTTTGGACGCAGCCAGATCGTCCTCAAGATTGTTGATCCTTCTGTTGTAAGGAGTCAGGTCTGTCTGCAATTCAGAAGCCCTTCTGAAAGGTTTGAAGCCGAAACGGTAGGTCAAACCGACCGTAACGGAACCGATACCTTTGGTCTTGTTGCGGAAAGCTTCGTTTTCGGTGTCGAATGCATTATACAGCATTCCGCGCAGTTCGAGATTAATGTCGAAGTGTTTCGAGATGCGGAAGCGGTTGAGCAATCCGGCGTCGAATGCGATCTCATTGGTCGACTGGTTGGTGGAAGTGATACCGCCGAAACCTACGAACGGGATCATTTCGTATACGCGGGTTTCTTTATATCCTCCCAGCGCTGCGGATAGGTTGAACAGAGCGTCGGCATGGTAATGCACGTAGTTCATTTTAGGCCGGTAGCCTACATAGTCCGAAGAGGGAACATAATAATGCTCACCCGATTTTACCTGGAATCCTCCTACCTGGAAGCGGGTTCCCCATACCGGAGTGATCCATTTGCCCAGGGAGAAATCGAAAGCCGGGGTAATATCCGAGCCTCCGTTGTTATCCGTCCTGTCGAAAGGGGTTTGTATGCCTGCCCCGGCCGAGATAAACCAGTTATCCCAGAATCCGTTGGTCACATAGGGACCTTTCTTTGTTTGTTGTTCCTGCTGCGCCGAAGCGGAGAAAGGAAACGCTGCCAATGCTACCGCGAGCACAGCGGCCTTGAATAATACATTGTTTTTCATCTCATTAGTTTTGTTTAGGTCAAAAATTTAAATTGTTAAACTCAACCTTTGTCAATCGACATGTTTTATGTTTGGGTTCAGTTACAAAAATAATAATAAAATCTTATAGTCCGCTGTTTTTTTGAAAAATTAGCATAGATTTCACATTGTTTTTATCAATGTCGTTATATGTTTTCCCTATTATCATTAGGACTACAAGGCTTCGCCAAAGATGCAACAGACATTTTTTTACCCGCTGTAATATGATATTTCTGCCGTAAATTTGCCCCCATAAAAGAAGCAGGTAAATGATAAAGAAAGAGAACTCCCCCCTGGTATTAGGGACCGAGAAGATACCTAAATTGCTTTTCAGGTATGCCATACCGTCGATCATCGCGATGCTGTCGTCCTCGCTTTACAATATGATCGACAGTATATTCATCGGCCACGGGGTCGGAGCGATGGCCATCTCCGGACTGGCTATCACAATGCCGATCATGAACGTGATTGCGGCCTTGGGCACGTTGGTAAGCGTCGGTGCAGCTACGCTCATGTCTGTTAAATTAGGCCAGGGCGACAAGAAAAGTTCGGAATATATCCTGGGCAACCTGATTGTCCTTAATATCATAATAGGTCTTACCCTGACCGTCCTGGGGAATATATATATTGACGAGATCCTTTATTTCTTCGGAGCGAGTGAGCATACAATACCCTATGCGCGGGAATTTATGCGCATCATCCTTTCGGGGACGGTGGTGACGCACATTTATATGAGTCTTAACGATATGCTCCGTGCTTCCGGCTATCCGGGCAAGGCGATGGCGGTGATCCTGCTGGCGATAGGTATCAACTGCATCCTCAACCCGATCCTGATATTCGGATTCAAATGGGGCATTGCCGGTTCGGCCTCGGCCACGGTGACGGCGCAGGTGATCGTAATGTGTATCGAGATTTGGCATTTTTCCCGCAAGGGCCATTTCATCCATTTCAAAAAAGGAACGTTCAAACTGGTGCGCAATGTAGTCAAAGGAATGCTGGGCATCGGTATTTCCCCGTTCCTGATGAATATTTGCGCGAGCATAGTGGTCATATTTATCAACCGGAGCCTGATGAAGTACGGGAATATGACGGAGTTCGGCGGTGATTTCTATGTGGGAGCTTACGGGATCATCAACCGGGTGTTGATGGTGTTCGTGATGATCGTCATCGGTCTGAACCAGGGATTGCAGCCCATCGTGGGGTATAACTTCGGCGCACGGAAAGTAGACCGCGTGTCGCAGGCGGTACGGTACGGCATATTTTGCGCGGTGGGGGTGACCACTACGGGATTCCTGCTGGCCATGACGATACCGCATGCATTGGCCAATATGTTCACTACGGATACCATGCTGACCGATCTGGCTGTGCACGGGATGCGGATCGTGCTGATCATGTTCCCGATCGTCGGGCTCCAGATGGTCACGGCCGCTTTTTTCCAGTCCATCGGAATGGTCAAGAAAGCGATCCTTTTGTCCCTGACGCGCCAGATGCTGTTCCTGATTCCGCTTTTGGCCATCATGCCGCATTTCTTCGGCACGGACGGGGTGTGGATGAGTATGCCAATCGCTGACGCGGCTTCGACCATATTGGCCATCTATCTGCTGGTACGCCAGATACGCAAATTCAAGGAAGAGGGAAACCAACCGAATATAAAACCAATACAACAGTAGGGTTATGGAAGAAAAATTCGTCATCTGTCTGGGACGCGAGTATGGCTCGGGCGGGCACAATATAGGAAAGCGGCTGTCCGAGATGCTCGGAGTAGATTATTACGACAAAAAATTGCTGGACGAGGCGGCCAAGAAGAGCGGCATCAGCCAGGAGTATTTCGCCAAGTCGGACGAAAAGGCGCCGGGTTCCCTGGCCCATACGCTCGCTTCGGGGCTGTTCGTGGGCAGCGGGATGTTCATGTACAACAATTCCCTGTCCAGCGAGAGCATTTTCAAGTTCCAGTCGGAGACGATCCTCCAGCTTGCCGAACAAAAATCCTGTATCATCGTAGGGCGTTGTGCCGATTATGTTCTGCGGGAAAAGAAGAATATATTTTCGGTGTTCATCACGGCGCCGCTTTCGGCCCGGGTATACCGGGTCGCCCACCGGGAAGACCTTTCGGCGGCTCAGGCGCGCGAAAAAGCCAAAAAGATCGACAAAGTCCGCAAGGAGTATTACAACTATTATACCAATAAACGTTGGGGACATACCGATTCGTATCAACTGTGCGTCGACTCTTCGGTGTTAGGAGATGAGGCAACAGCTTGTTTTATCCGCGATTTCGTCCTCGCGGCTCTGGAAAAAGAACACAAATGACCGTTTTCTTCTCCCTGACAGAAAACCGCCCATACACTCGCTTACCTTTTGGGAAAATCATTGGGATGCATCTTTATAAGTAAGAAGGTGTACCCAATACCCGCAAACGACAAAAAAAAGCATTTTTAAAACAGCCGAAAAAAAAGCCTTATTGCAAAATAACAGACGAATCCCGCTTTTATTTAGGGCTATTAAAAAAAGAATCATTATTTTTGGCCGATGAAACATCTAACCGGAATCGTTAGCGCCACGGTACACCTTTCCGTCCCAAGAACAGAACCTCTGCCTTCTTATTGGTATTCAGGCGTTTTTCCTTTATTCAGGAGAGAAAACATGAAAAAAATCACATATTCATGCCGTTTTTTAAGTATTTTTTTACATATCCCTTTCCCCAAGCATAGAATTAAAGTCTTATATTTGCTCCGGTAAAATTGTCAAAACAGGGAAATTACACAATAATGTGCAACGAATAATTTTCAAAGACCAATAAACAACTAAAAAAATCTATTATTTATCATGAATGCAAAAGCCAAAAAAACGAAATCCTTTTCAGGTGTAGGAACAGCTCCTGTGGTAATTCTTTTATGCTTTATCGTAGCTGTCTGCATTTTTAAGTTTGTGTATGGAGATCCCTCCAACTTTATGAACAATGACCCGAACAACCACCCGCTGCCCGGAAATATGCTTGGAACTATTTATAAAGGTGGTGTCGTTGTGCCTATTATCCAGACCCTTCTTCTTACCGTACTGGTACTGAGCATCGAACGTTGGTTCGCTATCGGCAAAGCCAAAGGTAAAGGTAATATCACCCGTTTCGTACAGAACATCAAAGAGGCCCTTTCCGAAAACAACATCGCTAAGGCCCGCGAACTTTGCGACAAGCAGAAAGGTTCCGTAGCTAACGTGGTTTATGCTGCTTTGGTTAAATACGAAGAAATGGAGAAAACGACGGATCTGACCAAAGACCAGAAAGTCCTTTCCATCCAGAAAGCCCTGGAAGAAGCTACCGCACTGGAACTCCCGACGATGGAGCAGAATCTGCCGGTTATCGCTACGATGACGACACTGGGTACGCTGATGGGACTTTTGGGAACGGTTATCGGTATGATCAAGTCGTTCGCCGCTCTTGCGAACGCTGGATCTCCTGACTCCGTAGCTCTGTCCGCAGGTATCTCCGAGGCCCTTGTAAATACCGCTTTCGGTATCGCAACCGGTGCGCTCGCTCTTATCTCGTACAACTACTTCACCAGCAAAATAGACACTATCACTTACTGTATCGACGAGGTAGGTTTCTCTCTTGTTCAGTCTTACGCTGCCAACCACAAATAATAAACGGCCGAAGAACTAAGTAAAAGAAGAAGAAATTATGCCTAAAGTAAAAGTAAAAAGAAAGAGTACTGCCATTGACATGACCGCGATGAGCGACGTCACGGTGCTCTTGCTTACTTTCTTTATGCTTACCTCTACCTTTGTCCAGAAAGAACCGGTACAGGTTGCCACCCCGGCTTCTGTATCAGAGATCAAGATCCCGGAATCCAACGTCCTACAAATCCTTGTGGATCAGGACGGGAAAATATTCCTGGGACTGGATAAACAGGAAGACCGCGTAAAGATATTAGAGAAAGTCGGCGAGCAATACGACGTCACTTTTACTCCGGAACAAATCAACAAATTCAAATTGATGACTTCCTTCGGAGTACCGATCAGACAAATGCCACAGTTCCTTGACTTGTCCTCCGAAGAACAGGATGCCATATTGAAAAATTATGGTGTGCCTATCGACAGTACAGACAATCAATTCAAGATATGGGTTCAGGAAGCACGCAAACAGAACAAAGGCCTCATTATAGCCATTAAAGCTGATGCGAACACCCCATATCCGATGATCCATGAAGTGATGAGCTCTCTGCAAGACCTGAGAGAGAACCGTTATAATCTTATAACCTCACTTAAGACCGTTAAATCCGACGAGCTTTAAGCTCCTAAAAAGCAATATGATAATATGGCTGAAGTAGAACAGAAAGACAACGGCAAAAAAGGAGGGGGAAAACAGAAGAAAATGAATGTCCGCATAGACTTTACCCCTATGGTGGACATGAACATGCTTCTGATTACTTTCTTCATGCTTTGTACTTCGCTGAGCAAGCCTCAGACGATGGAGATAAGCATGCCGACGAAAGATAAAGTCAGTGAAGAGGAGCAGAGCAAAGTACAGGAATCCCGCGCAATAACGATACTTCTTGGCAAAGACGACAAGGTGTATTACTATACCGGGCAGCCTAACTACGAGGACTACACTTCTCTTAAACGCTCCAATTATGGTCCCGATGGGCTAAGATCCCTTCTGATGCAGCGCAACCAAAAGGTTGTCAATGAAATCAAAGAGCTCAAAAAACTGAGCGCAGACCATAAGATATCCGATGAGGACTTCAAAAAAAGATCCTCTGAAATAAGGGACGACAAATCCGCACCTGTTGTGATCATTAAAGCAACGGACGATGCCACCTACAAGAACCTTATCGATGCACTGGATGAAATGCAGATATGCAGCATCGGTAAATACGCGATCGTAGACATCGCTGAAGGAGACAATTGGCTGATAGAAAACCTCGAAACCGCAGGTAGCCTGACAGCACAATCCGACCTTGGCGGAAATGCTAATAACAAATAATCCGGAGAAGAAATGGCTAAGATAGACTTATTATCCCAAGACTGGATCGACCTGATCTTCACCGGAAAGAACAAAAAGTACGGTGCATATGAAATGCGCAAAAAATCACCGAAACGTCATATCATAGCATTGATCATTGTCGTTTTAGTGGTTGTGTTTGCCATGTCGTTCCGAACACTCCTTACACTCGTTATGCCCAAGAACGACAAAGTAGTCGTTAAGGAAGTTACAGCCCTGACCAACCTACAGCAGGCTGAAGTCAAAAATAACGAGGAGATCAAAAAAGTAGAGGCTCCGCCTCCACCACCACTTAAGAGCTCGATCAAGTTCACAGCTCCTAAGATTGAAAAAGACGAGAATGTCCGCGACGAAGACGAAATCAAATCCCAGGAGGAGATCATCGAAGCTAAAGTGGCGGTTTCTATTGCCGACGTAAAGGGTAACGACGAAGAACACGGTAAGGACATTGCCGAACTCAAGGAAATTGCCCAGGACGTAAGCGATGAAGAACCTTTCGATGCGGTAGAAGAACAACCTCAGTTCCCCGGTGGACCCGAAGCTCTGCAAAAATGGCTTCAGAGTCATCTGAACTATCCTTATACCGCACAGGAACGCGGTATACAAGGAACCGTGTACGTGAGGTTCGTCGTATCGAAAACCGGAAAAGTAGAAAGAGCTGAAGTAGCGCGCGGTATAGACTCCGCCTGCGATAAGGAAGCCCTGCGGGTGGTATCATCCCTGCCCGACTTTATCCCCGGACGTCAGAACGGACGAAATGTGCCAGTTTATTATACGGTGCCTATCGTATATAAGATGCTGAATTAATGCACATTTCGGCTGAGTAATATACTTGCCCGTTGTCTTCAGCAAGGGAGTCTACGGGCAAGTTTTTACTTTATAAACAATTTAAACTATTTGATTATAAAATGAAGAAGAGGGCATCGACGTTTTCATATATTCTGGCCATATTCATGGCTCTTTTTTACATAGCGTTCGCTGTGTTGCTGATATTTTCCCCCTTCTTTGAAAGCACCTTTTCCCTAACCCTAAGAATCATTACCGGAACTGTGTTCTTTCTGTACGCCATTTTTCGGGTTTACAGAATATTAAAAAAATAAAACTATTTACATTATGAAAAACATGATCATAAATTTCAAAAAAACAGCTTTGACCATTACAGGCTTAGCTGCCGTAGCCTTGGTTTCCTCTTGCGGGAACAACCAGGCAAAACAGGGCCCTACCGATACCATCACTTCCGGCATTATATCCGTGAGCGTGGATGAAAGTTTCGCACCGATTGTAGACCAGGAAATAGACGTATTTGAAAACCAATACAAAGACGCCTCCATTATTCCCCTCTATTCAAGCGAGGTAGATGCCATCAATCTACTGCTCAAAGACAGCGTCCGTCTGGCCATAACCACCCGGGTATTGACCGAAGGAGAAACAGCAGCTTTGGAACAGAACAGTAAACTGTTCCCCAAAGCGATCATGTTGGCTACAGATGCCGTAGCCTTGATCATCAATAAAGACAATCAAGACTCTTTGTTGACTACCGGGCAACTGCGGAAAATCCTTTCCGGTGAAATAACCACATGGAAACAGATAAATTCCCAATCCAAACTTGGAGATATCACATTTGTTTTCGACAACCCCAATTCGGGTATGTTGCGGTTCCTCAGGGATTCTATAGCTCACGGAGCTCCCCTTTCGGACAAACTTTATGCCCAGAACGGCAACAAGGAGGTTATCGACTATGTGATGCACACTCCCGGAGCTATGGGTGTAGTAGGCGTAAGCTGGGTCCTCGACCAGAGCGATACGACCCGCCTGACCTTTGATCCCAAAATCCGCGTAATGGCTGTTACCGATCAGGCAAAAGCCGATCAATACAATACATTCAAGCCTTATCAAGCCTATATGGCCACCGGCCAATACCCTCTGTCCCGTTATGTATATGCGATACTTACGGACCCCAGAGAAGGATTGGCAACCGGTTTTGCCACGTTCCTCGCATCCGACAAAGGACAGCGGGTGATCCTGCGGGCCGGACTGGTTCCTGCGACCCAATCGATACGGCTTGTCAACGTAAGGGATAATTTATAATCAAAATATATTTGGTACTATGACAAGACATTTAAAATTTATGTTTTCGGCCGCAATCGTAGCGGCATCCGTGTTGTCCGTTTCTGCGGCGGACAACAAAAAGGCTATTGAATACTATCAATCCGGATTCCCGGAACATGCAAAAACGATCTTGTTCAGTAACCTGGCCGAAAGCAATACGAATAAGGAAGAAGCATATTTTTCATTGGGGGATATTTATTTCACCTTGGATATGCCCGATTCTGCCGCCTATTACTACAAAAAAGGGCTTGAAGTAAATTCCGGTTCAGTACCTAGTATGATCGGTGAAGCAAAACTCAGGATCAAATCCGATCCTAAGGGAGCCGAGAGCGTATTTAATAATCTGGTCAGCGGGAAAAACAAAAAGAACCCCTTGTACTACACACTTATCGGACAGGCTTATCTGGACAATGGGGATTTTGAAAAGGCTGCAGAATATGCAGAAAAAGCAAAACGTGCAGACAACAAATTCGCCGATGCATATCTGCTGCTGGGAGACATATATGCTGCACAAAAGATCGCCGGTAAAGCCGCTGAACAATACGAACAGGCTATTTACTTTGATAAAGCACACAGACAGGGATATATCAAATATGCCCGCCTTTATGCCAATGTAAATATGTCGCTGGCTGTTGAAATGCTGAACAAACTATTGGCTCTGGATGCCCAATCGGCAATCGCATACCGCGAGCTGGCTGAAGTATACTATGCCAACGGTCAGTTTTCGAAAGCACAGGATGCTTACGAGAAATTCGTATCGTTGGACAACTTCTATTCTGAGTCCGAAATGGTAAAATACGCCACCATTCTTTTCTACAACAAAAATTTTGAAAAGTCGGCTGAGATAGCAATAGAAGTTCTCAAAAAGAACCCCAAAAACTTCGTAATGCGCCGTCTGCTGATGTACGATGCCGTAGAACTGAAAAAATACAATCTGGCCATCGACTATGCGAATTCGTTCATGAACGAAGGAAAGGATGCAAAATATATTTACCTGGATTATATGTACTATGGGCGCCTTCTCTCCAGCATAGGGGAAAAAGAAAAAGCTTACCAGCAATTGGAAAAAGCGCTCGAAATAGACCCTTCCAAAGTCGAGATGTACAAAGAGCTGGGCGACATGTACGAGCAGGATCACGACTACAAGAACGCCATCCGCCAGTATACCAATTTTATTGAAAAAGGAGAAGATAAGGTAACCTTGGGCGACTATTATTCGCTGGGACGGCTTAACTACTCTGCCGCCGGAGATACTTCCGCCGCTTATGTAGCCGATAAAGACAAATATATTGCAGCTGCCGACAGTGCATTTGCCATGGTAGCAGAAAGAGCCCCCGACAATTATCTGGGCTATTTCTGGAGCGCCCGCACGAATTCTTTAAAAGACCCGGAAAGTTCGCTTGGCCTGGCAAAGCCTTACTATGAAAAAGTAGTGGAAATCCTGACGGACAAGGGGACCAACCCGAACCAGTTGATCGAAGCTTATAGTTATTTAGGCTATTTCCATTATATCAAAGGCCAACTGGCAGAATCTATTCCCTATTGGGAAAAGATCCTCCAAATTAATCCGGATAATGCCGTAGCAAAACAGGCCCTCGAGGGAATAAAAGAAGAAATGAAGAAATAAAATCCTACATTCTTATAGCACAAAGCCACCCATAAGGGTGGCTTTTTTCGTCATATGTCTTCTTCCTGTACGGATATTTTAGGTATCATAGGCTCAAATTCATACAGCTTGACAGAAAAAGAAGCTATCATTTCTCTTTCCCGAAATTTCTTTTCTACATTTATCGCATCCGCCAATTTTACTCTATACTCCAAGGTCTTCTTTCCTAACAATACTCTCAATGTATGTTCTCCACCTGTATAAAAAAGCGCACAAAAGCCCTCCATCCTCCCGATAAATTGCCCGGCGGATTCCGCCTTCATAAAGCAATTTAAAACGATGCTCCGGCCTTCAAAACAACTTGCTTCCAAGTCTGGGAAACTCCCGTTCTCATCAGGCCATTCGGCCGTGAAACATTTTTTAGGTTTTAACCCGCCAATAAGTCCCTGAGAGGAGGACACGTATATCCCATACTCTTTAAAATCGCGTCCATCAATACTATATGTCAATTCCATTTTCAAATATTTTAATTGCCTTTCAAATATAATCAAAAAAGAAATAAAAAACAAATAAAAAACACCCCTCTTTTGGAGGGGTGTCTGTTTTCTAATCCGATACCTAATTACAGAGGATTCTGGTCGGCAGCAGATATATGCGGATTGCGTTCTATTTCAGTAGTACGCGGCAAACGCAATGTAAAATCTTTACCGGCAGGAACCACAGAAAGATTCTGGTGATTTGTGCTGGATGCACGGTTTATACCCGTATCAGTACGTTTATTATCGAAATATTCCAATCCTTCACCCCACATCTCAATGCGTTTCTGCAAACGAATCTCATCGATCAGGGCCTGCCCTGTAGCAGTCGATTTAGTGTAGGACGGATCCCGGTCAGAAATGATATTGTAAAGGGTCTGCTGAGCACCATTATAATCAGGAGCCGACGCGGAAGCCAAAGCCTCTGCCTTGATGAAATAAGCTTCTGCAGCACGCATATACACTTCATCGGCATTATAGGTTCCATCTGTATTGAATTTGGCATTGCAATAGGCAGGTACAGTTACCGTGTTTACTGTCGTACCATCGTCATACGTGATAGGGGTAGGAACCGCATAATACAGATCCGAGCGCCAGTCTGTAGGGTTGATTTTCTTATACAGGCGTTCGTCGATCATTTTATAACCGCCGCCATTGCCACCGTAACCTACAGCTGATGTGCTGATATGAGAACAGAAGCTACTACGGCCATTAGAAGTGGAATTAGCAAACTTATATCCCCAGATAGCATCCGTACTCTCAAGCTTCTGAAAGCCGTTAGCCTTCGCTTCAGCTTCTCCCATGAGACCAAACTCATCTATTACCTTTCCGGCAGCCGAAGCGGCCGTTGTGAAATCGCCCATTGTCAAAGCCGTACGGGCAAGGGTCATATAAGTCACATAGATCGATATCGCCTCTTTGCTATCGGATACATCAATGTGGTTTTCTGCGAAATACCTGAGAGCCTCCTCGAAATTCGAGATCGCATCCCGGCAATCCTGAAGTATGTTCGCATAAACATCGACGGCCTTACCGCGTCCTTTGGCACCTTCTGTGGTGCTCGTATAGAAAGGAACCCCAAGCAGATCATTGTTCTGCTTCACGTAGGGCAGATATGCATTCTGGAACAGGCAAATAAGGTGATAGTAAGAGAAAGCGCGCAGCGTCAGCGCCTGAGCCGTTACGTATTTCGCTTTGGCTTTCAATAGTTCAGTAGGCATCGCCTCGATATTTACGAATTCCATCGTCTGGTTTGCCCCGTAGATATATTGATACATCCTGCTCCAGATATAGCTAGGGAGTAAATCATCCTGGCCCCGGTAACTGGCAAGGGTATATTGGGGTGCAAACCATCCGCCACCGCCGCCGACCTGAAGCACCATATCGTTGCCGATCAGATCGAGGTTGAGCATCATATCTTTATATCCAACAAATTGAGTGCCACCTCCGGAAGTATGCAAACCCATCACCGCAGCGGAAAGCAGCGGGGTAGCCAGTTTATCCGGATCCACTTTCGCCAAATCTTCCGTAGAAGGATTGCTCGTGGGATCCTGATTCAACAGTTTAGTGCAGGAAGCCCCTAATACTGCTGCAGCGAATAAAATTATATATTTTTTCATTTTCTCTGTCTATTTTAGAAGTTGATATTCAGACCGAATGAAACAGTACGCATCTGCGAATAAGCCGGGTATGCCGTAGCCCCGTTGATGCTCTGACGCGGATCAAGTCCTTTCAGACGGGAAATAAGGAAAAGGTTTTCACCTGTGGCAAATACACGCACCGAGCTAAGACCAATATTCTTCACCGTTCTTTCAGGCAATGTATAGCCTAAGGTAACGTTTTTCAGGCAGAAATACGAAGCGTCGATCAGGTCTATCTCTGCGCGGTCACCCAAAGCATAGTTGTATGCAAACAGAGGATATTTAGCGTCCGTATTGGTCGGTGTCCAGGTATTTCCGATCAGGTCCTTATGCAGGTTACGGCCAAGGATAGCCTGATGCCATAAAAGGTTTCCATATTCAGCATTGCGGGCGGTACCTCCGATAGAGAACGTAGTGTTCACCATCAGGTCGAAACCGGCATAACGTACCGTAGTATTAAGACCTCCCTGGAAATCAGGAATAGAACTTCCTTGTGTATACATAGTCTGCTCATCCTTCTTGGCAGTCTTTTCGCGGCCTGTTACCTTGCCGTTCTCGTCCACTATATCTTTCCAATAGAGCTGCATACCCGTCTGCGGATCAACTCCGGCTCCTTCTCCCCAATAATAAGTGTACATATCGCCACCTATTTTCCAGATATAGGCGCCGTTTACATAACCTTCACCATTAGCAGCCTCCATCATGAAATCAGGCAGGCGGAGTAATTTCTGCTTGTAGTGCTGTCCGTTAATATTTACAGTCCAGAACACTTTGCCGTTGCGGATAATGTCGTAGTTCAAGTCGATCTCGATACCCTGATTGGCGATCTTACCATCGTTGGTCAGCACACTGGAAACACCGGTAGATGCAGCCTGAGGCACTTTGTACAGCAAGTTACGAGTAACATTGCGATAGAGATCGATAGATCCGTAAAAACGATCCCACATACGGAAGTCGATACCAGCATCGAGTTTGAGGTTGGATTCCCAGGTAACGTTTCGGTTACCCCACCATACCTGTTTTACACCGAACTCGCCGCCGTTATCCTGGATTTCCCACAGATCGGCATAAGGATAGTCCGTATCGTTAAGAGACTGGTTACCGGTCGTACCTACACTGGCACGTATTTTGAGCTCATTGAGCCAGGACGCGTTATTGCGGATGAAATTTTCTTCCGCCATACGCCAAGAAGCACCTACTGACCAGAAAGTTCCCCATTTATTGTAGCGGAATTTCGAAGACCCGTCCGTACGGATAGATCCGGACAGATAGTATTTATCTTTATAGCTGTAATTGGCGCGGGCAAAATAGGATTCCAGCGAAACGGCATTCGTATAACCCTCGGGGTTATAGCCCTTGAGAGCCGTGCCGATAAAGTTATTGAATTCATCCATCCCCGGAATCAGCATATTGGTGTTAGCTGCCCACAGATATTCGTATTTCTGATAGTAGAATTCATGCCCGACCAATGCGTCCACATGATGATTGCCGTAATCGTGTGCCCAGTCGATAGTCTGGTTGGCGTTGAGCACCATACGGGTCGAGCGGGTTGCCTCGAGAATACCGTTCCACTGAGGATCGGCTGCAGTTCCAGCTTGGTTGTTAGAGAACGACTTATTATTTCCGAACACCATATCGGCATTGAACGTAGCACGCGCTGTAAAATCCGAAAGGAACTTCGCTTCACCATATACGGCGCCGGAGAAGTTGTCGAATTTCTGGGTGCTCTTGTCCAGATCGAGGAACGAAAGCGGGTTCAGGCCTCCGATCATTGGGTTGGGACCCAATGCGATCTTGTCGCCACTGCTGTTGCCGTTCACGCTATATCCATTCAGGTAGTCAAGAACGCGGCCTCCGTTGGCGTTGTACAGATAGTTACCATCGTTGTCACGGGCATATATAGGATATATGGACGGAACAACGCGGGCATAAGTAAATATGTTAGCACTGTTAAACGTACTGCCGTCGCTGCTGCGCGAATTGGATATACGATGAACGAAAGACATATTTCCACCCACTTTCAACCAATTGTTTACCTGAGAGTCAAGGTTCAAACGGGACGAAAAACGTTCGAAAGAAGATCTCGTCACATAAGAAGGATCGGATAGGTAGCCCAAAGACAAGTAGTATTGCGATTTGTCATTACCACCGTTCACCGAAATGTTGTATTCTTGACGGAACTGACGCGAATACAGAATATCCTCCCAGTTCTCCTGGTAAAGGAGTTGGGATCCTTCACGCACTTTACCGGTAGCCGGATCTATCAGATAGGCCAAACGCGAAGCACCGGTGGCACCGCTTTCATAGGGCTCAGGAAGCTTAAAGGCCAGATACCCCAAATTAGGCATGAAATTAACGGCATAATTGGAAGCCGACGCCCAATCCATACCTCTTGTCAGATGCGCATATCCGCGGAAGCCTTCGTAAACCTGCTGGTAGTACTGCCCCGGGTCTTTAATAACGTCGTAATTCGGGATACCATTCTCATTGAAGCCCATACGGACGTTCAACGTAACATTGGATTTTCCCGACTGACCGCGTTTTGTCGTGATGGCGACAATACCGTTAGCTGCACGTGAACCATACAGCGAAGTAGAAGCCGCATCTTTCATCACCGTAACGGTAGCGATATCGTCCGGATTAATCGTAGAAAGGGTCGAAGGATAAGGAACTCCATCCAAAAGTATCATTGCCGTATTAGAGGCATTGATAGACCCGATACCGCGGATATAAATGTTCGCATCCGAGCCCGGCTGTCCGGTAGAGCTGGTCGTCTGAAGACCGGCAACCTGACCTTCGAGGGCGCGGGTGACAGTAGATACCGAACGATTCTTTATATCACTGGATTTAAGAGTGGTAATGGACCCCGTAAGGTCCTTCTTTTTAGCGGTGCCATAGGCAACCACCACCACGTCGTCCAACAAGGAAGCATCCGGATCCATCGTTATAGTGAGCTCTCTTGCATCACCGAGTACGACTGATTTGTCCCTATACCCCACAAATGAAAATACCAGGGTTTGTCCCTTTTCAGCCGAAATAGAGAAGTTCCCGTCAAAATCGGCGGAAGTTCCCCTATTGGTCCCGGATATTTTAATGTTAACTCCAGGCATCGTCTGTCCATCTTCCGAGGATACGACAACTCCCGAGTAAGTTCTCACCTGTGCTTGGGCGAAAACGACTGAGAAAAATACTAACGCTAAAGTTAGTAATTGTCTGAATTTTCCTTTCATTTCGATTAGCGATTATATTTGTTCGAATGGCAAAAGTACTAAAAATTCGTTAAATAGAGTAAATAAAAAGTAAAAGCTCTCGTAAAAAGCATGCAATTCAAATTCCCCACAACTAGTTTTTCAATTGAATTTCTAATTTTTCCCTAAAACTCACGCCGTTTTATTAAAAATTCGTCATTCATAAAATAAAATCAGGCCGCCTGGATGCAAAATCATTAAAAAACTTACCCGTTCAGAATTTTAACACGAAAGCTTTAATCATGGCACACAAAAGTGCTGCCTCTTATTTTAACTCAATATATATTAAGATAATAACCGCTTTACTTTTTGAGACACAAAGTCTGCTTCTTAAAAATTTAAAAAATTGAACGCGTGCATTTGCACGTTTGAAAATTTGTCATACCTTTGCACTCGCTGTTGACATCGAACATCCATTTATGGAAATAGGTGTTAAATTAGCACGCGGCCCGTTCGTCTAGCGGTTAGGACGTCAGATTTTCATTCTGGTAACAGGGGTTCGATTCCCCTACGGGCTACAAAGGGCGATTTTGCTAATCCGCCGAACGATTTCAGGTCTGTTCGTCTAGCGGTTAGGACGCAAGATTCTCATTCTTGAAACAGGGGTTCGATTCCCCTACGGACTACAAAGCCTCTCAAAAAAGGCGGAGCAAAGAAAGCGCCCCATAAACAAGAACAACCGCCCCGCGGGGCAAAACGAAAATTATTTCAACAGAAATGGCAAATCACAAATCGTCCATCAAGCGCATCCGCTCTAACGACAAAAAACGCCTGCGCAACCGTTACTACCACAAGACTACCCGTAACGCCATCAAAAAGCTGCGCCTGACCGCAGACAAAGAGGAGGCTTCGGGACTGTTCCCCAAGGTGGTTTCGATGATAGACAAACTGGCCAAGAAGAACGTGATCCACAAAAACAAAGCGGCCAACCTCAAGAGCAAGCTTAGCAAGCACGTTGCTTCTTTAGCATAGTGCGGAGCCGGAATCCCGGCCAGTCCGCATAAATTAACATAAAGTTAGCTCCACGTCCCAAAGACATGGAGCTAATTGTTTTGGATACCACTAAAAAACCATGAATAAAAATCTCGTAAAGGCCATCAGATTCGCCGTTACAGTTCATCAGAACGTCAATGAGACTTACGATGGGGCCCCCTACTCGCTTCACTTGGCGATGGCAGCACATTATGGGGATGTTTTTTCACACCTCTTGCCGGCTGAAAAACGGGACGATATACTGGCGGGCATATGGCTGCACGACACTATCGAAGACTGCCGCCTTACTTATAATGACATACAGGCCGCATTCGGGAAACAGATTGCCGAATGGGTTTATGCCGTGACCAACAATCGCGGACGCAGCCGCAGCGAGCGGGCCAACGACGATTATTATCAGGGAATTGTCGCTACGCCGTATGCCACTTTCATCAAACTATGCGACCGACTGGCAAATGCGCGGTATTCGGCAACTATGGGAGATAAACGGATGGTAGAGGTTTACCGGAAAGAGCTGGACGGATTTCTCAGGAAACTGGATGGCGCCCAGGAAACCGATTATTCTGCTATGCATGCAGCGCTGCGAAACATTCTCTCGCAAAACACCGCCGAATAAATAACGACCTGCCTCAGTATAGGATAATATATTTTCTCAGGAAGAATAGAACCATACAAAAAAGCACCCCTTTCGGGATGCTTTTTTTACTATTGACTAAGGGCTTTTGTTATCTTTCCTGTCCGGACTTGAAGCAGAAAGCCCCCGGTGTAATATCTACTTTAAACTGGTCCAGCAAATCCCCGTCCGGGGAATACTTAAACACCAACCCCCGCTGCACGTAATCGATCGCATCGCTGATATATATCTCACCGGTATACGGGTTGACCCCCAAAGCATAAAACAGCCGGGTATCCTCCGCTACCAACGGGGTCGTGGGCAGGGAGGTCTGATCCACATTCATCGCATATACCCCACTATTGGGTACACCGCCGCTGGCCCAACTGCCGTCGATGTAGTATATCCGGTCTTTAGCATCGTTTATGCACAATTCGGAAGGTGAAGATTCCATGGACGAGAAGGGAAGTATGAGTTCCACCGCAAAACGCTCCGCATCGATCTTTATCAGGCTGGCTCGCTCCTGCCCATACGGAGTTCCGGTGTAGCCTCCGTCGGAAAGCACCCAGATCTTCCCGTTCTTGTCGAGCACCATGCTGTTGGGCTGCTTGGTAACGGTCATCGAATCGACCAGTTCGTCGGTCCTCGTATCGATCTTATACACCTTATTATTAAAAGACCAACTGCACACGTACACATAATCCCCGAACTTCACCATCTGCTCGGTCCCGTTCACCTTGCCGGGGCCTTTAGTGGTACCCATATAAATATGGCCCGTCACTTGCAGGGTTTTGGGGTTGGCGATCGCCATCGAAGGGCTGTACAGGTCGGAAATATAGATCTTATCCTCGTTCACCTGCTGGATATAACGCGGGGAGGTGAGCCCGGTAATAGCCCCCAAATACTTAAAAGTATTGATGTCGATCACATAGACCTTTCCGGAGTTGTTCACCACCACGAACCCTTTCCCGTCGATAATGGACATCGACTGGCATACGTCGCCCAACGGAAAATTGTTGGCGTTGTAGAATATTTGGTTGTCCACCGTCCGGTTTTGCGTATCGTAATAGGACAGCGAAGCGTTTCCGTACATAAAGTTCCCTTCGTTGCAAATGAACACGCCCGGGCCGGGCCGGTCGTACTGCGTACCCCCTGTCATCAGGTCATCCCCGCATGAGAGAGCAAAAAGGCAGCAGCAGAATAGTAAAACGATCTTTATCTGTTTCATAGCTTTGGGATCAGTTGTACGAGAATTTTACGGAAAACAGGTAGTTGCGCCCCGGCATGGCCCGCCAGAGGATGGCCTGGTATTTCCGGTTGCCCACATTGTTTATCTTAGCGGCCAATTCCACCGAGTAGTCCTTTCCGAACTTGATGCGCTTGCCGACCGTCATGTTATGAATGTCGTAGGCAGGCAGCGTATGGCGGGTGGACTGGTTGCTGGACGTGGTGTAGCGTTCAGAGACAGCCGACCACACATAGTACAGGTAAAATCCCCGGTAATCGGCATCCAGCATGATATTGCCTTTGTGTACCGGGATATAGATCAGCTGACGGCCTTTGGATTCGTCGTCCGGAAGATCCGGGTCTTCGTTGGTTGTACGTGTGTACGCATAATTCCCGGAAACATTGACTTTTAAACCCTTATGAAAATACCCCACTGAAAGGTCGATCTCTGTCCCTCGGGAAAAGACCTTCTTTACGTTCTCGGCCGTCCAGTAACGGAATTCACTCGGCCGCCACATGATCCAGTCGTCTATCCAGGACATATAGCCGGTAACCGTTCCTGATACACTGAACCGCCCCATCGTCCGCGAATATTCGGCGGACACATCGGCCGAATAGCCCTCCTCGGGGCGTAGGTCAGGATTGCCTCCGGGCAGCCAGTAGAGGTCGTTGAGCGTGGGTTGGTGATAGTTGCGTGTACCGTTGACTTTCAGGTATAGCTTTTCCTCGGCCAATGGTTTGAACTCCACGCCGGCGGACGGCATCACCGGCGAGAACTTGGAATCCACCAAATCCTCCCGTACCAATGCATATATCGAAAACCAATCCGTAAAACTGTGATGGGCCGACAGGCTCAGCCCGAATTCCGTCCGCTGGGCGGAATAGCCCTCCTCGGTAATGCGGTCGAAGATGTTTACCGCATGATAATTGCCGTTGGCCACAGCCTTAATGGTCGTACAGCGCGAAGGATTGTATTCAAACTGTCTCTTATACACATCTCCGAGCCCACGAGACTCGACGTCA
>CALJDR010000037.1 GCA_938023515.1 uncultured Flavobacteriales bacterium
TGACGTCGAGTCTCGTGGGCACGGAGATGTGTATAAGAGACAGCCCTGAGCCTATGGACCCCAACAAGACCCACGAAAGTTTCGCCCACGCTTTAATCAGCCGGACACAGACCTTGAGCCATATCATCCCGCCCGAACTGGACTTTTTCGGGCCCCTGATCGGCCATTGGGATATTGAATATGTGGATGGTCTCGGCACGCCCGGCGAGCGTCATGTGCGGGGCGAATGGATATTCTCGCGCGTACTGGCCGGAACGGCTATACAGGATGTGTTCATCTGTCCCTCGCGTGAGCAATGGGAGATAAGCCCACAGGCCGATGCGGAATACGGCACGACGATCCGGATATACAACCCGGTAAGCCGGGCATGGGACGTTTTCTACGGATGCACCGGGGCGGCTGTCCGGCTGGAAGCCCGCCGCGAGGAGAACGATATCGTCCTGACGGAAGTGACGATGGGGCGTATGAGGTGGATATTCTCCGATATCGCCGCCGCGTCTTTCCATTGGCAGAATACCGAGCGGATGGACGACGGTACAGTACGGATCAACTGCGAAGTGTTCGCTACCCGAAGAAAATAAACGAGTCGTTTATACGTAACAAAAAACCGGGCGCTGAATTTCAGCGCCCGGTTTTTTGTGTTCACAAGTATTATTTCTTGTCCAGGATCTCGATGATCTTCTTGTGCACATCGATGTTTTCCTGCACCCCGCGGAAATCCTGCGAGTGGGGGCCGTACGCGTAGATAGGCACCATGATGCCGGAGTGTCCTGAAGTGGTGTAGAGGGCTTTCACTTTTTTCTCGGCGTAGTTGCCGTTCGGGATGGTCATACCGCCTGTTTCGTGGTCGGCTGTGACGATGACCAGGGTCTCTCCGTTCTGGTCGGCGAACTTAAGGGCTTCGCTGACGGCCATATCGAAGTCGATCACTTCCATCACCGTGTATTTCACGTCGTTATTGTGGCTGCCCCAGTCGATCTGAGCGCCTTCGGCCATCAGGAAGAAGCCTTTCTTGGATTTCTTGCTCAGGAACTCGATGCCCTGGCGTACGGTCGAGGGCAGGAAGTCGCCGCGGCCGTTCATTACGGGCTGTACGTCGGCATCTTTGGCGATCACGCCGATGCGTTTGGCGGAGAGGTTGTCCTGAATGAGGCTGTAGTCGGTCAGCACCGTGAAGCCTGCTTTCTTGAGTTCGGCGATCTGCTCGGGAGCGTATTTATCCCACAGGGATTCGCAGCCGGCCGCGAACAGGTCGAGTTTGGACAGCGGGAGCTGCTTCAGGATATCGGCCGTTTCACCGCGCTTGGCTACATGGGCATAGAATACCGAAGGGGTAGCGCCCGAAATATTGTCGGTAGAGATGATACCGGTAGCGAAACCTTTCGGCTCGAGCTTTTCCGGGATGTTGGCGGCCGGTTTTTCGTCCGGGGTCATGCCTACGAAACCGTTGGTGGTCTTCACCCCGCAGGCGTAGGTCGTACCGGAAGCGGCGGAGTCCGTGGTGAAGTGCGAAGCGGAATACGTGCGGACAAAGCCCATGTTCTTCAGCTTCATGATGGCCAGATCGTTGCCGTTGGCATAGTAGCCGGCCACAGCTTGGGCCATACCCATTCCGTCCCCGATAAGCAGGATGACGTTCTTTACCTTACCGTTGGTCCCGTCGCTTTTGAAGGTAGGGGTGTAAGGGGTGTACGTGAAATCGTTGGCATACGTATCGGGAATCGTAGCCTTTACCTTCTCGGTGGAATTCTCGTTCGCTTTCTTGTTCTCTGCGGCCGGGGTTCCTTTTTCCTGTGCGACTGCGGCGGAAAAGCTCAGCAGCAGGGCGGCGCACAAAAGCAATGTTTTCTTCATCGATTATACTTGTTTGTTAATTAGTTATTTAGTATTGTTCTTTACTTGCTCTTCGAGTTGGCGGAAGAAAACGCCCGCGTCGACATTGCCCCCCGAAAGGATAATGCCTACCCGCGAACCGGCGAAAAGTTCCGGATTGTGCAGCACGGCAGCCAAGGGAACCGCCGAGGAAGGCTCGATCACGATCTTCATCCGCTCCCATACCAACCGCATCGCCTCGATGATTTCCGGCTCGTCTACCAGCAGGATGTCCTTCAAGTAGCGGGACAGGGTATACAGGGTCTTGTCGCCCAGGCTCGTGCGCAGACCGTCCGCGATGGTCTTGGGCGGGAATGCTTTCTGGATGGAACCTTTGTGGAGCGACATATAGGCATCGCCTGCCAGGACAGGTTCCGTACCGAATGCCATACACCGGGGCGCATAAGCGGCGGCGACCATCGCCGTGCCGGACATCAGGCCGCCGCCGCCTACCGGGGCGAGGATGAAATCCAGATCCTTTACGTCTTCCAGAAGTTCTGCTGCCGCAGTCCCCTGGCCGTAAATGACATTCCAGTTGTTGTATGGATGCAGGAACGTGGCGCCTTTTTCACGTACTACCTCTTCTACGGCAGCCTCCCGGGCAGCCTGGGTGGATTCGCATTCTATTACGATACCCCCGTACCCTTTCACGGCGTCTTTTTTTACTTGGGGGGCGTTCTCCGGCATCACGATATAGGCCGGAACGCCCAGCAGCTTGGCCGACAAAGCCACCGCCTGGGCGAAATTTCCCGACGAATGGGTCGCCAATCCTTTAGAGCGCGCCTCCGGCGGTAAGTTCAGGGCCGCATTCATGGCTCCCCGCATTTTGAATGCGCCGATCTTCTGGAGGTTCTCGCACTTGAAAAAGACCGAACATCCGGCCATTGAATCGATGGCAGAGGAGGTCATTACAGGGGTGCGGTGTATATAAGGGGCTATTTTTTCCCGGACAGCCTGCCAGGCGGGCAGGTCCAGGTACGATTTGCTTTCAAATTCCGGGTTTTCCATATTCAAAGCGGTTATCCGGTTGTAAAGTTAAGGCTTAAAAAAGGGAAAAACCTACTCAAATGTTTAAAAAATCCTTAATTAATCCCGACTGTGCGCCGAAAACGCTGTCGGCAAGCGCCGATTTATCCTCCCACGGGGCTTTGACCTGGAAGACGTTCCCGGCGGTATCCATCACCCACATCGCGTCGGCAAAAGCGAAAGCCAGGTCGATGTCGTGCGTGGAGAGTACGAGGGCTTTTCCGTTCTCGCGGGCCAATCGGCGCAGCACGGTCATGATCTCCACCCGGGCGGCCATATCGAGGAATGAAAGCGGCTCGTCGAGCACGATGATATCGGTATCCTGTGCCAAGGCTTTGGCGATCATTACTTTTTGCCGCTGCCCGTCGCTGATGCGGGCCATTGAGCGGTCGGCCAGATCGGCGATACCCGCCGTTTCCATCGCCTGCCGGACGTATTCATGGTCTTTTTCATCCAGCCGGGCGAAACAGTCGCAGTACGGGTACCGGCCCATTTCGACCGTCTGCCGGACGGAGAGGTATTGTATTTCGCCGATGATCTCGGTCAGTACCACGCCCAAGGTGTGGGAGAGTTCTTTCTGGGAATAGTCGGCCAAAGGACGGTCTTTGAGGATCACTCCCCCCGCTTTCGGGGTGAGGAATCCGCATATAGTGCGCAGCAAAGTCGATTTACCGGCCCCGTTGCGGCCCACCAGGCAGGTGAGCAAGCCCCGGTCGAGGCTTACCGAAATATGTTGCCGCACTGGATTGCCGTTGTCGTGGTATCCGATGGAAAGGTCTTGTGTGGAGAGTATCGGGGTGGTATCCATATCGGTCAGCTTTTAGCGGAGGAACTTTTCAGGACGGCCATGATGACGATAGGCGCCCCGATAAGGGACGTTACGGCATTCACCGGCAGCATGTATCCGAATATAGCCTGTTTGGCGATGATGCCGCAGGCCAGCGTGATAGCGGCCCCGGCCAGTATGGTCAGCGGGAGAAGTACCCGGCGGTCGGCGCTGCGGGTGGTGTAGCGCACAATGTGGGGTACGGCGAGGCCTATGAACGCAATGGGGCCGCAGTACGCCGTTACTGCGCCCGTGAGCAGGGCCGAAATGAGGATGATCGCCGTGCGGGCACCGGGGATGTTGATACCCAGGTTCCGGGCGTAATTCTCTCCAAGCAGCAGGGCGTTGAACGTTCTTATGAGAAAAAAGGAGGCTGTTACCCCGATGGCGCATACGGCCAGGAACGAGTAGAAGAACCCGTCGGCCATGGCGCGCGAAAAACTGCCCTGACTCCACATGATGAAGGCGAAATTGGCGTCTTTATTGCCGGAGAACTGGAGCACCGACACCAGTGCCGAAGCCAGATACCCCACCATGATACCGGTGATCAGCAGCGAGGTGTTGCCCACCATACGCCGCGATACGGCCAGCAGGAATACCAGCACGGCGGCACTCCCCGCCAAGGCAGCCAGTATCTGCCACAGGGGGCCGATGATCAGCGAAAAGCCGAATGTACCCGCGCAAAACGTGATCAACGCGACGGCCAGCGAAGCGCCGGAACTGATGCCCAGGATCGAGGGATCGGCCAGCGGGTTGCGGAAAAGGGTCTGCATCATCAGTCCGCACACGGCCAGCGTACCGCCCGCCGCGAGTGCGGTGACGGCCTCCGGGATCCGTTTTTCCAGTATGATGATACGGGTGATCGAGTCCTGATCCGCTCCGGTGAGCACGTCCAGCACTTCCCGCAGGGGAATGGATACCGTTCCGAATGCTACGCTCACGGCGAAAAGCACGACGATCAGGGCCAGGAGTACGGCCCCGGTAAGCAGGTATTTTCCCCGTAGGCTCATTTATCTTTAATCTTCCGGTAGTAGTAGGGCGTATAATCCTTATCGCGGGGCAGGTTCACAAAATCCGAAAGTACTTTGTCCGGATTTATGATCCCTTGTTCGAAATAGGGGACATCGTCCGTATTGCAGATGAAAATAGCGCCGTCCTTATAAGCCTTGAAATGGGTGTAGAGTTTGTTTTGCGCTTTCAGGGATTCCAGCGTAGGGCTGGCACCCAGTCCGGTCTCGAAGAACCAGACATCCGCATCGGCCCCTTGGGCCAGCACCGCTTCCATATCCAGGGACAGAGAACCGGTATCCTGCGTGTCTTTCCAAGGGAAATCGAGCCCGGCCTCCCGGAAAAGGACGCTTTTATAACTTTCCCCAGCCGGCATATACCATACGCCCTGAAAGGGCAGGGAGGATAGTACTTTGGGATGGGAGGAGCTGCTTTTGGCCTGTTCGAGCACGGCATTGTACCGGGCTTCTATCCCGGCAAAGACACTGTCGGCTTTTTCCCGGCAGTCGAAGAATTCGGCCAGGAATTTCATCCATTCGGTGCGGGCCAACGGATGGTTGTCCCAAGGGGACAGTTCCAATATCAGCGGGCAGCGCATATCTTTTTCCAGGGCGGATACATTTTCTGTGCGTCCGGGGGAGAATATTACGGCATCGGGGTTCAGGGCGAGCAGTTTTTCCGGATCGAACTGCCATCCGTTGAAAAATTCGCCCAGGTCTTCCCGGGCGGACAGTGCCGAATTCTTTTCCAGGGCGGCTTTGGAGCCGACGCTCTTTATGCGGTCTTCCAGTCCCAGTGCAGCCAACAACCCTATCTGGGTGGAATGGGCGCAGCCTACGTTCTCCAGCGGGATACGGACGGTTACGGCATCCTGCGGGGCACCGGCCGGAATATCTTCCCCTTTATAAAGGAAATACTTCCGCAGGACTTTCGAGGTGTCGGCCGGCTGGTAGGTAGTGACCAGTGTGCCCCCGTTGGTTTTCCGGGTGTCGAAAAGGTGGGAATAAACCGGCTTTACGATTTCCGGCGTTTTTTCGCCGGCATTCTTTCCGCCCGAACAGGCGGCCGCCAGCAGGAGTACTGCCGGGAGGAGGAGATTTTTTACAATGCGTGTGGTCATAACTTTGCTCCCAAGTTTTTTACCACTCCTGACGGTATCCCGGCTCGCCGTTCATGGACGGCTGTACGGTTGTGGGCACAGCTGCGGATATTTTTCCCGCATTCCCCGCCAAGGCGGTGCAGATGATTGGTTGGAATGTCCAAATGTACGGAAAAAAAACGCATGGCGGCCAGAAAAAAAACCGCGCTCGTGGGAGCGCGGTTCGGTTTTGTTTTCGGCATTTAGGCCGGTATGTTTACAGGCTGGTAGTTCCCATAAAGATTTTGGACTGCGAATATGGCACCAGAATACCGGTCATCGTCAGGCGCTGGCTGTTGAAATTGGGCTGGATGGTGGCGTAAGCGGAATTGGTCCCGTGGGTCAGGGTCAGGTTGATGCTGGCCGATATCTTAGTGCCTTGTACCATCATGCTAAGGTTCACGTTCCCGTTGTTGGATACGCTGTATTTCAGGTTGGAAACGGTGCCTTCCACCGTAATGCCTCCCAGTCCGTTAGCACCGGCTCCCTGGAGCGAAGCGACCTGAATGGTAGCCTGATTGCCCTGTACCATGATGAAGTTGGTGTTGGTATTCACAAAGAAATTGGCGCCGCTGCGCAGCTGTATCTGCGAACCTTCCAACACAAAGTCCATTTGGTTGATCGATTTTTTAGCTGTCAGGAACGCCTGCATTTCTTCGGTCTTTATCATTGCGTCCCGGGCGTCGCGCTCAGCCTCACGCTGTGCTTTCGCCTGGGCGCGGGCTTCCATTTTGGCTTCTTTTTTCGCTTGTTTGCTTGTCTGGGCCTGCGCTACGCCTACTCCCAGGAGTAGCAATGCGGCCATAAAGATAATTTTTTTCATTTTTTTGTTTGGGTTTGGTTAATTCTTGGTTCGGTTAAGGTTTCGGTTCTTTCAAAAACCTAAGTAAATATACTTAAATTATTTTTCATATACAAAGTTATATCAAAAATTAAGTTTATGGATGCTAAATTGTTCTTAATGAGATATAATTATTCTTAATGTGAGGGCACAGATATCCCAGTAATGTCCGCAAAATCCCATATTGGGCTTTAAGTTAAACCAGATCCCGTTTTTAAGAGATTCCTGATTGCCAGGTAGGGGTAGTGTGCCGAAAATCGGTATATTTGCCGAATCATACGACAGGCTGTCCCATCGCTCGCGCACTGGTTGCGCGTGAGGAAAGTCCGGGCACCGCAGGGCGCCGTACTTCCTAACGGGAAGGGGCCGCCGGATTATCCGGCGGCTACAGACAGTGCAACAGAAAATTACCGCCGCACTTTGGTGCGGCAAGGGTGAAAAGGCGGGGTAAGAGCCCACCGCCGCCGTGGCGACACGGCGGGCATATGTAAACCTTACGGGGTGAAATGCCACATATACCGGAAAGCCCCTTGTGGGCGGGACGCGGCCCGTGTCCTGATTTCCGGGGGGTAGGCAGATAGAGGTTGCGGGTGACCGCAGTCCCAGATAAATGATGGGAACCGTCCTCGGACGGCACAGAACCCGGCTTACAGGCCTGTCGTTTTTTCTTGAAATATTGCGACGACTATGAATACGAAACTTCTGTTTTTACTGGCTTTTTTATGTGCCGCCGGATTTTCGGCGCAGGCTAAAGGCGGAAAATTTACGGTCTCGGGTCGTTTGGGTGGGGTAGCGCCGGGCGACAGGGTTGTACTGGTACGTTTTGCCGCCCATAATTACTCTCCATTGCCTTGTGATATAGCGGATACGGTGCTGGTGTCTGCGGACGGATCGTTTGCCTTTTCCGGCCGTATAGATGCCGAATGCCCGGCCAAACTCCTATACCTCTCCTCGGCGGAAGAAAAACCGCCGTTCCCACCGGATACCTATTTTGCGCTTACTCCCGGAAAAACGGTCATAAATGCTTCCGCTACCGATTTCCGGAAATCGGCCGTCGTGCGGAACAGACTATACGATAAAAAAGCCCTTGCGTTCCTGGCTGCGGAAGAAGCCTTGGACGCCCAACTCGATACGATCTCTGCACAGGGTCGTCGTGCAGCCCAGGCAAAGGATACGGCCACCGTCAATGCGTTGCGCCTGCAACGGGAAAAGGTAAAGGAGGCCCAGAAAGAATTGTATAACTCGTTTTTTAAGAAAGACACTCCTTTTGCGGCGTTTGCCTATCTCAGCACAGCCCGCATATACCGGGACGATGCCTCCGGCAACCGGGAGGTGTATGACAATTTCGCCCCCAAGGCCAAAAATTCCGGTTTTGCGGATATTGTGAGACGCAAATGCGAGCATGCCGATTCGGTGCAGGTAGGTAAGCCTTGCCCCGAACTGTTTTTGGTATCCCGCGCCGGGAAAAAAGTGAGCCTGACCGATTATGCGGGTAAATACCTGCTCATCTCGCATTGGGGGGCAGCCTGCGGCGGCTCGCATTATGCCGACCCGTTCATTACGAAAATTTATGAAAAATACCACCCGTGCGGTCTCGAAATACTGGGTACGACCGATCCCTCGCGGGTGTATATCAACTTTAAAGACCCGGCCAATGCCCCGGCGGATATGAAGGAATACATCATGAACACGTTCAAACATCCGTATCCCGATATCGATTTATCGCAAGGGGACAATTATTTGTTCGAGCGGCGTTTCGATGTCGGCGGGACGCCTTATTTGGTGTTCGTGTCGCCGGAAGGAGAGATACTCGCCGTATCGCTGGGAATAGAGGCGCTCGAAGTGGTGAACAAAACGATGGAAACGATCGTGGCGGCTACGAAAGAGTAATGTCGATAATAGGGTTGCATGCGCTTAAAGCGATAGCCAAACAGAAATCCGGCGGTGAGATCAATATGTTGCTCCGATAGTTCAAAGCTATTATACGAGCAGAGGGAATGTCTTATTGCAGGACATTCCCTCTGGGATGTGCGGTATTAGCCGTCTAATGATGGTGTTCGGCCTCCATCGCCTCGGCCTGGGTCTTGTGAACGGTTCCGTGCGGATGTTCGGCGGGCGCGTAGATCGAATAGAGTTTGAGAGGCTCGCTGCCCGTGTTGACGATGTTATGCCACTTGCCGGCGGGTACGAATACCGCATGGTCTGCCTTCGCCTCCTGCACGAAGTCGAGCTTGTCCTCGGCATCGCCCATCATCACCCGGCCCTGTCCCTGTTCTATACGGAGGAACTGGTCGATGTCGGGATGCAATTCGAGGCCGATGTCCCCGCCTACGGGAATGGTCATCAGCGTTACCTGCAGGTTCGTGCCCGTCCACAGGGCCGTGCGGAAGTTGTCGTTGCCTACAGTATAGGCTTCGATGTCCAGCACGGTCGGTGCGTTGCCATAATCTTTCAGCACGATCTCGGGTACCGGTTCTGCCGGGTTGTCTGCCGCCGCATCCGCGGTCTTGGCATTGTTCTGTCCGCAGGCGACCACCCCTATCAGGACTGCCGTCAATATGCCTGCGCGGAAAATATGTTTCGTATTCATTTTCGTAAAATTTTAGAACTTTGGTATTATTCTAAGAAGAGGTATCCTTCGCAGAATACCCCCTCTTGGTGAGTAACGTTTTCAGGAATGCTTATTTTTTCCTGTATCCGCACTTGGGACATACGCCCTCTTCGTTCAGCGAGATGCCGCACAGTGGGCAGCGGTCGATGTCGTTCTTGGTCACGAACTCGGCCGAGCCAGCGTTCACGCCGCTGGTGAAGGTGATCTTAGCAATGTTCAGCTTGTCTTTGAGCAGGTCGTACACGATTTTGATCATGCCTTCTACGGTCATCGTCTCTTTGGTCACGACTACGCGGCAGTCGGGATAGGCCGTAGCGAGCTCGGTCTTGAACGCCGCGCCCTTCATCGTGTTCTGCGGGTGGCCGTTTTTGATACCCTGTTTTTCGTACACGTCCAAAATGGCCGGAAGCAGCGGGTCGTCTTCGCGCAGAATCAGCGCGTGGTCGAAATTCTTCAACACGTCCCAGGCCGTCTTCTGGATCTCGTTACAGGGGAATACCATGTTTACACCTTCGTTCACAGTGTCCTCTACCTCGATGGTCAAGACACCCGTATGTCCGTGAAGGTATTGGGCTTCGCCCTTAAAACCGTAAAATCTGTGTGCGTACTGCAAGTCGAATGTTGTGTAGCTTCTCATGGCAATTACTTTTTATTGGTTAAAGATTTATTTAATGTTATTTGTACCTGTATTTTCTCTATGTCGGCAGCGGGTATGTCGTGGCTCTCCAGATATTGCCGGATCAGACGGGTCAGCTCCGCGTCGTCGTAATCCACTATTTGCTTCCCGTCGAACAGGTGATGATGCTCCCGAACCGTGATGTCGTAGTTGCATTTACCCGTTTCGGGATGACACACCAATGATAGGATGTTAGCCTTGCAAAAAGAGTCGAGGATACGATATATCGTAGAGAGCGTGATCTCCTTGTCTTTCGCCTGAACTTTGGCTATGATGGCTTCGATCGGCGCATGGCGCAGTTCCATCATGGCCTCGTAGACCGCTTTGCGCTGGGGTGTCAGCTTCAGTCCCGCTTCCCGTATTCTATCTGTTGTCTCCATTTCTGCGTCATTGTCTGCGGCAAATGTAATGCGAATATTTTGTAAATGCAAATAATTCGCAATTAAAATCATTTGTCACTCTCCCCGGAACTTCCCGGACGCCAACGTCTGCCACGGCGGCGTCCGGTGTCCGCGGGACACCTTATTTGGTGTTCGTGTCGCCGGAAGGAGAGATACTCGCCGTATCGCTGGGAATAGAGGCGCTCGATGTGGTGAACAAAACGATGGAACCGCTCGTGACAGCATCGAAAGAGTGATGCCGGTGATATAGAATTGTATACGCTCAAAACGGTGTAAGTGCGGACTTAAGATATTGCAAGGGTCGCGGGATATTTAACTCGGATACGGCAGAAAGGCTACGGAGAATGCCCCGATCATTGTTTTTTCGTATATTTGTAAAATACAGGATGCGTCTCGGCTATTTTTCAACAAGTTTGAATGGTGCTCGGCTTTCACTGTATTTACGGAATGTTCCTCTAAGATGACGGAACTTTCCGGTTCTCCGGGGGGATCTGTCTTTCCATGAGAAAGATAGCGAAGCTGCGAAAAACGAAGAATAACTAAACGAAAGATACTATGGAAAACAAGATTTGCCAATTATTCGGAATAAAATATCCTATCGTACAGGGGGGAATGGTGTGGATAAGCGGGGCCAAACTGGCTGCCGCCGTTTCCAATGCCGGAGGCCTGGGGCTTATCGGCTCCGGCTCCATGCAGGCCGACCTTTTGCGGGAGCATATCCGCAAAGCGAAGACTCTTACCGACCGGCCTTTCGGGGTCAATGTACCGATGCTTTATTCGAAAGTGGATCAGACGATCGCTGTGATGGAGGAAGAAGGCGTGAAGATCATTTTTACCTCGGCCGGCAATCCGGCAGCATTCACGCCGTCGCTGAAAGAAAAAGGATTTACCGTGGTGCATGTGGTATCGAGCGTGAAATTCGCCCTGAAAGCCCAGAGCGCGGGCGTGGATGCGGTCGTAGCGGAAGGTTTCGAGGCGGGCGGCCACAATGGCCGCGAAGAGACGACCACGATGGCCCTCGTACCGGCAGTGGTCGATGCGGTGGATATCCCGGTGATGGCCGCCGGCGGTGTCGTGTCGGGCCGCTCGATGGCTGCGGCGATGGCCCTGGGGGCGGATGGCGTGCAGATAGGTTCGCTTTTTGCCGTAGCGGACGAAAGTTCGGCCAGTGAGGCTTTCAAACAGGCGGTGATCGAGGCGGGCGACGGGGATACGATGCTCACGCTCAAAGAGCTCGCCCCGGTGCGTTTGCTCAAGAATAAGTTCTACCAAGAAGTACAGCAGGCTTATGCCGACGGAGCGTCCGCGGATCAGTTGCGCGAATTGCTGGGAAAAGGGCGGGCACGCCTGGGAATATTCGAAGGGAACCTGGACGATGGCGAACTGGAGATAGGGCAGGCGGCGTCGATGATCAAAAAGCGACATTCGGCAGGAAAGATGATCGAAGACATTATCGCCCAGTATAACAGCACGGTAAAGAAATTAACGAATATGAGTTTCTAAAAAAAAGCCGTTTTTAACGCACTTTTATTTGAAACTATGGCAGGGTTTTATACATTTGCCTAAATAAAATCAGAGGATCAAATTTTATTAACAGTAAACAACATCAGTTATGCCTTTAAAAATTATTGACGATTGCATTAGCTGCGGCGCTTGCGCTGCGGAGTGCCCCAATGAGGCTATCTATGAAGGAGGCGTGGACTGGGAGCTCAAAGGTGAAAAACACCCGGCTGTCAGCGACGACCATTACTACATAGCCTCGGACAAATGCACCGAATGCGTAGGGTTCTTCGATGAACCTCAGTGCGCAACGGTATGCCCGACGGACAGCTGCCAGAGAGACGAGTCCATCCAAATGACTCACGAACAGCTGGAAGAAAGAGCGAAAGCACTCCATTCTTAAAACGAAAACTTCTCTTAGCATTTTTTAATTTAAGGTTTGTTTCGAAAACGCCCGGAGAGTCCTTATCCAAACACTCCGGGTGTTTTTTATTGGCTTTTTTCAACGGGAAATGCTACCTTTACGGCTCGAAAAACAAAAAATATCCGATATAAGAATGAGAACTTTATTGACCTTCGCCTTGGCGGTTTTCACGCTTCAGGTATCGTTCGGCTGGGGGCCGAAAGGCCATGCGGTAATTGCCGACATCGCTGCCAACCACATTTCCAAAAAGACCGCGAAAAAAGTAGACGCCGTTTTGGGCGGGGAAACCATGGTGGACGTTTCGTCCTGGCCGGATATGGTGCGCAAAGACCCCAAATATGCCCATACAGCTACCTGGCATTTCCTGAATGTGGACGAAGGTTACACCTATGAAACGATGCCCAAAGACCCCAAGGGCGATGTGTATACCCAACTCAATTATGTGATAGGCGAATTGAAAGGCGGGAAGCTCTCCCCGGAGGATGAAAAAGTTTACCTGACCCTTTTGATCCATCTGGTAGGGGATATGCACTGCCCCCTGCATACCGGCCACCGCTCCGACCTGGGCGGGAACATGGTGCCGATGAAATGGTTCGGCCAGCCGACCAACCTGCACAGTATCTGGGACAGCAAACTGGTGGAAAGCTGCCGTCCGTGGAGCTATTCCGAATGGACGGAAAACATCGACCGGAACCTGACCAGGAAACAGATCAAAGAGATCGCCGACCAGCCTATGATGGCTTGGGTCGAGCAGAGCCTCGCCCTGAGCGACGCCATCTACAAGGATACGCCCGCCAATGGCGATTATTCCTATGACTACTATTTCAAATACACCGATACGGTAAAAAAACAGTTCCTCGATGCCGGCCTTCGCCTGGCACGGCTGCTGGACGAGATATACGGTAAGTAAAACAATATTTTCCTCATGGTCGATATCCTTCTCTGGGCAGCCGTAGCGCTGCTGGTGGTACTCATAGTCCTCGTGATGAGGCTTCGTCCGGCTTCCTTCAAGGAGGATGCTGAGCGGATAGAGCGTACCGTACGCGACGAGAACCGGTCGGCCCGCGGCGAGGCGGCAGGCACTTTTTCCCGTTTCCAGACGGAATTGAAGGACGACTTGATCCGCCAGGAATCCCGCTCTCGCGAGGATTTTAAGATGCTGGCCGAGTCTCTGGGCGAACGGATGGATAAAATGGCCCTGTTCCTCAAGGAGCAGAATGAGACGGTAGCCAAAGCACTGAAGGAAAACACCCTCACCCTCGAAACGAAACTCCAGAATATCCGCGAGGACAACGAGAAACAGCTCGAACGGATGCGGGTGACGGTAGACGAAAAACTCCAGACTACGCTCGAAAAACGCCTTACCGAGTCTTTTAAGCGAGTGTCCGACCAATTGGAATCGGTTTTCAAAGGCCTCGGTGAAATGCAGACACTGGCCTCCGATGTGGGCGACCTGAAAAAAGTTCTTTCCAACGTGAAAGTGCGCGGTACGTGGGGTGAATACCAATTGGGCAATATCCTCGAGCAGATGCTCGCCCCCGACCAGTACGAGCAGAACGCCCATCCCAACCCATCCCGGGCCGGCGCTGTGGTGGAATATGCCGTGAAACTGCCCGGCAAGGACGACAACGAAAAATCAGTCTACCTGCCCATCGACTCGAAATTCCCGATGGAGGATTACCAGTCGCTGATACTGGCTTCTGAATCCGGCGATGCGGCGGCTGTCGAAACAGCCCGGCGCAACCTGATGAACCGTATCAAGACGTTCGCCAAGGATATCTGTGAAAAATACATAGAACCTCCGTATACGACCAATTTCGCCATCATGTTCCTCCCCGTGGAGGGTTTGTATGCCGAAGTGCTGCGCGAAGTAGGGGTGTTCGAAGAGCTCCAGACCAAATACAAAGTGACGGTCACCGGGCCTACCACCCTGGCGGCGTTTATCAGCAGCCTGCAGATGGGATTCCATACCCTGGCTATCGAAAAGAAGAGCGCCGCTATCTGGCAGACCCTTTCGGCTGTCAAGACCGAATTCGGTAAGTTCGGGGACAACCTCGGCAAGGCTTACCGGCAAATATCCCTGGCCCAGAAGACCATCGGCGAACTAAATACCACGCGGGTATCGGCCATCAACCGCAAACTCCGTTCCCTCGAAACCCTGGAAGACGCCCGCGCGGCGGAAATTCTCGAACTCGGGGAGCCATATGAAGAAGATACAGAAGAAAACAGCGAAGAATAAAAGCCATGTCGATCAAAAAACATATCCCCAATTTCCTGACCCTGTGCAATCTTTTCTGCGGGGTAGTGGGCACGTTATTTGCTTACCATGAATATTACGTCCAGGCCGGCTGGATATTCCTGCTGGGGGTTACGTTCGATTTTTTCGACGGTTTTACGGCCCGTATGCTCCATGTGAAAAGCGATATCGGGAAGGAACTGGATTCTCTGGCCGATTGCATTACGTCCGGGCTTCTGCCCTCGATGGTCATGTTCACGATGATGAAAACTGCCCTGTCGGGCACTTTTTCCGCCGAACCCTTATCGGATGCCTTTCCGGTGTCTCCGCTGGAGATCGCTTCGGCCCCGGCTTTTCTGATCGTACTTTTCTCGGCTCTGCGCCTGGCTAAATTCAACCTCGATACCCGGCAGATGGATTCATTTATCGGCGTGCCTACGCCCGCCTGTGCGCTGATCGTGGTGTTCCTCCCGTTCCTGGCCGATGGAGGTATCCTATCGTCGGTATTGGCCAATTATTGGGTGTTGCTGGTCATAACAGTGGTTTTATCCTTGCTCCTGGTGTGCGAACTGCCTCTTTTTGCCCTCAAGTTCAAATCTTTCGGATGGAAGGGCAACCAGAAACGCTGGGGATTGATCGTCGTAGCGGCCATACTTATCATTGCGTTGGGTTTTCGTGCTTTTCCATTGGTGATCGTCATTTACCTGCTCCTCTCGTTGTGGGATAATGTCTTTTCAGGGCGGCAAAAAAAGGCTTGAAATTATGTGTCCGGCGTCTTTTTCGAGCGTCCGGAATAATCCTTGGGTTATTACCGGGGTCGTGCTTGTGGCCACTGCGCTTTGGATCGTTTTTTTCAAGCATAGCCCCTTATCTTTTCTGACAGGTAAATATTTGGCAGAGTGGGGCATCTCTGCTCGGAAGCTTGTTTTTTTTTCTTTGCTTACTCTGATCCCCTTATTGGCTATGTTTGTTCTCCACAGGCCGAAAGAAGTATTTAGCTCTTGGGGATTTTCCGGGAATTTTTTGGTGGCTTTTGCTTTGTCAATTTTTTGTACAGCCCCGATGTTCATTGGAAACGCATTAAAGATGCCGCTGACCAATGAGATTAGCAACACTCTGTTTGATGCCGGGTTGCCCTTGCTTTTCGAATACATGGTTCCTGCCCATCCAGGCTGGTCTTATCAGGTATATTGGGAGGGGGTGCTCAATACGGCCGTAATTGCCGGTTTTTTTGAAGAGATCATATTCCGCGGATTTATCTTCGGACAGTTGTTTCGCTATGCCCGGTGGGGATTCATGCCAGCTGTCCTGGCTTCCATTGTGCCGTTTGCTTTCCTGCATATCCAATTGGAGTGGAAATGGGTGGCCATAGGGTCGATGTTTATTTTTACGGCATTGGATGGGGCTTTTTTCTGTTGGATGTTTACCCAGTGGCGCTATAATATTTGGGTGCCGATATGGTTGCACATCCTAATCAATTTGTCCTGGATCGCATTTGAGGGCAACAATTCGGAAAGCAGGATTTGGGCCAATGTTGTCCGTCTGGCAGCGATCGCCATGAGCGTCCTTTTTACGATATGGTTCAAAAAACAGAGTGGTGAATCTCTCCGATTGGAAGGATAATATAAAAAGCCCCGGTTTTACCGGGGCTGTATTGTTTAGAAGGAAAGTCTTAGAAACGGAATGTAGCACCTAAGGCCACATAGCTGGCCGATACTTTGTTCTCTATCGGATCGATGAGTTTAGGCTCGTACAGGTATGTATAAGTCTTGTAAGAACTGTTGACATACGAGGCATCGATAGTCAGGAAATTACCGATGGAATATCCCAAGCCTGCGGAAAATCCAAGGGTGTTGCCCGTCCCCTGGGGAAGGGTCGCCTGATATCTGTTTCCCGGAATAGTTTGGCTGACACGTTCTACGGTAAGGTCCCTGTAAGGGGAACTGATGTAGCTGAAACCAGCCCGGATGCTCACCGGGTAAAGCCGCGCTTCCGCACCTACCCGGATGGTCTGCGATATTTTCATCTGGTCGGCGATAATATTGTTCTGTCCTTCGAAACCGTTGGTTTTAAACCGCATCTTGGAAAAATCCTTCACCATGTAATCGGCGCTCAGGATACCGTACTGCCCGAAAACGTAAGCCGCGCTGAAGGTCCATTCGGACGGGGATTTGAAGCTGTATGAATTGGGGGCGTAGTACGTCGGATGCTCGGTCCCTTCGTTGAAAGTATTGTCGAAGAATTTGGCTCCCATCGCATAACTGTAGTCCTCGTCTATGTAGATGCGGGCTGCCGATTTCCAGGAAAATCCGAGGCGGAATTCGTCGGTCACACGGCCGATCACACCGAGCGTGAAAGCGCTACCCCAACCAGTCTGCGCGGTATAACGGTCGTAATACAAGTTGGAAATTCCGTTGTGAGGTATGGCACTGTTGCTGGTATAACCCCACTCGTCGAGCTTGATATCGTTCTTGCCCAAGTCAAGGGAATAGTAATCGAACCCGATACCGAAATAAACCTTGTTGTCAATATTGATACCGGCAGAGAAAGTAGTTGTCCCCATATATCCCGAAGATATCAGATGAGCCAATTGGTCGATATCCAGGTAATCGGCCCCGGTTTGCAACAGATTATTTTGGTCCACATATAATACTCCGAGATCCTTTGCCATATCTACCACCGTGCTGTTCACCCCGTCGCGGGCATTCCGAAAAATGCTTTCGATTATGGATGAACCATACGGGACACCACCCTGGCTCCAGTCGGTAATCGTGTTGTTCCGGCCCGAAGCCACGACTTCGTTATTGAAGTTATTGCGCCGGCTGTAGTTTATCCCGATATTGAATCCGGCTACCGAAGAGTACGGGTTGTCGTTCTTGAATATGAAGTTGGCTCCGCCCTGGAATGCGGTCACGTTGATATCGGAGGTTTTCCCGGTCTTGTTCCCGTAGAAGGTCGCTTTATTGTCGTACCATTCAGCGCCAAGGGTGAAGCTGGCTTCACTTTTTACGGCCACAGCACCTGCAGCCGGATTGATGGTAGCCGCGGAAACTTCTCCGCCTACGGCGCCGAAAGCCCCGCTCATGCCCATATACCGAGGGGTCCCGTATCGCATGGATGCCTGTTGGAGGTTGTATATGTCATTCATGCTTTGTCCCCATAGGCTACCGCAAAGCAGTAAGGCGGCACTGGAAAGTGCTGTTTTGTATATGAATTTCATGGTTTTTTCAATTTAAAGTTCTACGTCTGTCCGCTTGTTTTATCTCCGGCTGTATCCGCTGGCCGACGTTCCTCCGGGTGAAGAGGAGGACGAAGACCCGGAAGAACCCGGGGAAGAGTAGCTGCTGCTCGGAGCCGAGTAACTGCTGCTGGTATTGGGAGAAGAATAGCTCCTCGAAGAGGAGGAATTATCGTAACTCCGGTCGCTGCTGGACGAGGAGGGATTGCTATAACTTCTGGAGGACGAACCATTGTTGTAGCTCCGGCTGCTGCTGCCCGACGAGGACGAACTGCTTTCCGGGGCTCTGTAGATGACTCTTTCCGAGCTTGAAGAAGAACCCCTGCGGGACGACGACCCTCCCCGTATGTTTTCATAGCCCGAACGCTGTCCGTTGGTCGTCGGTCTCGAACCGGATTGCTGCTGCCCGGAAGAAGACGAATTACCCCTGTCCCCGTTGGAGGATGGTCTCGAACCGGATTGTTGCTGTCCGGAAGAAGACGAATTGCCCGAAGGACGGCGGTCGTAACCTTCCCAACTAACGGATGAATTGATAGGAGGCCGGTTGTCTGATGGGCGGTTGTTGCCTGAAGGACGTCCGCCTTGGCTGCCACCCGGTCTATTGTTTCCATCCGATCCGGGGCGGATTCCCGGTTCTGTATCGCCCGGATACCGGTGCGGGGGTCTCTGTACAGGAGGCCGATGGCCGCCGCCACCGGGGCGGTTGGGGTGGTATCCGTTATGCCACCAGTATGGGTCGTTCCAATACCATGGGTCATTCCAGTAAGGACGATTGTACCATGATGGCCTATACCAGGGGCCGTACCATGCCCATTGGTCGTAGTAATTCCAGTAACTCCAGGGATATGAATAAGCGTAATAATTATACGGCCACATCCAGTACGGCTCATAATAGTAGCCCGGATTGCCTATCGTGATGCCGAATCCCCACGAGGGGCCATAACCTCCGAACCGGTATCCCATGGCAATATTCACCCGCGGGGTAGAAGGAGTGTAATAATTAGTATAATATGTATTGAGTATCTTTACATCCCCTCCTTTTTTATATTTGGACGGCATTGTACTCCAATATGCGGCTTCCACCGGGGTCAAATATTGATCGTCGTAATATTCATCCTGGTAGTAGGCATCCTCGTCATTGTAATAATTATCATCATAATAACGATCGTCGCTCCTATAAGAGTTCCTGTTTTGGGCATAATATTCCTGGGCCCGCTGGGCACGGTCGGAATCTTTCGAGGCGTTGTAATATACGCCGTCAGATTCCCGGCTCATGGCAGGGACGTATGTGTAGCATCCTTGTAAAGAGCTGCTTAAAACGGCCAGCACAGCTGCCGTCTTAAAGTATCGCATAAACCTTCTCATAATTTCTTGCCTATTTAGTTTATAAATAAGTAAATTTGCAGCTATCATTACCAAATGTAATGATATTTTTCATAAAACAAAAATAAAATAATCAAAAATAGCCGTTAAAGAGTAGGAATAACGACATAGCGGTAAACTGACAAATTATGAGTAAAAAACTTACTTCCCGTGCGGAGGATTATTCGCGCTGGTACAATGAACTGGTAGTGCGGGCCGACTTGGCGGAACAGTCAGGCGTAAGAGGCTGCATGGTGATCAAACCGTATGGCTATGCCATTTGGGAGAAAATGCGCGATTATCTGGACAAGAGCTTCAAAGAAACAGGACACCAGAACGCCTATTTTCCAATATTCATTCCTAAGTCCTATTTTTCGAAGGAGGCCCATCACGTGGACGGCTTTGCCAAGGAATGTGCTGTCGTGACCCATTACCGCCTGAAAAATGCGGAGGATGGGAGCGGCATTGTGGTCGATCCCGAGGCGAAACTGGAGGAGGAACTCATCGTCCGTCCGACGTCCGAGACTATTATTTGGGATACATACCGCCGTTGGATACAGTCGTACCGCGATCTGCCCATCCTGGTAAACCAGTGGGCCAATGTAGTGCGCTGGGAGATGCGCACCCGTCTGTTCCTGCGCACGGCGGAATTCCTCTGGCAGGAAGGTCATACGGCCCATGCCACTGAAGAGGAGGCCGTAGCGGAAGCCCGAAAGATGCTCGAAGTGTATGCCGATTTTGCGGAGAACGTGATGGCCGTTCCGGTGATCAAAGGATACAAAACCCCTTCCGAGCGCTTTGCCGGAGCGGAGGATACCTATTGTATCGAAGCGATGATGCAGGACGGCAAGGCCCTTCAGGCCGGTACGTCGCATTTTCTCGGCCAGAACTTTGCCAAGGCATTCGATGTGAAATATTCGGACAAGGACAATAATATGAGTTACGTATGGGCTACGTCCTGGGGTGTTTCCACCCGTTTGATGGGAGCGTTGATCATGACCCATTCGGACGACAGCGGACTGGTGTTGCCTCCGGCACTTGCCCCTATCGAGGTGGTGATGATGCCTATCTACAAGAACGACGAGGAATACGCCGTCCTGCGCGAGAAACTGCATGAAACCGCAGCCCAATTGCGTGCGGCCGGGATAACCGTCAAAGTGGATGACGACGACAGCCAAAAGCCGGGTTGGAAATTCCACGAATATGAGCTCAAAGGAGTGCCGGTACGCATGGTGCTTGGCCCGAAAGATTTGGAGAACAAACAATTCGAGGTGGCCCGCCGCGATACGATGACCAAAGAATTCCTGCCGATGGAGGGGATCGTGGAATCCATTAAGAACCTACTGGCCGATATCCAAAAGAACCTGTTCGACAAGGCTGCCAAGATGCGGGCCGACCGTACTTATAAGGCCGATACATGGGACGAATTTGTCGATATCATCGAAAACAAGGGTGGCTTCGTAATGGCCCATTGGGACGGTACCCCCGAAACGGAGGAAAAGATCAAGGAACTAACCAAAGCCACGATCCGTTGCATCCCGATGGATTTCGTACCGGAAGAAGGAAGAGACGTCCTGACCGGGGCCCCGTCGAAAGGGCGGGTGATCTTCGCCAAGGCATATTGATGATATCCTCTACGGAAAACCAAAAGGCCGCGCATTGCGCGGCCTTTTTTTGTTAGGGAAAAGAATACTTGATTCCAGTCGCACAAATATATATTTGTAATATATAAAATGTTATTTTTGCTAAAACCACCCTTGCTTCATTTTTTATTGACAAACTATTAAAATCCTAACAACATGAGACAGAACATTTTCAAATCAACTATTCTGTGCCTCGGATTGTTCCTGACGGCATTTACCCTCTGTTCTTTCACGGGTTCGGACGGCCTCGAAAAGGAACAAAAGCCCCAGCCCGAACAACAGACGCGCGGAGGGGGCCCCTACGATTATTACATCCATGCTGCTGCTACGGATGAATATGTCGAAATGACTATTCCTGATGGATGTTGGTTTACCATGAGCATGTGGGATCGGTATACTGTGGATGGAACAACAGTGAGGATTGATATTGGGGCTAACCCGAATGAACAATGGCGTGAATTTTATCTCACTTTTTCCAGTAATTGTATGGGGATGGATCGGACACTACTGATAGGCCAGGATGGGACTCAATATCCGTATATAAATGGAGATGATAAAGGATGATCACTTTGTCTTTTTTAGTGTATACAGTTGGTAGTGGTGGTTTCATGCGGGCGGAATAATTTCCGCCCGCATTTTTTGTGCTTCATGCTATCCGGAATATCTTTGCCGTATGGAACAGGTGGTTTTTTTTCGTCCTTCTGCTTTGTTAGCGCCGTACGTCAAGCATTATTGGATACTCCGTACAGACGGACAGTCCGGTCCTCAGCGTATTATTCCTTCCGGGCATATCCAGCTGGTATTTTACCGGGGAGCTCGGGTGTGGCTTCCTTCGGGGGGCCTATGCTGCCAGGGAGTGATTTGCGGGCATAAGACCGATTTTTCGGACTCAGTGCTGTCGGGCCCGTTGGAACTGACGACCGTCGTATTCCAGCCTTGTGGCGTGCGGGCTTTTTTCGACCGCCCGATGAATGAATTCTCCGGTGCGGTAGTTCCTTTGGATGCTGCGGGAGATAAAGGATTGGCCGAATTGGAAAAACGGATGATGGACGCCGTTCGGGCAGAGGACCAGATAGCTCTGCTCGAAAGATTCCTGCTGAGCCGGATGAAATTTATGGACACCTGTTTATATAACCGATTGCAGGCGGCTGTGCAGGAGATAAACCGGAACAGCGGGGAACTGCGTGTTTCGCAGCTGGCAGCCGGGGCTTGCCTGGGAGAGAAGCAATTCCGGCGTATTTTCGCCGATACGATTGGCACGACGCCGAAGGATTTTATCCGTACGGTACGCTTTCAACGGGCCCTGTCCATTTTGGGGAACGAACCGGGGATGACGTTTACCCGGCTGGCATACCGGTGCGGGTATTACGACCAGGCACACCTTACCGCTGAATTCAAGGAATTCTCCGGTTATTCTCCGCGGCAGTACCTGGCTGCATGCCAGCCGTATTCAGACTATTTTTCATCTTTAGGATAGCTATAGGATAAATATTCCCCTCCCAAAAGTCCGTTTTTTCCAAGTTTCGGGGGGTAGGGTGTTTTACTTTTGCCGGGTGAACTGATTTCCTAATTAACTCCTCCAAAAAGATGAGCGATCCGATTTCTTTTTTTGAGATCCCCTCCCGCGATTTTCGCCGGGCGGTAGATTTTTACCAACGTGTATTTCAAGTGGAATTGGCCGTAGCCGAATGCGAAACCGAAAAAATGGCCTTTTTCTCCGGAGGCCCGGATAAGGTTCCCTGGGGTGCAATATCCTATGGAGAAGGCTTCCTGCCCTCGGCCGACGGAGTACTGATCCATTTGAAAGTCCGGGACATCGACTCCACCCTCGAAGCCGTCGAAAAGAACGGCGGCACGGTAGTGTGTCCGAAGACAAAGATCGAATGCGAGGGAATGGGTTCTTTTGCCTTGTTCCGGGATTGCGAAGGCAATCGTTTGGGACTGCATTCCATGGAGTAAAGCTCTTTACGGACAAAAATACGGGCGGCCAAAGGCCGCCCGTATTTTTCATTGATTTAGGAGAAAGGTTATTCAGCCACCAACAGGTTACACCCCCGGATATCCGAGCCGCTGAAACGCCCCAGCACCTCGAAACGACCGTCCGGATGAACGGCGCCCAGATCTTCGGTAGCGATAAAGCAGCACGAATCTATGTTGGCCAGGTCGATGATATTGATCCCCCCGCGTGCGCCCGAATTTTCCGGAAGCAGCGAAAGGGGATCGGAGGCGTCCCGCAGTACGATGTGCATCCATGGCGGAGTGGTGTATAGCCCTTCGCCTTTGGAATAGGCCTGAGACAGGAGTTCCGTCATGCTGTATTCGGAGTGGATATGCGCCGCGCCGAAGCCTTCTTTCAGTATTCCGTGCAGTTCTTCCCGGATCATTTCCCTGCGCCGGCCTTTCATACCGCCGGTCTCCATGACGATGGCGTTTTCCGGCAGCTGCATCTGGTATTTTTCCACGAAATCCAGCAGGGCGAACGATACCCCCAAAAGAAGTATTTTGTGCTGGTCTTCTGCCAGACGGAGCAGCTTTTCCCGGAGCTCTTCATGCTGGTAGAGGTAAAAGCCGCTGTCCGGATTGCGGCTGGTTTCGATAAATCCTTGTGCCATAGTGATCAGGGAAGACCCGTCCCGTTCGAGATAGGAAGGAAGCAGGGCCAATACGGCCGTCCCATCGATAGGCCCGTAGTGGTAGTCCCACGAGGTGGTAAAACTCCGGCAGTAAGTATCGAGATGCCTCACGAAATGCCGACTCTGGCTCATGCCGGTCGTCCCGCTGGAAAGGAATACTTCTTCCGGCTCGAAATGACCGGATACCACTTTTTCTGTCTTAAAGAAGCCGATAGGCAGGAAAGGTATCTTTTCCATGCAGTCCACTTCTTCAGGGCGGATGCCCAGCATATCCATATATTTCCGGTACACCGCATTTTCCCCGGCCTGGTAGCGGAACGCCTCCAGTGCCATTTTCTCAAATCCATTCCGGTCGTCCTTTTCTAGTCCGAAAGCCTGTGTGGCAAAATCCTCGGTATCCATCTTTTTTGCTCTTTTGGTGCAAAGATACGGCTTACGCCACGTATTTTTATTACCTTTACTCCTCGGATAACAAATTAAAAACATACTGAAAATGAACCTGAAAAAGATTTTCATCGTGCTGGCGGCAGGGCTTATGATCGTTTCCTGCGACAAACACGCTAACCTTCCGGACGGCATATATGCCGCTATACAGCCCGAAAAAGGCAAGGAAATACTCGTGAAGTTGTATTATAAGGAAGTGCCGATGACCGCCGGTAATTTCGTGGCCCTGGCCGAAGGTACGATGGAGGGAGATATCAATCCGGCCTATAAAGGCAAGAAGTATTTCGATTCCCTGGTATTCCACCGGGTAGAGGACAATTTCGTCGTACAGGCGGGAGATCCTACCGGCACGGGTGGCGGAGGCCCCGGATATCAATTCCCGATCGAGATCGTGGACACCATCAAACACGCTCCCGGCGTGATAGCGATGGCTAATGCCGGCGCGACGACCAACGGTTCGCAGTTCTACATCACCATGGGCGATACCCCTCACTTGGACTGGCGCTATACCGTTTTCGGACGGATGGTCGATCCGGAAAATGATATGGACCGTGTAAAAGCCATCAAACAGGGCGACCGTATCAAGGAAGTAAAGATTATCCGCAAAGGGGCGGATGCCGAGGCTTGGGATGCGTATAAAGCATTTTCTGAAAACCTGCCTAAAGTACGCGCCGCATACAATGCCAAGGTGCAGGCCAATCTCGATACACTTTTCAAAGGGGCGGAAGTAACCAAGAGCGGGATCAAGATCAAGATGCTGGAAAAGGGTACGGGGCGCTTGTATAAGAAAGGAGAGAATGTCCGCGTGAACTATGTGGGCTGCTTCGAGGATATGACGATGTTCGATTCTTCGCAGTTTGCCGGGGAGCCGATCTCTTTTCCCCTGGGCACCGGAAAGGTGATCAAAGGATGGGACGAGGCGATTGCCCTGCTCCCGGCAGGTTCTCATGCGATCGTATGGATCCCTTCCGAAATGGCCTATGGAGACCGCGATATGGGCAAGATAAAGCCCAATACCAACCTGGTCTTTGAATTACAAATCCTTGAACCTGAAAAATAAAATGTCGAAAGAAAATCTTACCGACGGGCTTTACGCCCGTTTGACGACCCCCAAGGGGGAAATCCTCATCCGCCTGGAATACGAGAAAGTACCGGTAACGGTAGCCAATTTCGTGGGCCTGGCCGAAGGAACGATAAAGAACACTGCAAAAAAAACCGGAGAACCGTATTACGATGGGTTGAAATTCCACCGGGTGATCAGCGACTTCATGATACAGGGGGGCGACCCTACCGGCACAGGTGCCGGAGGTCCGGGCTATAAGTTTGCGGACGAATTCGACGATTCGCTCCGCCACGACGGACCGGGCGTCCTTTCGATGGCCAATGCCGGTCCGGGGACGAACGGCTCGCAGTTTTTCATCACCCATGTAGCTACTCCTTGGCTGGACGACCACCATACGGTATTCGGCCGGGTAGTGGAGGGCCAAAAGATCGTCGATGCTATCGCGCAGGGGGATCAGATGGAAAAAGTGGAGATCGTCCGCGTAGGCGAAAAAGCTGAAAAATTCAATGCACCCGATATCTTCGCCCGGGCAGAAGAGGTGGCTGCCGAGCGCCGGAAAGAATTGCTGAAGAAAATGGAAGGAGATCTGGACAAGCTTTCCGCCGGATTTGACAAAACGGCCAGCGGCCTGCGCATCCGGGTCGATAAAAAAGGCGACGGCAACCGGATAAAGGCGGGCCAGACGGCTACCGTACATTACACCGGTATGTTCCCCGACGGGCGCGTATTCGATTCCTCCGTCAAAAGGAACGAACCGTTCGATCTGCCGGTAGGGGCCGGACGTGTGATCGCCGGATGGGACGAGGCATTGCAGTTGATGTCCAAAGGCGAAAAAGCGACCGTGATCCTTCCGCCGCATCTGGCTTACGGCAGTGCCGGGGCAGGAGGTGTGATCCCGCCGAATGCCATTCTCAAATTCGAGATCGAAGTACTCGACGTAAAGTAATCCGGGGATTCCCTGATAAATAAAAAGGACGCTCATTACGAGCGTCCTTTTTTTGGATATACGGCAGGGAAATGTTTTTGTGCACTTCCCGTCTTTGCGGTTACTTCTCGGGTATTCCGAATTTCCCTTTTAGCCAATCTATGCCTTCCTGGACTTGCCACGGGTAAGTCCAATGTCCTGCATCGAGGGCCAGGCGGAGTTCTTTCGGGGCGTTTACCACGTTGTAAACGGAAAATGTCGATGTCGGACAGCAAGTCAGGTCGTTGAATCCCCACGTGTAAAAGGCCGGGATGCGGACGAACCGGGCGAAATTGACCGTGTCGTAATATTTGGACGTGGCGATCTTTTCCTGAATGGCGGTTTCGTTCTTGTTGATGAACAAATGAGGCCACCCGCCGGCACGCCCGTTGTAGTACCCTGTTACATCGCTGAACGCCGGAAACTGGCATACCATGTATTTTACCCGGCTGTCCAGGGCTGCCGTCACTACGGAAAGCATCCCGCCCTGACTGCCGCCGTACACGGCGATACGTGTGCTGTCTACCGATTCCAGGGAGCAGAGGTAGTCTATGGCCCGGATGCAACCCATGTACACTTTTTTATAGTAGAACGTATTGCGGTTCTCCAGTCCCATTGTGGCATAACCGGCCAGCGAGCCGCTTTGCAGGGCGGAATAGATCTCGCGGTCCTGGTCTACCGGGATACCGTGGATACCTATCTCGAATACCACCATGCCTTCGGCAGCAAGGCTGTTCGGCCCGGAAAATCCCCGTACGGACGCACCGGGAAGCCTCAGTACGCCGGGAAATGGGCCTTCGCCTTTGGGGACGGTCAGTACGCCGTAGACGTAATTGCCGGGTCGGTAGCTCTGTACCCGCACGTAATAGACATCTGCCCAGTCAGTGCTCTGGCTGTCGTCGCGGCGGATGCGCACGTTCATCGGTACTTTGGCCGCTTGCTCTTTGGAAGTATTCCAGAACTGCTCGAAATCTTCCGGCAGGGTCGTAGTGGGCTGTATCTTATATGGGTCGAATCCGATGGTCGTATAGCCCGAATATTTCGTTCCGTTGTACTCAGTCGATGCCTTTACGGTGATGAATCCCGGCGCTTTGGCGCCGGGCACTTTTATGCGGGCCTGGCCGTTCTTGTCGGTCTTTACTTCCCCTTTGAATACCGGGGCGAGTTTTTCAGGCCCGTATTCGTAGTTGAGGGTGATGTTCGGAAGCATTTCGTTGTCCTTCAGGGCATAGAGCGTGAACTCTGCCTGTTCCCCGGTTTTGTATACCCAGTCCGCATGGTCCGGGGAGGCCACGACGGTCACGTATTGTTGGGCCGGCTGGGCAAAAAGGCAGGATACGGTGGCGCACAGCAGCAGTACGGCCGATACTAATTTTCTTGTGTTCATGTTTTGCGCGTTTAAGCGGTTATTTTTTCCCCGACCGGTTTTTCCGTTCTTTCCGTTTTTTACCTACCAACAGCACGATGGCTATCCCCAACAGGATAAATGCGGCCGCCGATTTCAGGATATATCCCAACGACAGGAATTCGTCGCCCGGAATGGTGGCGATCAGGAAAATGGTGAATACGATGAGAAAGATGGCTTTTTTTTCCATAGGGATATTTTCTTTGGTTCGTGTCGGGTTTTAGTCGGAAAGGGCGGCCGTCCGTTCTCCGGAAGCGACCGCCCTGTTATTTCTGTCTCTTATACACATCTGAC
>CALJDR010000038.1 GCA_938023515.1 uncultured Flavobacteriales bacterium
ATCTACACAAGGAGTATCGTCGGCAGCGTCAGATGTGTATAAGAGACAGTCCGCATACAGGCGGGAATTTTCCAACCGGGGGACTTTGTTCTGTCCGCCCATTTTGCCCCGCATTTCCATCCAGCGGTAGAAAAGCCCTTCGGGTACGACGGTCACTACCGGGCGGCGGAGCGTGATGTCGGAATAGCGTTTGGCCCGGTAATCGGAGTTCAGTTCTTTCAGTTTCTCATCCAGCGCATCGGTAAAGAGTTCGATGTCGGCCGGTGGGGTCGAAAATTCTACGATCCACTCGTGTGCCCCTTTCGTGCCCATTTCCATAAATACAGGCGCGGCGGTGTATTCCCGGATGCCGGCCCCGGTTTGCGAACAGGCGTATGCGAGTGCCGTATCCGCGTTTTCCATCACCAATTCTTCGCCGAACGCGTTGATGAACTGTTTGGTGCGCCCTGTGATGACAATCCGGTACGGCTCGACGGACGTAAAACGTACCGTGTCGCCGATCAGGTAGCGCCACAAGCCTCCATTGGTGGAGATGACCATCGCATAATTGACGCTTTTCTTTACTTCCCGCAGCGGTACAGCGTTCATTTTCCCGGCCATGAAATCGGTCATCGGGATGAATTCGTAGAATATCCCGTGGGAGGTCATCAGCAGCATTTCCTTGCTGTCGGGTGTATCCTGGAAAGCGAAAAAGCCTTCGGAAGCGTTGTACACCTCGTAATACCGCATACCCGGGGAGGGGATCAGCCGCTGGTATATTTCTTGGTAAGGCGTGAAATTGATGCCTCCGTGCATGAACAGTTCCAGATCGGGCCATACTTGCGACAGGTTGTCGGCCCCCGTTACTTCCAGTACTTTTTCCAGCATCACTAACATCCAGGAAGGCACTCCGGCCAGAGAAGTGACGTTTTTCCGGATCACTTCCTCCACCATCCGGGGCATTTTCTCATTCCAGTCCGCCAAGAGGGCTGTGGAGCGTTTTGGAGTGGAATACAGGTCGGCCCATTCCGGGGTTTTGGACATCAGGATAGCCGAAAGGTCACCGGAAAGGATCTCCCCGGCGCTTTTTTGCAGGCTTCCTCCCAGCCGCAGGGCGCTTCCGGCGAATAGCCGGGAGTCCGGGTGGTTGGTCAGATACGTCGTGATCAAGTCGTATGCGGCCAGAAAATGGCATTCTTTGAGCGCTTCAAGGCTTACGGGAATGTATTTGCTCTGGGCATTGGTCGTGCCCGAGGATTTGGAAAAATAGCGGATGCGCTCCGGCCACACGATGTTTTCCTCCCCGCGCATACAGCGCTCGATGTACGGAAAAAAATCCTCGTACCGGCGTACCGGGACGGCTTGGGAAAACTCTGCGTAACCCATGCCGGATTCTACACGGTGCTCCCGTCCGAAAGCCGTATCCGGGCATTTTTTCAGCAGATAGTCCAGTATCCGCTCCTGCTGGGCTGGTGCATGGGCGGAAAAATATTCCACCCGTTTGTAGCGGCGGCGCAGGTAATAGGATATCAGACCATTGAGCATGCCTGTCGTTTTAGTTTAAACTTAGCAGATCGAGCGAATGTCCGAAAGGATCGTTTCCCCCAGTCGGTCGGCTTCTTCCTGCGTTTGGGCTTCGGTATAGATGCGGATAATGGGCTCGGTGTTGCTTTTGCGCAGATGCGCCCAGCTGTGGGCAAAATCGATCTTCACTCCGTCGATGTCGGTGATACGCTCGCGGGCGTATTTTTCTTTCATCTTTTCCAGGATGGAGTCCACGTCGATGTCCGGGGTAAGACTGATCTTGGTCTTGCTCATGAAGTAGGCCGGAAGGGCAGCCCGAAGCTCGGACATTTTCACCTTCTTTTTGGCCAGGTGGGTCAGCATCAGGGCTACGCCTACCAGGGAATCGCGCCCGTAGTGCAATTCCGGGTAGATGATCCCCCCATTGCCTTCGCCGCCGATCACGCAGTTGTTCTTCTTCATTAGGGCCACTACGTTCACTTCCCCCACAGCCGCCGCTTCGTAATGTCCCCCGTGAGCCGTTGTCACGTCGGCCAGTGCCCGCGAAGAGGATAGGTTGGAGGCGGTATTCCCTTTTTTGAGTGAAAGGATATAATCGGCTATGGCTACCAGAGTATATTCTTCCCCGAACATTTCCCCGCGCTCGTCGATAAGGGCCAGTCGGTCCACATCCGGATCGACCACGATACCGATATCGGCCTTCTTTTCGGCTACGACCCCGCATATTTGCCCCAGGTTTTCTTTCAGGGGTTCCGGATTGTGGGCGAACTGTCCGTCGGGGTGGCAGTTGAGTTCGGTGATGTCCGTCACTCCCAATGCCCGCAGCAGGGCGGGGATGGCGATTCCTCCCGTGGAATTGACCGCGTCGACTACGATCCGGAACCCAGCGGCGGCTATAGCGGCTTTATCTACTGTAGGCAGAGCGAGAACCATTTCTATATGGCGTTCGATGCCTTTGCCGTCCGGGGTTACCTGCCCCAGGTCGTCCACTTCGGCGTATGTATAGTCGTCCGCGTCGGCCATCCGGAGCACTTCGGCCCCTTGTGCGGCGTCGAGGAATTCCCCGGAACCGTTGAGGAGTTTCAGGGCATTCCATTGTTTAGGGTTGTGGCTGGCGGTAAGGATGATGCCTCCGTCTGCCTGATGGAAAACGACCATCACTTCCACCGTCGGGGTCGTAGATAGTCCAAGGTCCACTACGTCGATGCCCATGCCCGAAAGAGTGGCTGCTACCAGGGAATGAACCATCGGCCCGGATATGCGGGCATCCCGGCCTATTACTACTTTTAGTTTTTTCTTTCCTCTATTTTCTTTGAGCAGCCATCCGGCATAGGCGGAGGTGAATTTTACCGTATCCAGCGGGGTGAGGTTGTCCGCAGTGCGTCCTCCGATGGTCCCCCGGATCCCGGAAATAGATTTGATCAGTGGCATAGCCTTATCGTATTTTTTGTATCATCAATAATATTCGATCGTGCGTTCCCAAGTCTGGACGATCTTCCCTTTTTCGCTTCCGGGAGAGAACCCTTCCGTCTCGCGGTACGTCCAATTACCTTGGCTGTCTGTTTCTTTGTAGTGGAATTTCTGGGACATAGTGTAAGAATCGAACATTTTGTCCTCCGAAGAGATTTTGGACAGGTTTCCGTTCTCGTCGTATTGGTACGTTTCTATGATATCAGAGTTCACTCCGTTCTGCACCGTCGTTTTTTGGGTCAGGCGTCCTTTGTTGTCGTATTTGAAATGCTGGACTTTTTTCTGGCCCTGAGGGAACAGGTCGGTTTGCTCTATCTTGTTGCCTTTTTTGTCGTATTTGAACTTTACGGTTTGCAACAGCACCCCCAAAGTATCTTTTACGGCAATGCTTTCCTTAAATCCTTTGGAATTATAGGTATAGATCTCGTGGAAAAGCAGTTTCCCCTGTTCGAAATATTGCGTTTCGGCCAACAGGGAATCCGCACCGTATGTGAATTTCTTGATGGAGGTGCCATTTTCCGAGATCAGGCGCAGGCTTTTCAGGTTGCCGTTCGGGTAGAAATCCAGGATCCTCATCAGGTCGTATTCCGTTTTTTCTTCCGTCGGGTCTTCTTCGGTAAAATTATCGGAATTCAACTGGTTGCTTACCAGTTCGGTCATCTGCTTGATTTTTCCCTTCATGCCGGATTCCTCCAGGTCGCTTCTCCGGTGAGGGGTACATCCCGCCAGAAATGCCAGGCAGGCAAATAAAGACAGGGAAAGGATTTTTTTCATGGTCAATGGCTGTTTATAGATTCATCAATTTAAAAACCAGTTCTTTATATATATCGGCCGGGGTAATATCCCCGGCATCCACGCCTTTGGATTTCAGGTCCGTCTCGCGCAGAACCTCTATGGCTTTTACACTCTGTTTGAGGTTGTATTGGAGGGACGCTTGTACATAATCCTTTACGAAGAAAGGATTGACGCCTAAAGCTCCTGCGGCGGCGTTGGGCGATTTGTCCGCCAGGTTGTGGTACAACACCAGTTTGGAGAAAAATCCGAATAGCACTGCCACGCTGGCCAGCGGGTTGGAATCCTTGCTCGAGGAAAAGTATTCGGCAATCCGGACGGCTCTGGCCGCATCGCGGCAGGCAATAGCTTTCTGGAACTCGAAATTGTTGAAGTTCCTCGATATTCCGATATATTTTTCTACGTCTTCGGGGTGCAGCTCCGTCCCCCGGGGGATCACGATGGATAATTTTTGGATCTCTGAAGCGATACGCCCCAAGTCAGCGCCCAGGCTTTCGACCAGCATCAGCATGGCTTTCCCGGTCAATGTCAGTCCGTACAGCGCCAATTGCTCCTTGATAAAAGCCGGGATATCGCTCTCGTATACCCGCGGGCTTTCGAATACTACGCCTTTTTTTTGGATCTCTTTGTATAGGGTCTTTCGTTTGTCCATGTTCTTGCCTTTGTAGGAAAGCACCAGGACGGTCGTAGGGGAGGGGGAGCTTATATAAGGGAGGAGTTTGTCAATCTTCGAGTCCAGCGCCTGGGCTTCCCGTACGATGACCGCCTGCCGGTCGGCTCCCATTGGAAAACGGGCAGCGATGTCCATGATCTCGCCTATGTGGGTCGAAGCGCCGTAAAGAACAGTTTGATTGAAAGCCCGGTCTTCTTCCGGGAGCAGGTTGTCCTCCAGAAAGGAGGTGAGGGTTTCGATGAAAAAAGGTTCTTCACCCATCAACAGGTAGACCGGGGCCGGGGATACCGGAATGTCTTTTTTTATCTGGGCGATCTGTAGATCCTGTTTCATCGTTTTTTGTTACCTTTGCTTCTGCGTAAAATAAACAGAATCACTGTGCAGAAGCTGAATTTGCCGGAATATTCTTTTGAGGTCAAAAGTAGTGAAAAAGGCGCGTATATTCTAGATGGTATCCGAAAAAAATACGTCCGGCTTACTCCCGAGGAATGGGTCCGACAAAATTTCATTATGTACCTGCTCCGGGAAAAAGGATATCCGGCAGCCCGGATGGCGGTCGAAAGGAAACTCAAAGGCCCCGGTCTGGTGCGCCGTACTGACATAGTACTGTACGACCGGCAGGGACGCCCGGATATTTTGGTGGAATGCAAAGCGCCGTCGGTGCCCATTACGCAGGAAGTGATGGACCAGGCAGTGCGGTACAATATGGAACTCGAAGGACGGATTATCTGCCTGACGAATGGCTTGAAACATGTATATGCTATGCTGGACCATGTGAATAAAAAGTTCACCTATTTAAGGGAACTTCCTGATTACATGCTTAATATCCCTTCCGAGTGACAGGCGTAAAAAGCGGTGTTTTTTTGCCCAAAAAATTGTTTCTACGTTTGGCCGAGTGATAAATAATTCGTTACTTTGCGCTCTGCAAACTTGTAGCACAGGATCAAGGAATAAAAGTATAAAAGAATAAAAAGATGTCAAAAATTTGTGATCTTACCGGTAAAACGGCATTGGTGGGAAACAACGTATCCCACGCTATGAATAAGACCAAGCGCAGGTTCAACATCAACCTGAGGAAGAAGCGTTTTTATATCCCGGAAGAAGACCGTTGGATAACGCTTAAGGTATGCGCCAAGGCTCTTAAAACCATCGACAAGAAAGGGATTTACAACGTCCTTCTCGAAGTGGAGAAAAAAGGCTACATCAAATAAGCGAAAGCCGTCATTTAAGTTTTAACAACAGCAAAAAATTATATAGCAAATGGCTAAGAAAGCAAAAGGCAACCGCGTACAGGTCATCCTGGAGTGCACAGAGCACAAGGCATCGGGTATGCCGGGTACTTCTCGCTATATCACGACCAAGAACAAGAAGAACACTCCCGACCGTCTGGAACTCAAGAAGTACAATCCGATACTTCGCCGTTACACCATACACAAGGAGATAAAATAAACAGCTAAAACACTGTAAGAAAATGGCAAAGAAAGTCGTCGCAACACTCCAGACATCCACCAAGAAACTTACGAAGGTTATCAAGATGGTCAAGTCTCCCAAAACGGGCGCTTACACTTTCGTGGAGAAAGTAATGCCCGGGGACGACGTGGACGCCTGGCTCAAGAGCAAGTAAGGTTTTCGCGCGAAAGCGTTACGCATAAAACAAAGCCGCTTATGGAAAGTAAGCGGCTTTTTGTCGTATTTTTGCTACCTTTGGGATCAGAGTAAAGAAAAGGAAAAATAAAGCATGGGAATATTCGGAAAGTTATTTTCTTCGGACAAAAAGGAGGATAGCCGGCAGGAAGAGGCTTCTTCCCGCGAAGCTTTGGAAAAAGGCCTGGAGAAGACCAAGACCTCGTTCTTCGATAAAATAAAACGTTTTGTAGCTGCCCGGGACACCATCGATGACGAAGTGCTGGACGAGCTCGAAATGGCCCTTATATCCTCCGATGTAGGTATAGATACGACTCTGAAGATTATAGACCGCGTAAAGGATAGGGTGGAACGCGACAAGTACCTCGGTTCGGACGAACTGGACCGGATCCTGCGCGAAGAGGTCGGTGCGTTACTTACCGAAAATAACTCCGGTAAACCGGTCGATTTTTCCATTGAGCGTCCCGATGGCAATCCGTACGTGATGATGGTTGTAGGAGTGAACGGTGTGGGAAAAACGACCACTATTGGCAAATTAGCCTCCCAATTTACCCGTCACGGATATAAAGTCGTGCTGGGGGCTGCGGATACGTTCCGGGCGGCAGCCATAGACCAATTGGCCGTATGGGCCGAGAGGGCGGGAGTGCCTATGGTTCGCCAGCAGATGGGCTCCGATCCCGCCTCTGTGGCGTTCGATGCTGTTTCTTCGGGCAAAGCCCAGGGAGCGGACATAGTGATCATCGATACGGCGGGCCGGCTCCACAATAAAGTCAACCTTATGACCGAATTGGGAAAGATCAAACGGGTGATGCAAAAAGTCGTTCCCAATGCACCGCACGAAGTCCTTCTGGTTCTTGATGGTTCGACCGGGCAGAATGCTTTCGAACAGGCCAAACAGTTCTCTGCCGTGACTGATATTACGGCTCTGGCTGTCACCAAACTGGACGGTACGGCCAAAGGCGGCGTCGTGATCGGTATTTCGGATCAACTGAAAGTCCCCGTGAAATACATCGGAGTGGGCGAGGGGGTCGACCACTTGCAGGCTTTCGACAAGCAAGCGTTCGTGGAAAGCTTCTTTAGCCGTTAATATCGATATTCAAAATAGAAAAGGAAGGCTTGACGGCCTTCCTTTTTTGTTATAGATGAATTCGGTTATATTTTTCGCATCATTTCGAATTGCTTTCCTCCCAGCGCTATATTTTTCGCCTGCAAAAATCCGGTTATCGATTCGCAGCCAATATCCGTATTGATGGCTTTTACAGAGTTGCATTTGTTCCATTCGAGCATCTTGTGGAGCAATAAGGAGGCGATCCCTTTCCGGCGGTAGGGTTTGTCAACCCCTATTTGGGTAATATCTCCCGAAGCTGGCTCGAACACGCAATACCCCACCAATTTTTTATCGTCAAAAGCCCCCAGGCTGATGAAGCTTTCCGGAGAGCGCCGGATAGATTCAAGGCTGTTCTGCCAGGAAGGTTCGAAATCCCAAAAAGAGGAGATCAAATGATAATTGTTTATGTCGATAGGTTTGATAACATAGGGGATATCTTTTATTTCAAAGCGAATCTTTTGGTTTTCTTGCCGGAAATAATTGAATTCGCGGGTCGTTTCAAAACCGATATTCCGGTAAACGGAGACGGCTTTCGCGTTGTGCTGCAATACTTCCAGCAGATATTGGCCGATGCCGGCTTTCCTCAAATAGGGTATGGAGTGCTCGAAAACCTTCGCGGCCAGTCCTTGTCCCCGGTAATCTTTTAGTGTACCTGTGCCTGTGTCGTAAGCGGTAAGGACTCCGTTGAAATTCCCGATACCGTTACAGGTAAAAGCGATGATCCGATCGCCGTCAAAGGTTGCAAATGATAAATCAGGGTCGAATCCACGCCTTTTGAGCATGGTTTGGAACTGCCTTTTGTCCAACCGGACTTCATATTCAGCGAAAGCATGGTCGAAAGCTTCAAAAAGCGTATCGAAGCCTGTTTTTCCGAGTGGTTTTATTTCTATCCCCAATGCTGAGAACGATTGTTTAAAATCCGGATTTATCTGTGCAATCCTTTTTCCCGCAGATAATCGACCATCAGTTCCGGCCGATCCGTCTGGAAGATAGTAGCCCCTTCTTTCAGGAATTTACCATACACGGCATCAGGATCTTCCAGGGCCATATCGTCGTTCATCCCGCAGAGGGAATTCCACATGGTATTCACCCAGATGCGGGCCCCGCTTTTCTGTATCTTTTTGAAGACCTCTTTCATTTCTGGGGTATATTCCTTGAAAACCACTTCGTAAGCAATCACAGGCGTGTTTTTCAGATACCCATCCAGAATATCTCCGGCTTTGTCGAAACGGAAGTCAATAATGGGCATATACATCATTTGTTCTCCGGGATATTGGCTCAGTATGCTTTTTATTTTGTCGGCTGAATGTCCGCTTTTGATCAATGCCTGGCGCGTCGTGCCGGTTTTCTTCAGGATATCGTGAACCTTGTCGTAGTATTGGAATCCTTTGTCCACGTTGACAATGACTTTGTCCTTGCAAAGCAACATTACTTCTTCAAAAGTCGGAACGGTGTATTCTGTGATTGTTCCATTATGGTTTTTTAGGTTCAGTTTTCGTAGGGAATCGAGAGAGTAAGAGATAACTGCCCCCTGCCCGTTTGTCGTACGGTTTACGCTTCTGTCATGCATAAGAACCAATACGCTGTCGCTGGTCATCGCCAGATCGATCTCCACAATATCGGCCCCCATTTTGATGGCACTTTCGATGCCGGGCAGCGAATTTTCCGGATAATTCCGCCAGTCGCCCCGATGCGCGGCTACTACCACATTTTTATCTTTCGGGTCGTTCAGTGTCCTGAGGATAGCTTCCGCATTGCCCGATTGTGCAAATCCGGATTGTACAAATGTCAGTACCAGCAGGACAGGCAGATACCAGACACGTAATAATTTTTTCATGCTATTGAGTGACTGATTGATTGTTCTATAAAAATATGTAATTTATCGTCAGGAAGCTACTTTTTTAAATATTATTTAACCAAAGGCGTTTCTATTAGGAATTTTTTAAATGCTATTGGTTTACAGAGCTATAGGTTCCCTGGAAAACAAATAAAAAAGGCCGCAATTTTTACTGCGGCCTTTTTTAAAAGGTTTTATTTTCCTATTTGGCCACGTTCACCGCGCGGGTTTCGCGGATCACGATCACCCGAACCTGTCCGGGATAGGTCATTTCATTCTGTATTTTCTGGGATATCTGGTACGATATTTCAGATGCCTGCTGATCGGAAACCTTATCGCTTTCCACAATTACGCGCAGTTCACGTCCGGCCTGGATAGCATAGGCTTTTATGACCCCATCGAAGCTCAACGCCATCTCCTCGAGTTCCCGAAGACGCTGGAGGTAGCTTTCCACCACCTGGCGGCGGGCTCCCGGACGGGCTCCCGATATGGCGTCGCATACCTGAATGATAGGGGCAAGCAGGGTCTTCATCTCGACTTCGTCGTGGTGGGAGCCGATTGCATTGCATACTTCGGGTTGTTCGCCGTATTTCTCGGCCCATTCCATACCCAGGATTGCATGTGGGGTTTCGGATTCGGTGTCGGGCACTTTTCCGATGTCGTGCAATAGTCCGGCCCGTTTGGCCAGCTTAGCGTTTAGGCCGAGTTCGGCCGCCATCGTTGCTGCCAGGTTGGCCACTTCGCGCGAGTGCTGGAGCAGGTTTTGCCCATAGGAAGAACGGTATTTCATCCGCCCGATGACTTTTATCAGTTCGGGATGCAACCCATGTATGCCCAGGTCGATCGCTGTTTTCTTGCCGGTGGAAATGATCTCGTCCTCGATCTGTTTGCGGGTTTTGGCTACGACCTCTTCGATACGGGCCGGGTGTATGCGCCCGTCGGTAACCAGTTTATGCAGAGACAGACGGGCTATCTCCCGGCGCACAGGATCGAAGCAGGACAGGATGATCGCTTCCGGAGTGTCGTCTACGATGATTTCTACACCGGTAGCGGCTTCGAGGGCCCGGATATTGCGGCCCTCACGACCGATGATGCGGCCCTTGATATCGTCCGATTCGATGTTGAAAGTAGAGACGCTGTTTTCGATAGCATCCTCCGTAGCGGTTCGTTGGATAGTCTGTATAACGATTTTTTTGGCTTCGTTTTTTGCCGTGAGTTTTGCCTCGTCGATGGTCTCCTGAATATGCTGCATCGCATTGGCGCGGGCCTCTTCTTTCAGGGAGTTGAAGAGTTCCTCCTTAGCCTTTTCTGCGGAATAGCCGGATATCTCTTCCAGTTTTTCCACCCGTATGTTGTGCAGCCGCTCCAGTTCTTCGTTGCGGCGCGTCAATTTTTCGGAAAGTTTCTCGTTGTCCGCAATACTTGAGTCGAGCTGGCGCTCTTTCTTCTTTTGCTCTTCTATCATTTGCGATAAACGGGCTTCTTTTTGGGTAGTCCGCTGTTCAGATTCGGCGATTTTGCGGTTTTTCTGGTTGATGATTTTTTCGTGCTCGGCTTTGAGCTCGATGAATTTTTCCTTGGCTTGTAAGATTTTATCCTTTTTTATGGATTCAGCCTCCAAATTAGCCTCTTTAATAAGAACATCAGCTTCTTTTCGCGCTTCGCTGACCATTTTGGCGGTTTCCCGCATCACGCGCCGGCGGTTGAGCAAAGTAATGCCCCATACGATCAGAGCCCCGGCTGCCGCTCCTGCGATTGAATATATTATCCAGTTTGTCATGGTGTTGTAATGATATAAAAAACCTGCATAAGTTCTGTGGAGTTTGTGAAAGTAAATTCTGGAAAGTCCAGGAATTGAAACCGTGATGATGATCAGAGCCGTACTGTCGCCTTTTAAGGGCGGGCCGTTTCCGGTGTACTCCCTCTTGGCATCATCAACCTGCTTCTTTAACGAAACAATTTGTTGAATTTACTCAAATAACTTAGAACCTATGCAGGAATATCGTTTGTAACGTCTGTTTTACTATTCCTTATTTTCTGTTAAAACTTGTTCGTTTATCCGTTTCACTTCCGCGCCCAACTCGCTTTCAAGGGCTTTTAAGGCCCTTTCTGTCTCATTTTCCCGAATATCCCGGGCTGCGGATAGTTTGCTCAGATTTACAGCCAGCTGCAGAGCCACCATGGCAAGTGAATTGACACGGGTGATACCTTTCTGCGCACTTTCCAATTCGCGGATGGCATCATTGACTCTTTTAGCCGAACGGCGAATGATCTCTTCTTCGTCCGATTGGTCTTCATTCCTCGGAATCAGGATCGCGTATTTTTCATCGGCTATGAAAACATTTATTTTCAGATTTTCTTCGGCCATTTTACGTATTCCGGTTCCGTTTTATCGGTTCATGGGACTGCGCTTCGCCTTAGGCCTTTTTCTGTTCGGATATAAAGGCAATACTCTTGTCTATATCCTTGATCAGGCGTGTGATCTGCTGGCGCAGGGCATCGGTATTCGAGCCTTCCCGGACACTCCCGGCCAGTTTTGCGACGCGCAATTCCTCCTGTTTTTCTTTCAAAGATTCACTCAAACGTTCTTTCTCGGCTTTCAAAGCTTCCAATTCCTGCTTAAGTTTTAGGTTTTCATAACGCAGATACTCGGAATTTTCTCGTACAACCCGGACTGCTTGGCTCAGCCTCTCAATTATTTCGAGATTTTTATCCATACATATCTTTGCTACCACACCTAAGCACAAAAGTAACCTTATCCCCCCGCATAAGCAAATTTTTTTCGCTCTTTTTTGCGGAAACGGGCAGAAAACAGAAAAGGGATTGAAATGGAAAAGGAAAGGAGGCTCAGTTACTTTGCTGGATTATGCCGTACAAAGTCATACGATAGACCAGGCAGGTGTTTGGGGGGACGACGGGATCGGTTTTTCCTTCGCTGCCAAACCCCAGGGTAGAGGGCATGATGATCCATGCTTCACCTGGATTCTCATACTGCCCGTCCGCTTCGTTCAACGTGCCCGTTTTCATGGCCCGCAGCCCATCGCTTACTCCGGTTATAACTCCTGAAATCCAGGTCGCATAAGGTTCTGTGCCGTTTTCCGTACTGTCGAATTCCGTGAGACCTTCTAAATAATAGCCGGTATAGCGGATGAGTACTTTCGTTTTTTGAGTAGGAGTGACCCCAGTCCCCTCTTTCAAATGGATGATATATACGTTTCCGCCGGTTGAAGTGGCCTTTGCTGTATCAGTCAGGGGAATATATCCTTCCGGCAATACGGGGCTTTCCGGGCCTTCCCCTTCGTTTTCCAGGGTCATAACGGTTGTTTGGGTGATCGCCGCCCGTTCTATCGGGACAAGTTCGCCTTCCGGGGTCAGGCAGTATGTATCGAGAAAATCGGCGATCTTTTTCCGGTCTATCCCTAGCTGTTTGACCGAATTGTCAATGTTCTTTCCACAGGAACCGGCCGCAAAAAGAATAACTCCCGCAAGGAAAGCGGGAGCTATGAAACGTATGATCTTTTTGCCGAAAAACATCGGGAATTATTTTTTCAGTTTTATCGTTTTATTGGCCGGCGGGGTATTCAGCCAAAGTTCGGATTGTCCTTTTCCTCCCAGGCGGATGATCTTGGCGTCGCCTGTTTCCACGACCGGGTATTTGGCAATGGAATAGAGATCGACCAGAAATATCAATACGGAATTCGGCGGAATAGAGCTGGAAAGGACATTCCCGTAAGCAACTCTCGAAGGGATCATGATCCATCCCTGACCACCGTCTTTCCAAACATCCTGGTCGTAAGGGGGGTCCTGGGTGCCGTCCTCATTGGGTTCGGGCGTGATCGTTTCTGTTACCAGGTGGCCAGGTTCAAAATATTTCATTCCCAAACGCAGTCCGAGTATTGTATTGTCGTATAAATACAATTCACGGGGGGCGGGGGCTATTTCAAATATATTGTCATTGAGCAGCAACCCGGTGTACGTCATCAGTACGGAACAGGAATCGACAGGCCGTTCGGTCGTTACTCCGCGTTTGTTCACATATACCCACACCCCGGACTCCACATCCACCGTATCGCCGGCGCCGGTCACCAGTTTCACCGTTGCTGTATCGGCAAAAGCATGTCCTATCAATGCATCGTAAGGAACATTGTCTGTGATCTCCTGCGTACGGCGGGTATTCCACATGTTCTGTGGGTCGTCCAGGTCTGTTTTTACCAGTTCGGGAAATTCTCCGTCGTTCACTACTTTGTAGGAGCGCATGAAAAGTTCGATACCTTCGGTGTCGGCCTCCTTAATGAAATTATACGTATCGTCCTGTGAAGAAGTTTTCAGGCAGGAAGCGAATGCCACGGCTCCGCAGAGCAATACGAGGGTTCTTTTAAACATATGGTTATGCGCGATTGAGCGATGCAATTTTAGGCAATATCTTTAAATAAAAAAACAACTTTAAGAGTTTATTGCCATTTGGCTTCGCTACAGGGTCGTTTTTAGTATTTTTTTAGCAAATTACCGGCTCAGCAGTCGCTTTACCGTGTCGGCGATGGCCTTTCCCTCCGCTTTTCCGGACAGGGCTTTGGAGGCTATGCCCATGACTTTGCCCATGTCGGCCGGGGAGGAGGCTCCGGTTTGTGCGATGATCTTCGCTATCTCTTCCTCCAGTTTTTCCGCGCTCATCTGTTCCGGTAGGTAACGCTCGATCACGGCTGCCTGTTCCAACTCCGCATCGGCCAGGTCCTGCCGGTTCTGTTCGATGTAAATGGCGGCGGATTCTTTGCGCTGTTTTACCAGTTTTTGCAGGATTTTCATTTCGGCGGCTTCGTCCAGATCGGCGTGTGCCGACGACGTTTTTTCCAACAGGATGGCCGATTTTACGGCACGCAGGGATTCGAGCGCGACTTTGTCCTTGGATTTCATCGCCTCTTTGATCCCTTCCATTATTTTGGTTTCCAGACTCATGGTTTTAAGAGTTAGAATGTTTTTTTCATGAATTGCCCGGAATCGGCCGGGGCCGTTTTCCGTATCCCCAAAAGTACGAAAAATGCATGGAAATGCAATAAAACTCTTCCCGGATTCCTTATGGACCGGGAATAATTTTTAATCGGCAAAGGCGTCGGTTAAAAACGACGGACCTTTATGTCCTTTTTGTCGATGTACTTAGGGTATTTGAAAGATGGCATTGCCAAGGCCATTCCGGCATGGACCGTACCGTCTATGCCCAGCAGTTTAGCCACCTGTTCCTTTTTGTCCCGCTGGATAGCGGCGCAGACGAATCCCGTATAGAATTGCGCTACACCGAGGCTTTCGGCCATCAGCGAACCGTTCTGGTAGGCCAGGTTGGCGTCCTGGTTCCCGAACTGGTTGGTTTTCGGGGTATGGATGAGGATCAGGGCGGTAGCCTTGCGCAGGATCAAGTCGTTCCCCCGGTTGAATTCCTTGACCAGGCGGTGGAAGCGCGGGAGGGCCTTATAGGCGTCCGGTTTGAACCGCTTCAGGAACGGTTTGAGGATAGGGTTTTTCAGCGTTTTGACGATCGAGGCGAACCCGTCGATGGTCAGGGCCGATATCCGGTGCAGTATTTCCGGGTCGGTCACCAGGGTGAATTCGACTTCCTGCCGGTTGCTGGCTGTTGGGGCGCGGTGTGCGGCTTCGAGTATTTCGTCCAGTATAGCTTCCGGAACAGGTTTGTCCGAAAAGGCCCGGTTGGAGCGGCGTGCCTTGCACAGCAGCATCATCTGCTCCGGCGTAGGCAATTCCTTGCGGTCGATCTTATGCACTTTTTCAGCCGGGAAGGTAGAGTGTTCCACCGAATCGGTGGGGCATACCGCTACGCAATGTCCGCAGAGGATGCAGTTTTTGATCTGGTGGACGGATACTTTTGCTTTGGGTTCCCTCTGGAAGAAAATGACCGAGGGACACACCCGGACGCACCTGCCGCATTTTATGCAGGTAGACTGATCGATAGCTATTGTGAAATCCATGGTTATTCAGGTTTGAGTTGATTTTTTCGGGGGCAAATATAGCCAATAAAAAGAAACGGCAAATTCCGATAACTTTTCCGACAGGAATATTCCCATCGGGGAAGTCCATGAAAAACCCTCCGGGACAGCCCTGGAACGGAATAAAATCGGAAAAATTTCAGGTGTGACGGGCGTCAGAGGCTTTTTTCTATACGCTCCACCTCCCGGTCGTAGAATTCGGAAGCGGCCACGAAAAGGCGTTCAGCCTCTTCAGCCAGTTCGGCCGGGTCTTCCTCGCTCACATCGTCGAGCCATTCCACGTCTTCGTTGGTCAGGTCGATGATGAATCGCGGGTACTGTGTATGGATGACGAAGATCGAATCGTCGTAATCGGTGTTGTCCCCCAGGAGGAATTCCGGTAAGTTCATGCTTTCAATTTTTTGATTTGATTCCAGAGCCTAAAGGTAAGCATTATCGCGCAAAATACCAAGCCCACAGCGATGCCGATCCAAATTCCGGTGGTTTTCATCCCGAAATGGACAGACAGCAGGATGGCCAGCGGGAAAGCGACTACCCAATAGCCTACGGCGGTGATCACCGTGGGTATCTTCACGTCGCACATTCCGCGCAGGGCGCCCTGACAAACCACTTGCAAGCCGTCGAACACCTGGAATACCGCCGCTATGATGAACAGCGGGGCAGCAATGGATATCAGCTCCTGAGAATCGATGAAAAAGCGCGGGATAGCCTCCCGGAAAGCGATGTATCCTCCGGCAAATATAGCCATGAGCAGCAGGACGCTTACCGTCAGGCTCGAAGCCGCCAGGCGCAGGTTCGTCAGGTCTTTTTTACCCAAGTAATAGCTCACCCGGATCGTAGCCGCTACGGCCAGTCCCGACACGAAAGTGTAAGTGAACCCGGTCATTTGTCCGACGATCTGGTGTGCGGCCAGCGAGGCTTCACCAAAGCGCCCGGCCAGGATGGCACAGGTACTGAACAAGCCCACCTCGAACAACATCTGCAGTCCGGTAGGCACGCCGATCGATAATATTTTTTTGATCATCCGGGCCTTGATGTCCCGGAACATGTTCATCCACACGTACGGGCGGAAGGCGGGACGGAAATGCAGCACGGCGATGACGATGAATATCAGGCAGACACGGGAAATGAACGTCCCCCAAGCGGCCCCTTCGAGTCCCAGGCGCGGGGCGCCCCAGTTCCCGTAGATGAACGCGTAGTTGCCTGCCACATTTATCCCATTGGCCAGGATCAGCGCCAGCATCCCCGGCCAGGTGTTGGACATGCCGTCGGCCAACTGCTTGTAGCTTTGGAATATCATCACCGGAATGAGGGAGAAGCCCACGATGCGCAGGTAGGGCACGGCCAATCGGCCCACCGCTTCGGTCTGTCCCAGGGCAGGGTGTTGCAGGATGGGGGCGATGAAATAGATGAGCAGGGCGAAGGCGATCCCGACGATCAGGTTCATCACGAACCCGTTGCGCAGGATATTGCGGATCTCTCCCCGGTCGTTCGCGGCATGGGAATACGATACGAGCGGGGTCATACCGCACGATATACCGGTACCCATCAGCAGCACCAGGATGAAGACGGCGTTGGCCGCCGCACCGGCTGCCAGGGCGGTCTGACCTTCGGCCCCTCCGATGCGGGCCACCATGTAATTGTCCACCAGGCCTACGAATACATTGGCGGCCTGTCCGAACATCACCGGTGCGGCCAGGCGGATGTTCGGGCGGAACTGTTTTGCGTATTCTGCGAGGTATGCTCCCATAATTTTTTCGGTCTTTTAACTTCCTCTTTTTAGGAAGGGGTGCAAAGGTACACAATAACCCCGAGGGCAAAAAATAGTTCCGGGTTAATAATTTTGGGCATTTTTTTAAGAAAACGGCAGGGGTTTGCCGGAAATGTGTAAATTTACTTTCTGTAATAACCCTAACTATGGATATGCTGAAGGATAAGTTCGTCAAACGGGTGTTCTTCCTGATCGCCCTGGCTCTGCTGATAGGATTCCTGTGGGCTGTGCGCTCCCTCTTCCTGTACATAGCCATCGCCTCGGTGTTCTCGCTGATGGCGGCTCCTGCAGTCGATTTTCTGGAGCGGCTCCATATCGGGCGTTTCCGGATCCCGAACGTGCTGGCGGTGCTGGCTGTGATGGTGCTGATGGTGGCCCTGTTCGTGGGTGCGCTCAGCCTGATCGTGCCGCTGGTGTCGGCACAGGCCGAGAACCTGTCCCTGTTCGATGCGACCAAAGCGAAAGAGAATGTGATGCTCATCTACCACAATGTGGTTAATATGTTGATGCAGTACGGCATTATCGGTTCCGTTCCGGAACTGACCACCGATTACATCAGCAATATAGACTTTTCCTTCATTTCGGACTTCCTGAATTCGGTGGTCTCTTCCATCGGTTCCCTGTTCACCCTGATATTTGCGGTGGTGTTCTTTATGTTCTTTTTCCTTAAAGAACGCAACCGGGTGTCTTCGTTCATCCTGTCCGTAGTGCCGGACGGCGTGCAGGCCAATGTGTCCGATATGATGGAAAAGACCCAGAGCCTGCTTTCCCGCTATATATTGGGGCTGTTCGTGCAGCAGACTTCCATATTTTTGCTCACGCTGGTGCTGCTATTGTGCTTTGGGATACACAATCCGGTGATCATTGCCTTTTTCGTGGCCCTGCTCAATATCGTACCGTACCTCGGCCCGCTGATGGGGGGTACGCTGCTGGTATCCCTGTCGATGCTCAGCAACCTGGCCATGCCCGTGGGGGAACTGATCCCCACCACGCTGTGGATACTGGCAGGATTTATCGGCATTCAACTGTTCGACAATTTCGTCACCCAACCGTTCGTCTATTCCGCTTCGGTCAAGGCGCACCCGCTGGAAATATTTACCGTCACCCTGATCGGCGGCACGCTGTTCGGCATCGTCGGCATGATTATCGCGGTGCCGTCCTATACCATCCTGCGGATCATCGCCAAGGAATTTTTCTGGGATTCCAAGATCGTGAGGGTGCTTACCCGCAATATTTAGACGGGGAAATTCACTACCTTTGCGCGAACCGGTTTTACGGATATAAAAAAAGGATACAACGATGGCAGAGAACAATTTCGTAGATTACGTCAAGATACACCTGACCTCCGGCAACGGGGGCGCCGGCTCGGCACACCTGCGCCGGGAAAAATACATACCCAAAGGAGGCCCGGACGGCGGCGACGGCGGCCGGGGCGGTCATGTGATCGTCGAGGGCAACTCCCACCTGTGGACACTTCAGCATTTGCGCTTCCAGCGACATGTCAAGGCCGGGCACGGCGAAAACGGCCACCGCAGCCGCTCTTTCGGGGCGGACGGCCGCGATGAGATCATCCAGGTGCCTATCGGGACGGTCATCCGCGATGCGGAAACCAAGGAACTGATCGGCGAGATACTTGAGGACGGACAGCGCATCGTCGTCAAGAAAGGCGGCCGCGGCGGGCTGGGCAACTGGCATTTCCGCTCGTCCACCAACCAGACTCCCCGTTATGCCCAGCCCGGTACGCCCGGACAGGAAGGGTGGGTCGTGATGGAACTGAAAGTACTGGCCGACGTGGGCCTGGTCGGTTTCCCGAACGCCGGAAAATCTACCCTGCTGGCGGCCCTGACAGCAGCCAAGCCGGAAATAGGCGATTACCCGTTTACCACCCTGACCCCCAACCTGGGTATCGTGTCCTACCGGGACGGACTCAGTTTCGTGATGGCCGATATTCCGGGCATTATCGAAGGGGCGGCCGAGGGAAAAGGATTGGGGCATCGCTTCTTGCGTCATATCGAGCGCAATTCGACGCTCCTGTTCATGATCCCGGCCGACAGCGAGGACGTGCTGAAAGAATATGGTATCCTGCTGAATGAACTGGAAAAATACAATCCCGAGTTGCTGGATAAATCCCGCGTGCTGGCCATCAGCAAAAGCGATATCCTGGACGGGCAGGGGATGGAGAAGATCGAGGCCGTGCTTCCCCGGGACGTGCCGCACGTGTTCATTTCCGCCGTGACGGGTATGGGGCTCGTATGGCTGAAAGACCTGTTGTGGGAGGCCGTCAACGCCCAGCGGGTACTCAAGGAAAACAAGAGTTTCGAGGAGGAGATCGCTCCGGGAGAGACGCTGTCCCCCGGCCAGGACAACCCCCTGCTCGGCAGCGCCGAATAGCTTTCCGAAAAAAGTAGCCTCTTAAGAATATGGAACCGAACGAAAACAAGATCAACCGCACCCGCTCGCTGGTCAACTGGGCGGTGGCGATCGTACTGGCCCTTTTCCTGATCCTATTGTCTTATTCCGTGCTGTACGATCTCGGATCGTCCGTGCGTCCGCCCGAATACGATACTTTTACCGACCGGCAGGAGGTTGGCCGGCTGAACGCCCGGGAAGATTCCCTGTCGCTGGTGTCCGATTCGCTCCGTTCGCGGATGGCTTATGCGGAAAAAGAGATCGGGGTATCCCAGGAGGATTACGAGCGGGAAAAAGAATCGTTCGACAACTGGATCACCACGCGCCGCACTCTGGGCAAGGAGGACAACGACCGGCAGGTACTCTCCCGTACAGCGGCTATCGACGGTATCCTGTCCGAGATAAAGACGAAGAAAACGGCGCTACGGGCTTTGGAAAACTCCTTCGATTCGGTGCTGCAAGCCCGGCAGGACATCGCCTCCCTCCAAGCAGAGCAAGACCGCCTGGCCCGGGAAAGGTACGAGTCCGCTTATACCTCCTACCAGCTCAAGATATTCGGCATCCGGCTGCTTTTCGCGTTGCCGGTGCTGCTGCTCGGGGTATGGTTTTTCATCCGCTTCCGCCACAGCAAATACAAAGCCCTTTTCCTGGGCTTCTCCCTGTATTCGCTGTATGTGTTCTTCTTTGCCTTGGTGCCGTATCTGCCCAGTTTCGGGGGATATGTCCGCTACGGGGTCGGGGTGGTGCTGACGCTGGCCTTGGGGTATTATGCCATCAAATACATCAACTCCTATGTCGAGCGCAAGCGGGCGGAGCTGAAACAAAAAGCCGCCGAAAGGCAGAGCCGTATCCGTGGGGAAGTAGCCCAGCGCGCCTTCGACGCCCATGTGTGCCCGTCGTGCGGCCGCGATTTCTACGTCAAACCGTGGGAATACCGGGAAGGCGGCCCGAAAGTGTACGAACATTGCCCGTATTGCGGGATGGAACTCTATATCAAGTGCTGGAACTGCGGCGAGGAAAACTTTGCCCATTTCCCGTATTGCCACACCTGCGGGGTGGAACTCAAGCATGAAAAAAAGGAGGAGGAAAAATGAACGTAAGGATATCGCCGGATTGGCAGGGGCTATTGCAAAAAGAATTCGATTCGGATTATTTTGTCCGCTTGACGGATTTTGTCCGGGATGAATATAAAACCGCCCGGGTATACCCTCCGGCCGGAAAGATCTTCTCGGCTTTCGATACGTGCCCGCTGGACCAACTCAAAGTGGTCATCATCGGACAGGACCCGTACCATGGTTACGGTCAGGCGCACGGGTTGTGCTTTTCGGTGAACGACGGCGTTCCTTTCCCGCCGTCCCTCCAGAATATCTTTAAGGAGATACAGAGCGAGACCGGTGCCCCCGTTCCGGCATCCGGCTGCCTCAACCGGTGGGCCCAGCAAGGGGTGTTGCTGCTCAACGCCACCCTCACCGTCCGGGAAGCCTTGCCTGGTTCCCACCAGGGACGCGGCTGGGAGCAGTTTACCGACAATGTCATCCGCGCCGTGTCGGACGAAAAAGAAAACATCGTATTTTTGCTGTGGGGAGCCTATGCGCGCAGCAAGGCCCGCCTGATAGACCAGACCAAGCATTTGGTGCTCGAAGCGGCCCATCCCAGCCCCCTGAGCGCCAACCGCGGCGGATGGTTCGGCTGCGGCCATTTCAAGGCGGCCAACGACTACCTTGCCTCCAAGGGCAAGGAGCCGGTAAAATGGTAAACACAACGAATAACATGCCAGCAAATACATTCGGCGAACACCTTCGCCTCACTACTTTCGGGGAATCGCACGGCGAGGCCATCGGGGGCGTCCTGGACGGGGTGCCTGCGGGAGTGCCTATCGACCTGAAGGCCGTACAGCATGCGCTGGACCGCCGCCGTCCCGGGCAGTCCGCCGTTTCCACCCCGCGCAAGGAGAGCGATACGGTACGCATCCTTTCCGGCCTTTTCGAAGGGCGGACCACCGGAGTACCTATCGGTTTTGTCATTCCCAACGAGAACCAGTATTCGGCCGATTACTCGGCGATGAAAGACAAATTCCGCCCCTCCCATGCCGATTATACGTATTTCAAGAAATACGGCCTGCGCGATCACCGCGGCGGCGGCCGTTCTTCGGCCCGGGAGACGGCGGCCCGTGTAGCCGGGGGCGCCCTGGCGGCGCAAATGCTTCCCTTCGGCGTAAAGATCACGGCCTATGTCTCCGCTGTAGGGGGCATTACCCTGTGGGACGACTATACGAAATACGACCTTTCGCAAATAGACAGCAACATAGTCCGCTGTCCCGATCCGGCCAAAGCCGCCGAAATGGAGGCTTTGATCCGCGAAGTGCGCTCGCGGGGCGATAGCGTAGGGGGTGTAGTGACCTGCGTGGCCAGCGGAGTGCCAGCCGGCTGGGGCGAGCCGATATTCGACCGGATGGAAGCCCGTCTGGCTGCCGCCTGTCTGAGCATCCCGGCCTCCAAAGGTTTCGAAATAGGGAGCGGTTTCGCCGGTTCCGCCATGCGGGGTTCGGAGCACAACGACTTGTTCGCCGAAGGTGGACGCACGCTCACCAACCGCTCGGGCGGGGTACAGGGAGGCATATCCAACGGAATGGATATCGTTTTCCGCGTGGCCTTCAAGCCTGTGGCGACTATCGTCTCCCCGCAGCAGACGATAGACACCGAGGGGCGTCCCGCGATCGTAGAAGGCCGCGGCCGCCATGATCCGTGCGTATTGCCCCGCGCCGTGCCGGTGGTAGAGGCTATGACAGCCCTTACGCTGGCCGATTTCTGCCTGCTGGCTCGTCTTTCCCGCATTTGAAATAAAAACGAAAAAAGGATTAAAACCAAGAAATAAGAACATGAAAATGGATTTGCGCAATTATATCCGCAACATATACGATTTCCCGAAAAAGGGGGTTATCTTCCGCGACATCACCCCGCTGCTGCTCAGCCCGGAGGCGACCAACGAGGCCCTGGCACAATTGTGCGGCCACGTCAAAGGTTTGGGTGTAACCAAAGTAGCTGCCGTGGAATCCCGCGGATTCTTTTTCGGGTCGCTCATCGCCCACCAGTTGGGTGTGGGGTATGTGCCGGTACGCAAAAAAGGAAAACTGCCTTTCGATACCCTGTCCGTGACCTACGATCTGGAATACGGCACCGACAGCCTGGAGATACACACCGATGCCATACGGAAAGGGGATAAAGTCCTTATCCACGACGATGTGCTGGCGACGGGGGGTACGGCCGAAGCAGTGGTGAAGCTCATCGAGAAAGCCGGCGGGGAAGTAGTCCAGTTCTCTTTCCTGATGGAGCTCAAAGCCCTGAAAGGCATCGAAAAACTCCATGGGTACCCGGTAAGGTTCCTGATGGAGTTCTGATCCGCATCCTGCCAAAGCGGCAGGGCGGAAAATAAATACGCGGATACCGGCGTAGCGTTCCAAAAACGGGACTGCCATGCCGGTTGATTCGTTGGATAGACCCCTGTACGGCACAAATGCCGGCAGGTAAAAACAGTGGGAGGAACGAAAATGATAGAACATAGCAAACAATCTTATGAAAAGGCCGTATTGGTAGGCCTTGTCACGCCCCAGCAGGATGAAAAGAAACTGTCGGAATACTTGGACGAACTCGAATTTTTGGCCGAAACGGCCGGGGCTGAAGTAGTCAAGCGCTTCTGGCAGAAAGTCGATACGCCCAATCCCCGTACGTTCGTAGGGACGGGAAAACTGGAGGAAATAAAGAATTATATCGCCCAGCAGGAAGAAGTGGACGTCGTGATATTCGACGACGAACTGTCCGCCGGCCAGCTGCGCAATATCGAACGGGAACTCGAACGCAAGATCCTCGACCGAACCAACCTGATCCTCGATATATTCGCTGCCCGGGCTCAGACATCCTATGCCCGCACTCAGGTGGAACTGGCCCAGTACCAGTACCTGCTTCCACGTTTGACGGGTATGTGGACTCACTTGGAGCGCCAGCGGGGAGGTATCGGTATGCGTGGGCCGGGAGAGACGGAGATCGAGACCGACCGGCGTATCGTCCGCGACCGTATCGCGCTGCTGAAAGAAAAATTGGGCACGATAGACCGCCAGATGGCTACCCAGCGCAAGAACCGGGGAAAGACCGTCCGTATTGCGTTGGTAGGTTATACCAACGTGGGCAAATCTACGCTGATGAACCTGCTGAGCAAATCCGATGTCTTTGCCGAGAACAAGCTTTTCGCCACGCTCGACACGAC
>CALJDR010000039.1 GCA_938023515.1 uncultured Flavobacteriales bacterium
TCTACACAAGGAGTATCGTCGGCAGCGTCAGATGTGTATAAGAGACAGGAGTATTGTACAACCGGAGACGCTCGAGGCTGGACGACACATAACCGTCCGGGATCAAAAGTTCGAAATCGGTATCTATCTGCGTATCGGGCGGGGTAAAGGCGATGGTATCGTTGCGGCCTTCTTCGAACAGCCCCGCGAACTCGTCGTGGCGCAGTTCTTCGACCGCCTCGGCCAGAATTTTCTGGTAGGCGTCGAAACCTATGTCCGCGATAAAACCGCTCTGTTCTGGCCCCAGCAGGTCGCCCGCACCCCGTATCTCGAGGTCTTTCATGGCGATGTTGATCCCCTGCCCCACGGCCGAATATTTCTCAAGGGCTTCCAGACGATGCCGGGCATCTTCCGTCATGGCGGAATACGGCGGGGCTATGTAGTAGCAGAATGCGTTCTTATTGCTGCGCCCTACCCGCCCACGCAGTTGGTGCAGGTCGGAAAGGCCGAAGGTATGGGCGTTGTTCACAAAAATGGTGTTGGCATTGGGGATGTCCAGTCCGCTCTCCACGATAGTCGTAGATACCAGTACGTCAAACCGGCCCTCCATAAAGTCGAGCATCAGTTTTTCCAGTTCGTCGCCTTTCATCTGCCCATGTCCCACCCCTATGCGGGCATCCGGCACCAATTGCTGAACCATGGCCGCTACCTCCCGGATATTCTCGATCCGGTTGTGGACAAAGAACACCTGCCCGCCGCGAGAGAGTTCGTACGCCACGGCATCGCGGATGATCTCTTGGTCGAAAGTGATGACCTGTGTATGGATGGGATGCCGGTTGGGCGGCGGAGTGGCGATGATCGACAGGTCGCGGGCCGACATGAGCGAGAACTGGAGCGTACGGGGGATCGGCGTGGCCGTAAGGGTCAGCGTATCGACATTGGTCTTGAGAGTTTTGAGCTTGTCCTTCACCCCCACCCCGAATTTATGTTCCTCGTCGATGATGAGGAGCCCCAAGTCTTTGAATTTGACATTCTTGCCCACGATCTGGTGCGTACCGATCAGGATATCTATTTTTCCTTCTTCCAGGTCTTTCAGGATGGCGGCTTTTTCCTTGGCCGTGCGGAAACGGTTCAGGTATTCCACCCGCACCGGCATTCGCTTGAGCCGCGAAGCAAAACTGCGGTAATGCTGGAACGCCAGAATGGTCGTCGGCACCAGGACGGCTACCTGTTTGGAATCTCCGGCCGCCTTGAAAGCCGCCCGGATCGCCACTTCCGTCTTGCCGAATCCCACGTCCCCGCACACCAGGCGGTCCATCGGGCGGGCGCGTTCCATATCGGCCTTCACGGCCTGGGTGGCTTTGAGCTGGTCCGGGGTATCCTCATAAATGAAGGACGCCTCGAGTTCGTCCTGCATGTAATTGTCCGGCGAAAAGGCGTACCCTTCCACCGTCTGGCGGGAAGCATAGAGCTTTATCAGGTCGAAAGCGATCTGCTTGACCCGTTTCTTCGCCCGGTCTTTCAGGGCCTTCCACGTACCGGAACCGAGCCGGTCTACCCGGGGCTGCGTCGCCTCCTTGCCGCTGTATTTGGATATTTTGTGGAACGAATGGATGCTCACGTACAGGATATCGCCCCCGGCGTATACCAACTTTACGGCTTCCTGCGTGCGGCCGTCCACGTCTATTTTTTGCAGGCCTCCGAAACGGCCTATCCCGTGGTCGATATGTGTGACATAATCCCCCACTTCCAGCTCGGAAAGCTGGGACAGGGACAAAGCCTGCGCTTTGGCAAAATGCCGGGGCGTGGCGAAACGCTGGTACCGTTCGAATATCTGGTGGTCGGTATAGCAAGCCAAGTTCGCCGACGGATCAATGAACCCTTCGTGCAGGTCGCCCTCGATGGCATCGAAAACGATCGTCCCGTCTATGTCGGCGAATATATCCTTCAGGCGGCGCGCCTGTGTCTGGTTGGCACAGAAGATCACGTTCGAAAGGCCCTTGGAACGGTTATCCTTCAGATTTTCGCCCAGTAATTGGAAATTGCGGTGGAACACGGCCTGGGGCAACGTTTTGCTGCCGATCACCGCGGCATCCGGGAAGAACGGCCGTTGCGACAGTTCCAACACCCGGTGCCGGGCAAAACCCGCCCGGTAACTATCCTCGTCGAGGAACAGTTCTTCGGGCGCCTGGTGTTTGAGGGGACTGTTTTTCAGCCCTGCAAAAGCCTCTTGCGCCTTTTCCATCAGCTTTCCGACCGTGGCCGCACAGGAAGGTATATTAGGAGTAATTATCGGTGAATCTTTGGGCAGAAAGTCGAAAAAACTGAGGCGGGAAACGTTCCCCATGGCTTTATCCTCCACGTTGGACAATATGGAGAGTGTACGCGCACTGCCCGTGGACAACTGGCTGTCGATATCGAACAGGCGGATACTCTCTACCTCATCGCCGAAGAATTCCACCCGGGACGGTTCCTGCGCGCTGAACGAAAAAATATCCACGATACCTCCGCGCACCGAATATTGTCCGGCCGAAAAAACGAATTCCGTCCGATCGAAACCGGCGGATTCCAACCGGTCGACCAGCCGGTCTATTTTCAGGGACTGCCCGATCTTTATTTCGAACGTATTTTCCGCGATACCGTCCCGCGAGATGACCTTCTCGAACAGCGCATCGGGATAACTCACCACATATTTTCCGCTCTGCGAAGACGAAACGGCTGCCAAAACCTCGGCCCGCAGCAGTACATTGGCATTATCGACCTCCTCCGTCTGGTACGGTTTACGGTAAGACGCCGGATAGAACAGGACATTCTCTTCACCTGCCAGATAGCGCATATCGCCATAGGCATAGGATGCCGATTCCCGGTCCGGACATATTACGAGCATATGCCCCGGCATGGATTTGGCCAACCGGGCAGCACACACATAGATCCAGGAGCCGGCATAACCTGCCAGGCATACTTTCGCCCCGGACGAAGCTGTCCAGGCCTTTTCCAACGCCTTGAAATTTTCCCCGGCGGATATACGTGCAATGATGTCTTCCTTTTCCAAATTCGGTAAAAATAAGAGACACAAAGATACGCCGCCGGGCAGTATTATAAAAACCTTAGCAGTTCCGCCGGTCAAAAAAAACTATATTTGCCCCTTAAAATCCAGTCCCCGAACCCGAATGATCATATACATCACCCTTTTTATCGCCATAGCCGCCGGTATTTATTCTTACCGGTACGTCCGCCGCGCCGCCAGTCGACGCACCGCCAATATCGTGTACCTGGCCATGGGAGTCGCCGCACTGATCTATGCCTTGGCCAAAACATTGCCTGACCCTACGGCCTACTCGTTTTTCCGGGCAGTGGCTATCGTTATCATATTCTACGCCTGCGCCACGCTGCCCTTGTGTCTGGTTGGGCTGGCGGAAGATATTTTCAGCCTGTGTAAACGTATTTTTACCGGAAAATGGATAGCCAAGCCTTCGAAGGCGCTGTTCATCGTGGCTTGCGGTTTGGCCGTACTGGGACTGGGGACATTGGTGGAAGGAATGGTTCGGGGCAAGACCGATTACCGCGTGGAGCCCTTCGAGATGAAGAGCGAACGACTGCCGGATGGCTTCGAAGATTTCCGCATCGTTCAGATATCGGATCTGCATCTGGGCTCGTTCGATCCGGACGACCGGAAACTCCCCCGCGCCTTTGAAATGGTGCAGGAGCTTCACCCGGACATGATCGTACTCACCGGCGATATTCTGAATGACAATTCGGCCGATATGCTCCCGTGGATGGATCACCTCAAAGCATTGAAAGCCCCCAAAGGAAAATTCGCGATTGTCGGCAACCACGACTACTGCGAATACGACCGTTCGCTGAATGCCGAAGGGCGCCGCGAGCAGATGGACTCACTGTTCTCCTATTACCGCCAGGCAGGATTTAAAGTACTGGACAACGAATTCATACCCATCGAAAACGGCGGGGATACGATCTATCTGGCCGGGGTGGAAAACTGGGGTGTAGGGCCTTTCCCGGCCCGCGGGGATATCTCGAAAGCCGTGGATAGTATCCCGGATGGGAAATTCACGATCCTGCTCTCGCACGACCCGGCGCATTTCGAACACATCGTCGCCCACTACCCAAAATTTATCGACCTGACCCTTTCGGGACATACGCACGCGATGCAGTTTGCTTTCCGCTTTTCCGAAAATTTTCAATGGAGCCCCATTCAGTACCGCGACAAATACTGGGCCGGCCCGTACCGGGAAAACGGCAGACAGCTATACGTAACGCGGGGCGTGGGGTACCATTTCTTTCCGGCACGGGTAGGCATGCGCCCGGAGATCACGCTGATCACCCTGAAAAAAGAAAACTGACGGGCCTTTACCGGGATTGTTCCACCCACAGGAGTTTCGAGGTGTCATATCCCCGTTGCTGCGCCCGGGACAGCAAGAAGTTTTTGGGCGTCTCTCCCAGTTGCGGCGTGCGGCTCAGGATCCACAGGTATTTATCGCTGCTGCTGCCGATAAGGACATACGAATAATCTTCGGCCAATTCCAGGATATAATAATCCGAATAAAACCAGAGGAAGAACGAAACTTTCAGGCGTCCGGGCTGTGATTTGTCCGGCATTTTCGCCTTCCCCCGGGCCACATGGCGTTTCCCGTCCTTCGTTCCACTGTTAACCACCGATATCATTCCGTTTTCCCGCAGGGTATACTCGGCCGTTACATCCGACATGCCCCGCTCGAACCGGTGGTCGTACCGGGCGATTTCGTACCAGAGTCCCATGTACCGCCGGACATCCAACTGCCCGACCGTTTTCTGCTGCATTTTATTTTCCATAGTTCAATCGTTTTTCTGCGCTTCCGCCATGCGGTCGCGCCCGTTTATATCCCGATGTATTTTTACCTCTTCAAAACCCAACCCTTCCAAAAGTGCGGTCGTTTCCTGCCCCAATGCCTCGTTTATCTCGAAATACAATCTCCCGCCGGATGCAAGCGCGCCTTTGGCAAACCGGGCAATCGCCCGGTAAAACACCAGCGGATCGGCATCCGGCACAAAAAGGGCACCGGGAGGCTCGTGGTCCAGCACATTGGTGTGCATCGCCTTTTTTTCGCTCTCCCGCACGTAGGGAGGATTGGAAACGATCACTTGATAAACACCCTGTTCTACCCACCGGCTTTCGTCCAGAATATCGGCTTGTACAAAATTTACGGCTACGCCCAGGTTCTTCGCATTAGTCGCAGCCACCTCCAGCGCATCCGGACTTATATCTACCGCAGTTACCTGCCACCCCGGTCGTTCGGCGGCCAGAGTTACAGCGATGGCACCACTCCCCGTCCCTATGTCCAGCAACCTCAGCGGTTCCTTACCATGGGCTGACAGCAAGAGTGCGACCAGTTCCTCGGTCTCTCCCCGGGGGATAAGCACCCGCGGGTCCACCAAAAAATCCCGGCCGAAGAATGGCTGCACTCCGGTGATATACTGCAAAGGCCGGCCATCAGATAATTCCCTGAATATCCACAATATCTTTTCGGATTCCTCCGGCGACAGGATTCTGTCCTTCTGCAGGCTGTAGTGCAGGCGATCCAATCTCCACAAATAGTCTACCGTGCGGGAAAAAAGGCCTTCTGCCTCACATTGCGGATAAAGGGAGGCCAGGTCTGCGATGTATTTCCGGTGCCACTGGGAAAGGGTCATTTTCTGTGTTATTTTACCCAAAGATAACTCTTTGGGGGCAAACAATAAAAAAACTCCGGCAAAGTTTTCGCCGGAGTTTTGGAAGTTCTATTAAAACCGTGTAAGCCTCAATAATTATCGCGCTTGGGTTCGAAATAAGCCTGGGGATGCAAGCAAGCGGGACATTTTGCCGGAGCTTTCTTTCCCCGGAACACAAACCCGCAGTTGCGGCACTGCCATTCTATCTCGTTCTCCCTTTCGAAAACAGTACCTGTTTCCACACGTTCGAGAAGTTTCAGGTAGCGGCTTTCATGGAATTCCTCTACTTTCATGATATTGCGCCAGGCGGCGGCGATCTCTTTGAAACCTTCTTTTTCGGCCACCTCGGCAAAAGCGGGGTACATCTCGGCCCACTCTTCGTATTCGCCGGCAGCGGCTTCTTTCAGGTTTTCCATCGTATTGCCTATCACACCGGCCGGATAAGCGGCCGTGATCTCCACCATACCTCCTTCGAGGAATTTGAAAAAGCGCTCGGCATGTTCTTTTTCCTGCTCGGCCGTTTCCGTAAATACGGCGGCGATCTGTTCATAACCTTCTTTCCGGGCTACGGAAGCGAAAAATGTGTAGCGCGAACGCGCCTGAGATTCCCCTGCGAAAGATATCAGCAGGTTCTTCTCCGTCTGGGTCCCTTTAACTTTCATAATTGAACTGAATTTTGATTGATGTTAATACAAATGTACGGATACGTTCGTTTTTTTTGCGTTAAAAGACCCTAAATTCCTCCCACTGATTTTTTTTCTCACATTTTATCATTTTTCGCACACAATCGCTTTTTTTCCTATATTTGGATAATCCTTAATTAAACTCAGAAACACAATGAAGAAACTGTTAACTTTAGCCATATTCGCTGCCATATCAGCCACAGCATGGGCACAACAGGAAAGGAACGATGGGACGCTCCATATGCTCCTCGAAAAGTTCAAACCGGGGGTGGTATACTATAAAGATGGCCTTACCACTTCTGCGATACTTAATTATAGCGTAGTGACGCAAAAATTGGTCTATACCCAGAACGGCGACATCTACTATGTTACCAATCCGGATAATATCGCCCGCGTAGCGATAGACTCCATCGTATTGGTACCGGGAGGCAGTGGATTTATGGAAGCCATTCGGGCGGGACAGGACGGCGGTCTATACCGCGACCGGATAGGTTCCGCTGCACCGAAACCGAAAACTGATTCTTTCGGCAGCCCATTACCTGCCACAACCAATGCAAAGACCGTTGAATCTTATTACGATTTCTCGCGTCTCTTTGTAGTTCCCCACGATTATGTAGTCAAGATCATCGACAAGTACTACATCTCCCGGGAAGGAAATTATATTCCTTTCACAACTATGAAGGAGATCAACAATGCTTTCCCGGGCAAGGACAAAGAAATCAAAGCCTTCCTCAAGAAAACCAAGAACAAAATGAAGACCCCCGAAGAATATTTGGCCATTCTGGACTTTTGCCTCGGGAAGTAAATAAACTGACATTTTGTCACCATATTGAGGGTTATTCCGTAACTTTGTGTTCGGACTAACCCTTTTCTATTTTCATACATGGCAAGCGACATTCAGGAAATAAAACAACGTTTCGGGATCATCGGCAATTCGCCGGCACTCAACCGCGCGATCGAAAAGGCGGAAATCGTCGCCCCGACCGACATTTCAGTACTGGTAACAGGAGAAAGCGGCGTAGGTAAAGAGAATATTCCCCGCATTATCCATTCACTCTCGTACCGCAAACACAAACCGTACATTGCCGTGAACTGCGGGGCTATCCCGGAAGGCACCATTGAAAGCGAACTGTTCGGCCACGAAAAAGGCGCTTTTACCGGGGCATCCGGCTCGCGGAAAGGCTACTTTGAAGTAGCCGACGGAGGCACCATATTTCTGGACGAAGTGGGGGAACTCCCCCTTATGACCCAAGTAAGACTGCTGCGCGTACTGGAAACCGGGGAATTCATGAAAGTCGGCTCGTCCGTCACACAAAAAACGGATGTGCGGATCGTAGCCGCCACCAACCGGAACCTGCTTACCGCCATCCGGGACGGGCGCTTCCGGGAAGATCTTTACTATCGCCTGAACACAGTCGAAATATTCCTGCCCCCCCTGCGCGGACGGCGGGAGGACATATACCTGCTATTCCGCAAATTCGCGGCCGATTTTGCTGAAAAATACCGGATGCCGCCGGCCCGCTTGTCGGACGATGCCATCGATTTTATAAAGGTCTATGACTGGCCGGGCAACATCCGCCAGCTCCGGAATTTCACTGAACAGATATCCATCATGGAGTCCAACCGGTACGTCGATGCGCAAGGTCTCCAGGCCTATCTGCCGGTCACGCCTTTCGGCAATAACCTGCCCCAGAAAATAGTACAACCCTCTTATAATTCCCAGGAAGTGGAAGTCCTGGCCAAATCGGTGTCGGACCTGCGGGGCGAAGTGGGAGAACTCAAACGGATCGTAGCCTCCCTGATCGAAAAAAACCGGTATCCGGATTTCCTGAAGAACATTACGGGCCCGCACCGCACGGCTCTTCCGGCATTCAAAGGAGAGCATTCCGACACAGCGGCCGAAGAACCGGAATTCCCGGACCATACACAGGATAGTGTGATCGACCTGGGAAGCTATGAAGACCCTTCTGAGGACGAAGAACCGCTGGCCCTGGAGAAAAACGAGATAGAAATGATCCGCAAAGCCCTGGAGCGCCACCATTCCAAACGAAAAGATGCCGCGAAGGAATTAGGCATATCCGAACGCACTCTATACCGGAAGATCAAACAGTACGGCCTGCAATGAAGATTTCCCTTCTTGCCGTCGGTCGGACGGATTCTACGGCCATCGAGGGTCTGATGGGTGAATACGAGAAGCGGTTAAAACGCTTTGCCGATTTCTCCCGCGAAGAGCTCCCCGACGTAAAAAATGCCCGCAGCCTCTCCGAAAAAGAGCAAAAGGCCCGGGAAGGGACCGACATCCTATCCCGCATCAAACCTTCGGATCACGTACTGCTGTTGGACGAACGGGGCAAACAGTTTTCCTCGCCAGAATTTGCGGAAAACCTCCAGAAACACCTGAATTCCGGGATCAAGAACCTGGTATTCGTCATAGGAGGGCCTTATGGGTTTTCAGAGGAAGTATACCAGCGAGCTAACGGACTGATAAGCCTTTCGAAGATGACTTTTTCCCACCAGATGGTTCGCTTGTTTTTTACCGAGCAACTATACCGGGCTTTTACCATCCTCAACGGACTGCCCTACCATCATCAATAGCGACAAAAAACAAAAAAGGATTCCGCTACAGAATCCTTTTTTTCGTTTTCTCGGCAAACAGCCGATCATTTATCTTTCGTATACACCTTTCCCAGCACAGCATCCCAAGAAAAGACCGCCAATACAGCCAGGCATACCACTATCGTATTTATCACCGTAGAAAGCGATATTCCGGATACCAGGTCGGAAAAGAAGAGGCAAATTTTATCCTTGAGCCCTTCTATCACGCCGACCGACACCGATTCTTCCACCCGGAACAAGGTCAGCAGTAATACCAACGAAACAAGCGCCAAAACGAAAGCCGTCACTGCCGCTATAATACCTATCCGCTGTATCCGGCGCGCCCGGGCCACTTCTTTTTCCTGTTCTATCCGGACCATGAGCCGTGCCGTAAACGAATGCGATGTACCTATGCCCGATAGGGCACTGCGCATCATTTGGTCGAATTTTCCGTTTACATTTTCCATAACAATCATCCTATTAGCATCTGTGCCGCATTTTTTCCGAGCATCTCCGTCAGCACCTGCGCCATACGCACCCGCGCCCGGGAGAGAGTCGTCTTTACATTGGCCACGCTCATGGCACAAATATCGGAAATTTCCGCGACAGAATTTTCATTGAGATAATATAGTCGAAAAATAGGATTGTGTAAAAATGGTTTTTGAATTGTGCTGAAAG
>CALJDR010000040.1 GCA_938023515.1 uncultured Flavobacteriales bacterium
CTACACAAGGAGTATCGTCGGCAGCGTCAGATGTGTATAAGAGACAGGTACTTAATATTATCGGCAGAAAACTTATGCACCAATATCCCCGTAGAATCATATTGTTCAAGCGCGAATTTCTGGCCGGTCTTTTGGCCGACATTCCATTCGTATATGTACAACATCTGCCCCGGTCCAACCTGTTTATGGATATTTTGTTCGAACTGGTAATCCTGCCTCTGGGGTTTGACGTACTTCGCTTCAAATGCAAAACGGCGCACGTTGGAATACGGCAGGATAAAATTGTTGATGAGCATCGAAAAACACATCAAAAGAACAGACCCGATGAGGTACGGACGCAGGAAGCGGTTGTAATTCACCCCCGCGCTCATAATGGCGATGATCTCCGACCTGGCCGCAAATTTGGAAGTAAAGATCGTAGCTGCCAGAAATACCACCAGCGACATATACATGTTGCCGTAATAGAGCGCAAAATTCAGGTAATATTTGACGATCTCGATCGCCGGGGCCTCGTTGGTGAGATATTTATCGATCTTTTCCGACATATCGACCACCACAGCCAATACAAGGATCACGACCTCCGTCACTACGAAAGTGCCCAGGAAATTTTTGAGGATATACCGGTCGAGTATCTTCAGGTGCTTCATAGCCTGCGATCCAGTTTTCCGACCATTTCTGCTTTCCACCGGGCAAAATCTCCGGTCTCTATCCGCCTGCGCGCCTCGGAGACGAGCCAGAGATAGAACCCTAAATTGTGTATCGAAGCGATCTGTTTGCCCAAAAATTCATCCGCCGAGAAAAGATGCCGCAGGTAAGCACGGGAATAGGCCGTATCCACCCACGTGTGTCCTGCCGGGTCTACAGACGAAAAATCGTCGGCCCATTTACGGTTCTTGATATTGATGATCCCTTCCGAGGTGAACAGCATACCGTTGCGCCCGTTGCGGGTAGGCATTACGCAGTCCATCATATCGATCCCGCGGGATATGGCCTCCAGGATATTGACCGGGGTGCCCACTCCCATCAGGTAGCGGGGACGGTCGGCGGGCAGGATGGCACAGACCTCGTCGATCATTTCGTACATGATCTCGTGCGGTTCCCCTACGGAAAGGCCGCCGATAGCATTTCCGTCCGCACCGACCGAAGCAATCTTCTCGGCCGACATACGGCGCAGGTCCGGATAGACCGAACCTTGTACGATAGGGAACAACGACTGGGAATACCCGTACAGTTCGGGATTCTCTTTCAAATGTGCCACGCAGCGGTCGAGCCAGCGGTGCGTCATCTGCATCGAAGCCTTGGCATAGGAATACTCACAGGGATACGGCGTACATTCGTCGAAAGCCATGATGATATCGGCGCCTATCTGGCGCTCGATGTCCATCACGCTTTCCGGGGAAAAGAAATGGACGGAGCCGTCTATATGCGATTTGAAACGAACCCCCTCTTCTTTTATTTTGCGGGTGGCCGAAAGCGAGTACACCTGGTAACCGCCGCTGTCGGTAAGGATGGGTCGTTCCCACCCGATGAATTTATGCAGTCCGCCCGCTTTTTGCAAAATGTCCGTCCCGGGGCGCAGGTACAGGTGGTACGTATTGCCCAGGATGATTTTGGCATCTACGTCGGAGGAAAGCTCCCGCTGGTGTACGCCTTTTACGCTGCCCACCGTGCCTACCGGCATGAATATGGGCGTAGGCACATCGCCGTGGGCGGTATGCAGTACACCGGCCCTGGCTTTGGAGTTCGCGTCGCTTTGTTCTATATCGAATTTCATGTCCTTGCAAAGATAATCAATCGCCCATCAAAACTCCCATCAAAACCCGTGGTCCGTCTGCAGGGCCAGCAGGTCGTCGAGCGTTTCGCGCCGCGACAACAGGTAATCTTTCCCGTCCTTGACCAGCACCTGCGGAGGACGGAAACGGGAATTGTACACCGAAGCCATCGTATATCCATACGCCCCTGCATTGAGTATAGCCAGCAGATCGCCGCGGCAGATCTCGGGAATAGACCGGCGGACGGCAAAATTGTCGGTCTCGCAGATATAGCCCGTCACGTTGTATTCATGCGGCTGCCCGCCCGGGTTGGAGACATTGAGGATATGCTGGTAGGCATCGTACATCATCGGGCGGATCAGGTGGCACAGCCCGCTGTCCACCTGGGCGAAAGTAGCGGCAGGGGTTTGTTTTACCCAGTCCACGCGCACCAGCAGCGTACCGGCGCGGCTCACCAGGAATTTCCCTGGCTCGACCATCATGCAGATATTCCGACCGGACTTTTCCACGAAACGGTTGAACCGTTCGGACAGCTTCTGTCCCAGCAGTTCGATATCCGTACCGGTCTCTTCCGGCTTGTACGGCACTTTGAACCCGCCGCCGAAATCGATGTATTCCACCGGGAACCTTTCGGCCACCGAAAAAATGCGTTCGGCCGCTTCGAGGAACACGTCCACATCGTAGATACCCGAACCGGTGTGCAAATGCACGCCGTCGATCGTCATATTTTTTTCCTTGGCCAAGGCTTCCACCTGGTCTATCTGCTGCAGGGAGATCCCGAATTTCGATTCTTTTCCCCCGACCGATATTTTAGCGTGCTCACCGGCGTAAATATCCGGGGTGATGCGGATGCCTACCGGCACGCCGGGATGCCTCAAGGCGAATTCCCGCAGGGTTTCCACCGAATCGATATTGATGCGTACGCCCAGCGAAACGGCCTGGTCGAACTCTTCCATCGGTACGCCGTTGGGAGTGTAAACGATGTCCGTAGGGGCGAAACCGGCCATCAGGGCCAACCGGGCTTCCTCTACGGATACGGCGTCTATCCCGCTGCCCAATCCGCGCATCAGGCGCAGGATATTGATATTGCTCAGGGCCTTCATCGCAAAATTGATCCGGCGAGCCTTTATCGCCGAAAAGGCTCCGTCCAGTCGTTCATATTGTTGCCGGATGATACCGTAATCGTACGCATAGAGGGGAGTGCCGTATTTAGCGGCCAGTGTCCCGGCGGGAATTCCGCCTATCGTGTATCCGTTGCTATCGTCCACTTTTCGTCTGAATTTTTCGTGTAGGTGCAAAAATACGCCAAAAGACTTTCTCCTCCGCGGTTTTTGCCCATAATTTAAGATTTAAGGAATTAACGGGTCGGATAGGCGGTAAAAGTCTGTCCCGGGTCGTAACTGAGCGCCCGCCAGTATTCCGGATGGGCAAGCACCTCGGTGTAATCCATTTCCCGGCCGTCGACCCATATTTCCCGCTTGACCAGACGGAACCCGTGGCTGTAGTCCACATACCGCATGATATGGCCGGTATATACCGGTTGTATCGGCTTCCCATCGGGTTTGTGCCAACCGTAGAGGGCTATCCGTCCTGGCTTTCCGGAAAGCGTTTGGGTGATGACCACGTCTTTCTTATGCCCGGCCACGAGGCCTTTGCGTCCCTTGCGCTGCCCTTCGATGATATAGTTGTGTACCACAAAAGTCTGAAATGCCTCCCGTTCGCACATCATTGGCACAGGCTCCAGTTTCACGCGGGCCGCCCGGTAGACATCGTCGCATATCTTGGGCGTGGACAGAAAACAGCCGAGCATATCCGCGATCCGCTGCCCGGCATGGGGCGTAACGGGCAGGCGCAGGAAATCGCTGTCCGTACCCACACACAGGTAATCGGACGCCACATAGTAATGCGCTTTTACATTCCGTCCGTCGGATGTAGCGAACTCGACGTCCACCCGGACAAACCGCCGCATGAACTCCGGAAAATTCCCGTCCGAATACCAGCGTACGGCCATAGAATCCCTTTCAGGCACATTGGCCGCACCGGCCTGTATCCGGAATGCTTCGCCGCCTTCCTCCGGACGCGGCAGACCTTTTCCTACGGCCGCTTTTCCAGCAGAACAGGCACTTAATAGCAAACAAAGGATAATCGAAATTCCTATCGCAGGTGTTTTCATCGGGTTCTATTTTCCGGTAAAAGTAAGCATCCTGCGGGAAATTAGCCAAAGACGCTCGTTTTTTTACAAATTGCCGCCGGACGGAACATCTTATTTGCGATATTTGTGAAATCCGAACGGATATATTAAAAAACCATCATATCATGCTGAAAAAATCTATTTGCATCCTCCTGGCCGCCGCTCCGGTACTCGCCGTACAAGCACAGGAACTGAAGGTCGTAGCCGGATCGGCCGACACCACCTACACTGCCGTTGTCAACCTGCGCGGAATGGGCCCGGCCGGATCGCAGATCACCGTACAGGGACAGTCGTTCCCCATCTATTCATCCGGGGAATGGGCGGCACGGGTCGACCTGAAAGAAGGCGACAACACCTTCACCCTGTCTGCGGGGGATGGGCAGAGCCTGACTAAAAACATCTTCCTGAAAAAACGGGAAGCGCCCAAACCCGTCGACGGCCTGCGCGCCGAAAACGTCCAGATACTCCCTTCCGACGACATGGCCGTCTCCGCGGGAGATGCTGTACGCATCCGCCTGCGTTCGATACCGGGCGCCAAACTATCGTGGCTGGGCGGCAGCCCCCTTTACGAAGTATCCCCCGGTGTTTTCCAGGGACAATACACCGTACAACCGAACGACACGCAGATCACCGGGCCGATAGAACTTTCGATCGCCGCCGGGGACTCATCCGCCGTACAGACGGTGAAGGCCAAGATAGAACTTCTGAGCAAAAGCGCTCCCTTCATGGTACAGACCAAGGACGGCGCTTACCTCAACTACGGGCTGGGAACCGACCGCCTGGGCGGTACGAAGATCAACTCGCTCGACGCCGGAATAAAACTCCAGGTCATCGGCCGGGTGAACGATATGTATAAAGTGCAACTCTCGCGCAATACGATCGCATGGATACCGGACAGCTACACCGAAAAACTCCCTGAAGGGACTTTCCCGGCAGAATCGCTCACCGGATCGTGGAGCGTCTCGACCGACGGGAATTTCGACTACCTGGTCGTTGGCCTGAGCGAACGCCTGCCCTACGCCATTACCGAAGATGTAGACCTTCACCGGATCAACGTCGACCTGTTCGGTGCCGCCTGCAATACGAACTGGATCACCCAGCTCAAAGGCGAGAAAGAGATCGCCAACGTGTCGTACAAACAAGTCGAAGACGACGTATTCCGCGTAGTAGTCGACCTGAAGAACAGCCAGATATGGGGTTATTCGGTGTCCTACCGGGGCAACAGCCTGGTGATAAAAGTGAAACACCGCCCCGAAAGCCTCAAGCTGAAGAACCTGACCATCGCCGTAGACGCCGGCCACGGGGAACCCTGGAACGGAGCCCGGACCACCAGCGGGGTAAAAGAACAGGATTTGACCAAAGACATGGCCGAACACCTGAAAAAAGTACTGGAATCCAAAGGGGCAAAAGTGATCCTCACGCGCCCGGGTATCGAGAACACGTCGATGGCCGACCGCAAAGCGGCCGCTCTGAACGCCGGGGCCGATATCCTGATCTCCATCCACTGCAACGCCGGCGGATCGCCTTTCACGGCCAAAGGCACCAGCACTTATTACCGCCACCTGTCCCACCGCCCGCTTTCCGTCTTTATGCTGGAGAGCATCCTACCGATGGACGTGGCCAATTTCGGCAACGTGGGCAATTTCAATTTCTCGCTCAACCAGCCTACCGAATACCTGACCGTCCTGGTGGAAACGCTGTTCCTCTCCTCCCCGGAAGATTCGGCCAAGATACTGGACAAGCATTTCCGGGATGAAATGATGGAGCGTACGGCTTGGGGATTGGAAAAATTCCTCGCTTCGGTGGACGGCAGCGATGCCAAAGCCCCGAAAAAATTCAAAGCCTCGAAATAAACAGCAGCAGAGCAATCCCTGCAAAAACGGCCCCGGTTTTTACCGGGGCCGTTTTCATATCCCTAATTTACCGGGGCATTTTGCGGAAAACCGTTACATTTGGCTTAACTTTGCAAACCTAAAAACTGCATCCCGCATGGATTATATCATCCTGTTCATGGCCACCGTACTGGCAGTTGTGGCCGTCAATGTTTTCAGGGGCCGGCTGACCAAAACGGCCGTCGATCTGATCTCCGGATTCACCGGGGCCTTTGTACTGGGCATCATCGTGTTCCATATGCTCCCCGAGGCTTACGAAGGGGGGCTATCCGCGACCGTGATAGGGTTCTGCATCATGGGCGGACTGCTTATCCAGGCGGTACTGGATTTCTTTACCAAAGGAGTCGACCACGGGCACACCCATACGGAATCCTGCACGCACAGCCACCACCATTCGGGCGAAAAAGTCGACAATTCGCTAACTATCGGCATGTTCGTCAGTCTGTTCCTCCATACTTTCCTGGAATCCACTCCCATACTGGCCGGGGATGTCCACGGGCACGGCCACGATCATGCCCACGGTATCCTGGATATAGGCGGGGTATCACCGCTGCTGCTGAGCATCGCTTTGCACACCATCCCGATGGCTATCGTGCTGTATATATTGGTTCTGCGCAGCGTACGCAGTAAGACCAAGGCCATGCTCCTGATGCTGCTGTTCGGGCTGTCCGGCCCGCTCGGGATGTTCGTTGGGGCCCATACGGAGATATTCCACGAGTATTATTACGCGGCGCTGGCTGTGGTAGTGGGTATCCTGCTGCACGTTTCCTCGGTCATGCTCTTCGACTGCGACATGGCGGCCTATGGGAAAGTGCGCAAACTGGTGATTATCGTCCTGGGATTCATCGCCGCCATGCTGGTGGTCATATAATTTTTTAATCTCCACTGCATGATAGACAGTATCATCGCCTTTTTCACCGGAAGCGCTTACCAAAAGGCTGTCACGTTGGCAGAAACCCTGGAAAAACAGGGAAAACCGATCGAAGCCGCCGAAGCCTATATGGCCCTGCTGGAAACGGAATACGCCCGGAAAATGAAACTATGCGGCCGGATCGTGCGCCTGACCGATGGTATACAGCCCCTGTTGGAACGCTTAGGCCGGACAAAAGACGAGCGCCGGGTCCTCCGGCAGTCAATGCGGCTATGCATCACCACCACCCGCACAAGATCGTGGGAGCGTTGGCAAAAACGGATCACAGAACTGGACCATGAAGACTGAAGCGGATATCCGGGAAATCCGGAAGGATAAAGGATCGTTCCTCCCATTACTTCTACTGGCCGATCCTTCGCCGGAAATGGTCAAACGGTATCTGGAAAAATCTTTTTTATTCGTCGGTTTTGAGAATCATGCGGCCGTATGCTGCGCCGCAGTCCTCCCTTTAGACGAACACACCGCAGAAATAAAGAACCTGGCGGTAGCACCGGCTTTCCGGCAGCGCGGATGGGCTGGGACAATGCTTCGTTTTATCGAAACACGGCTCCGGGACTTCGATACACTGATACTGGGCACAGGCACCCCCGGAGAAGGCGAACCGCCTTTCTGGCAGGAGGAATTTTATACAAGATATGGTTTCCGGCCTTACAGGCAGATAAAAGGCTTTTTCACCGACCATTATCCGGAACCCATCTACGAGGACGACGGACGGATATGCCGGGATATGATATACCTGCGGAAATCCCTGAGATAACCTATTTATTTTCGTCGGCCAATGCTTTCAACCGTTCCATTTCGTCGCGCCAGGCGGCCGCGGAGATAAAATCAAGGTCTTTGGCAGCTTTTTCCATCTCTTTGCGGGCATCGGCGATGCGTTTCTTCAACTCCACCGGCGAAAGGAATTTTTCGTCTGCCTGCTGGGCGCTGATACCCCTCTCCTTGGAAATGCGCACCAATTCGGCCGCACCGGTAGGACTTTCGGCCGCTTTGGCGAGCAGCGAATTGAGGTTCATCGCCTTGTTGATCGGGCGGGGCGTGATCCCGTGCGATTCGTTATATTGGGTCTGTAC
>CALJDR010000041.1 GCA_938023515.1 uncultured Flavobacteriales bacterium
ACACAAGGAGTATCGTCGGCAGCGTCAGATGTGTATAAGAGACAGATGTATGGCTGGGATCGGCGGCCGGTAAGAACGGATTACCAAATATATGCCGAAGAAGATCGCCATAGCCGCCAACACCGTATCCCAGTGCAGTTTATCCTGTCCCATCCACAGGGAAACCGCCGTAGCGATGATCGGGCCTATGTAGGCGTACATACTGCTGACCATCGGTTTGACGTATTTCAATCCGTAAGCCTGCAACAGGTTGGGGAGAAAAGTCGGCAATAACAGCACAAACAGGTAAGCCCACAGTACCGGATGCGTGAAGGCTGCATAATCCGTGTGAACGATAGCCGGCGCCCCGAACGGCAGCATCATCAAGGCTCCGGCACAATAGATCCACCGCAAGACCGTCAGCGTTTTGTATTTGGCGAGCAATTTTTTGACCCACACCATATAAAAAGCCGTAAAGAATACGCATAACAGCACGAACAGGTTTCCGTACAGGGTCGACGCCGGATGGGAGGAAGAAGTCCCCATCAGGATCACAGCCGCCGCGCCTCCGGCAGCGAATAAAACTCCTATGATCCGCTTGGGCGTGAACTTGTCGATCCCGATGATCACGGACAATATCAACACGAATATCGGAATCAGCGTACCAATGACGGATCCGTCTACCGGGCTGGTATGCGCTACGCCTTCCATCAGGAAAATTTTCCGCAGCGCGGTGATCAGCAGCGCAGCTCCTATCAATTTAGGGATGTCCCTTTTATCCACCTTTTCCCAGGGACTGAAAGGGAGTGTAGCCAAAGAAAACAAAGCCGCTATCACGACCGCAGAAGTGGCCATGGCCAGCGGCGAGATGTACTGGGGCATTACGATCTTGTAAAACGGGTAATCGAGCGCCCAGATGACGTTACACGCCAAAAGGGCGATATGGGGACGTATTGACTTGTCCATATCGGGTTTAGGTTTTAGGTTGGGTACAGCAATTTAGCAAATAATCCGTTATCATCCAAAACGAAACCCGTTTTTTTACGCAGAGGCACAAAAGAAAATTCTGAAAATCAGTGTATTTGATCGGGACATTCGGACATTCCACCACATACGAATTACATATTCAGGCTTTTAGCAACAGAGAGGCTAAAAAAAGATAGTTATAATCCTTTATTTTTCCGAAAAAAAGACCTAATTTCGCAAGCATCTCAAACGGCTAACGACGCACAGCGTTATCTATTGAGTATCAGTTTTTTGAAAAAAGTAATTCAAAATAATCACGGCCCGCGACCCGAGGGCGCAGGCCACAAACCAAACACATTATGAGTAACGTAAAGTATGTTTACACGTTCGGCGACGGAAAAGCCGAAGGGAAAGCAGACATGAAAAATCTGCTTGGCGGTAAAGGTGCCAACCTTGCTGAGATGAACTTACTGGGACTCCCTGTCCCCGCCGGCTTCACGATCACTACCGAAGCCTGCACCCTCTACAATCAGCAGGGTAAAGATTCTGTAGTAAAACTGATCGAAAACGATGTAAAGGCCGGGATCGCCCACATGGAGAAGATCATGAACGCTAAGTTCGGCTCCAAAGGAGAGGCATTCCCATTGATGGTTTCCGTACGCTCAGGTGCCCGGGTATCCATGCCTGGCATGATGAATACAGTACTGAACCTGGGTATCAACGACGATGCCGTAAAACTGCTGGCCGAAAAATCCGGCAATCCACGTTTTGCCTGGGACTCCTACCGCCGTTTCATCCAGATGTACGGCGATGTGGTCATGGGTGTGGAGGCTGCCAAAGGTGAACACGATCCGTTCGAAGTAGAAATCGACAAGCTCAAAGCAGCCCGCGGCCTGAAACAGGATACAGAATTTACGGTAGAAGACCTGAAGAAACTCGTAGAAGCCTTCAAAAAGGTTGTGAAAGACCATACCGGCAAAGAATTCCCGACCAACCCTTGGGATCAGCTTTGGGGTGCCGTATGCGCCGTGTTCGATTCCTGGAACACCGAGCGTGCCGTGCTTTACCGCCAGCTCAATCAGATCCCCGAAGAATGGGGCACTGCTGTTAACGTACAGTCGATGGTTTACGGAAACATGGGCCAGAACTCGGCTACCGGCGTATGTTTCTCGCGCGATGCCGCCACCGGAGAAGACCTGTTCAACGGTGAATACCTAATCGACGCGCAAGGCGAAGACGTGGTTGCCGGTATCCGCACTCCTCAGGAAATCACGCTCGAAGGTTCGCGCCGCTGGGCCAAACTTCAGGGTGTTTCCGAAGAGGACCGCAAGAACAAATACCCCTCTCTGGAAGAAGCTATGCCGCAAGCTTACGCAGCCCTGAACGCCACCCAGGAAAAACTGGAAAACCACTTCCACGATATGCAGGATATGGAGTTTACCATTCAGGACGGCAAACTCTGGATGCTCCAGACCCGTAACGGAAAACGCACCGGTACGGCTATGGTCAAAATGGCAGTAGACATGCTTAAACAGGGTATGATCGATGAAAAGACCGCCCTTCTGCGCCTGGAACCGAACAAGCTGGACGAACTGCTCCACCCGGTATTCGACAAGGCCGCACTGAAATCCGCCAAAGTACTTACCAAAGGACTTCCCGCTTCCCCGGGCGCTGCCTGCGGACGCGTAGTATTCTTCGCCGACGAAGCTGAAGAGTGGAAGAACCGTGGAGAGAAGATCATTCTGGTACGTCAGGAGACTTCCCCGGAAGACCTTCGCGGCATGCACGTATCCGAAGGCATCCTTACTGCCCGCGGCGGTATGACCTCCCACGCAGCCGTTGTGGCCCGCGGTATGGGTAAATGCTGCGTATCGGGAGCCGGCGAAGTGATTGTAGACTATAAAAAGCGTCAGTTCTCAGTAGGCAACACCGTTGTCAAGGAAGGCGATTGGGTCTCCCTGAACGGCTCGACCGGCGAGGTTTATCTCGGACAGGTAGAAACCGCTGCCGCTACGCTGGACGACGACTTCAAGGCTATCATGGACCTGGCCGAGAAAAACACCCGTATGTATGTGCGCACCAATGCAGATACTCCGCACGATGCACAGGTGGCCCGCAATTTCGGCGCCAAAGGTGTAGGTCTGTGCCGCACGGAACATATGTTCTTTGAGGGCGACCGTATCGACGCTATGCGCGAAATGATTCTTTCCGATACCGTAGAAGAGCGCCGCGCTGCCTTGGCCAAGATACTTCCTGTACAGCGTGCCGACTTCGAAGGCATCCTCAAAGCCATGGACGGACTGGGCGTAACGATCCGCCTGCTCGACCCGCCCTTGCACGAATTCACACCGAACGAACCCGCTTCCCAGGAATACATGGCCAAAAAGATGGGCATTCCGGTAGAGAAAGTGAAAGAGAAAGTGGATTCTCTGCACGAGTTCAACCCGATGCTCGGACACCGCGGTTGCCGTTTGGGCATTACCTATCCGGAAATCACCGAGATGCAGGCACGCGCTATCATTGAAGCAGCCTGCGACCTGAAAAAACAAGGCCTCGACCCCAAACCGGAGATCATGGTTCCGCTGGTAGGCACCGTGAAGGAGCTTAAACAGCAGGCCGGAATCATCCGCGAAACGGCCGAAAAGGTATTCGCTGAAAAAGGCGTGAAAGTGGACTACATGCTCGGAACGATGATCGAGATCCCGCGTGCCGCCCTGACCGCTGACCAGATCGCCGAAGTGGCCGAGTTCTTCTCGTTCGGTACCAACGACCTTACGCAGATGACTTTTGGATACTCCCGCGACGACGCCGGCAAGTTCCTTCCTGAGTACATCAAGAAAGGCATCCTCAAGACGGATCCGTTCGCTGTCCTCGACCAGGAAGGCGTAGGCCAGCTGGTAGAAATGGGCGTGAAGAAAGGCCGCTCGACTAATGCCGACCTGAAGGTGGGTATCTGCGGAGAGCACGGAGGAGAACCTTCTTCGGTTATCTTCTGCGACAAGGTAGGCATGAACTATGTTTCCTGCTCGCCGTTCCGTGTGCCTATCGCCCGTCTGGCAGCCGCTCAGGCAGCCCTGATGCACAAGAAGTAATCAGACTCTTCTATTATATGCAAATCCGCCCCGGAATTTCCGGGGCGGATTTTTTATAAGGGACAATTTTGCTTATATAGAACTCATTTACAAGGAAATAACCAGACACACAAAAGGCCCTCGAACAATATTCGCGGACCTTTTGTGTAGAGGGATGCGCCGTATTATTTTTCAGCCTCTATCACATCCTTAAATGTCTTAAAGCTATACCCTTTCTCTTTCAGTTTTTCGATGATTTCCCCCAAGTGCGTGTACAATCTGTCGTCGTCGGTACGGTTCGGGTAATTCATCGCATGCACGAGGATGACAGCCCCATTGAGGGTATGTTCTTTCTCGTAATTCCAGATATTGTCGAGCAATTGCTGGGCCGAATGGTAGGAAGGATCCTCCGGGCCCATCCAATCCAGCCCTGTTACCAGGCCTTCGGTCGGATTGACCAATTTATATCCCAATTTACGCAATGCATCGGCACTGAACTGGTTGTAATACTCATAAGGCGGGATCATCCATTGGTACTGCTCTTTCTTCAGCCCCAATTTTTCGAGCTCGGCTTCCATTCCCTGAATATCACGCGCCAGGGAATCCTCCGTTACCAGGTTCACGTTCCGGTCCTCGTACGAGCAAAGCAAAAGATGCTTGTCGGAGTGCGCAGACAAATAATGGCCCTGTCCTATAATATCCTTGAGAGTTTGCTGGTATTTTTCCACCCGGAAGCAATTCCCGGTAGGAAAGAAAGAACCTTTGACCCCGTGCTCGGCCAGTATCTCCACGACCGGCGCCGCGCCGTCGAAATTTTCAAAATATCCGTCGTCGTCCGTGCTGTAATGCCCGGTAAAGACCAGGTATACGGATTTTTCATCGGGGTTAACTTTTTGCGCCACGCCATACTGGTCGTTCACCAAGACGAGCTCCTTTTTTTTACCACAGCCCACTACCACCATCAAAGCGGTAAGCACAAATACGGAAAGGATTGTTTTTTTCATGTCAGGAAATTTGTGAAGTATTAATTTGACTCAAATATAAATAAAAAATAGAAAACCATTCGAAGGGTAAGCGGCCGAGCCATTCCTTTTCTAAAGAAAAATAACCCCAACCCGGCCTGTTTGATGCTTCCTTTTTGATCATATTAGAGAAAGAGTAATCAAGATCGGAAAGACAATGAAGAAAGCAAAAGCGCTTACATAGATTATGTAAGCGCCTCTTCTAAAGTGTTCCGGGAGGGGCTCGAACCCTCGACCCATTGATTAAGAGTCAATTGCTCTACCAACTGAGCTACCGAAACTCTGCTTGTGAGTAATTACCCTCACGTTTGCGGGCACAAAAATACCACTAATATTCTTTTAAGGCAATAAAAAAATGATTTTTTTAAAAATTGTGAAAGTTTAACCAACGTTTGTGCAGCTATGACAAATATTTTTTAGATTTGTGCTATACTTTATCACAAATTCCTAACTAACAATGGCAGAAAACGATTTTCAGGCAAACGAAGAAATTTTTTCCAAAGCGCTAAGAGCCGGCAGAAGGACTTATTTCTTTGACGTGAGAGCCACCAAGGCAGGAGATTACTACCTGACCATCACCGAAAGCAAAAAATTCAGTCAGGAGTCCGGAGAAAGCGAATACAAAAAGCATAAGATCTATTTGTACAAAGAAGATTTCGAAGCATTCCGCTCTTTCCTGGATGAAGCGACCGACTTTATCCTGCAGGAAAAAGGATCCGAAGTCATCTCGGAACGCCATATAAAAGATTATAAAAAACCGGCATACGACCAACCGGAAGATAAGGAAGCTCCGGATACCGCAGAAGAAGAAAAGAAACCGGCTAACGACCCGGTATTAGATAGTCGTTTTACGAATATCGAATTCGAAGATATCTGATTCTTAAAAAACACAGCCCATGAAAAAAATAATACTGACCACCGTTTGTGCGCTCTTGCTGGCACCTGTATTTTTCTCTTGTTCGGGAGGAAAAAAAGAATTATCCGAAGGCTTCTTTGCGATAGAACTTCCTACCGGCAACAAGGAAAAGAACATCAATATGTCCCGGGTAGCAGAATCTATCTCTTATATCCCGCTGGAAACCACCGAAGACTGCAGGATCGAAAGTATTCAGAAGATAGTCCCGATGAAAGACTACCTGATCATTATGGACATAAAATCATGGGAACATGTCTACTTATTCACTAAGGAAGGGAAATTTGTCCGGGAAATAAGTTCCAAGGGCACAGACGAAAATCAGTACGCTATCTTGGGCGATGTAACAGCCGACCCTGAGAACAACCGAATATTCATCCTGGATGCCGCACGCAGAATGATCTTGGAATTTGATCCCGAGGGAACATTCCTGTCCAAGACACCCACCCTTTTCTATGTGGCAAATTTCCAGTACATAGCGGACAGTACCCTTGCACTGAACCCCAATTACAACAATAGCAAATATTTTGGAGGAGATACCCCAAACCTGATCCTCATGAACTTACAAGACGGCGTCACCGGCCGGTACGTCGTACGTCCCAAGGCTCTGGATCCGTCTTATATGTTAGGCGTACGGTCTAATTTCAGCCGGACAAAAGACGGAGTGACTTTCATCGCCCCTCTCTGCGATACGGTATTCCTCGCTACAAAGAGCGGCGTAAGACCCTTGTATCTGGCCGATTTCGGCAACAACAATGAAGCCTTGAACAAGAAATACATCGAAGATGTTTTGAAAAGCAAACCGGCCATATATTCCCTGGACAAGCTATATGAAAGCTTGGATAATGTATTCATGTCCGGATTTTACGCTTACGACGATGTCGTCCTGGCGACTTACAGCAAGCAGGGCCGTAATTATTCGGCTTTTTTCTATCCGGAAAGTGGGAAATTGATCACCGGCTGCTCCCTGCAGCCTAACGTGACCATTCCTGTAGCCAATGACATGGACGGCATCACGGTGTTCAGTCCTCTGGGCAGCCAGGGAAATTCAATGTATTGCTACACTACCCTCGGGCTGGTAGAGGGCGGGAACGATACTATGCTGCCCGACGAAGCGAAAAAAATAAAAGACTCTCTTAAACCCGGGGACAACCCGGTATTGGCAGTGGTCAATCTCAAAAATAAATAACACTTTCCTTAAAACTGAAAAATCCCGCCATAGGCGGGATTTTTCAGTTTTAATATACTTCGGGCCATCAGATCCCATGCCTGCGGCGATACTCCACCAGGTCTTCTATCGCTATCACTTTAAGGTCGTACCTCCGGGCTATTTCCAGAAGCTGGGGCATCCGGGCCATCGTTCCGTCCTCATTCATGATCTCGATCAGGACTCCGGCAGGGTTCAATCCGCAGAGCCGGCACAAGTCTACCACGGCTTCCGTATGACCGTTGCGCTCCAAAACGCCCCCCTTTCGGGCTCGCAATGGAAATATATGTCCGGGGCGACCCAGATCGGAAGGAGCGGTAGCCGGATCGGCCAATGCCCGGAGAGTCGCCGAGCGGTCGTGTACCGATACCCCGGTCGTGCAACCATTTCCCAACAAATCTACCGATATCGTGAATGGCGTCCCCAACAGGGATGTATTTTCTTCAGCCATCATCGGCATTTCGAGCCGGTCGCATATTTCAGGGGCCAGCGGAGCGCACAATACACCACGGCCGTGGGACAGCATGAAATTTATCATTTCGGGCGTGATCTTCTCTCCGGCACAGACGAAATCCCCTTCGTTTTCCCGGTCGGCATCATCGGCCACGATAAGCAATTTCCCCTCTGCGAAATCCTTAAGGGCGTCCTCTATACTACTGAGTTTTTTCTTGAGATTGTCCGTCATTTTTCTTTTTCTTGAACTTTAATTTTTTACGGTGTTTTTCCGGCACTTTCGCCCACAGCTTATCGAACAGGTTGAGCAACGGATCGAGGTTGATTACCACCTTATCTTTGGTTGCCCGGTAAGTAAGCCATATACCGAACGGAAGGAGTATCCAGGTGGGCAGCCAACGGGCCGTTACCACGTCCAGCGTACCTTCCTTACCCATTCTCTCTGCAGACATGAATATAATATTGTAAATTACAAATATTCCTATCGCTACCACAACAGGCAGACCTATTCCACCTTTGCGGATCAAAGCACCCAGGGGAGCTCCCACAAAGAACAGCACAATGACTAAAAAAGCCAAGGCATACTTCCGGTGTATTTCCAAGCCGTAATTGTTGGCGTTCTCGGAAAAACTACGCAACCGCTTGACATTATCCGCTAAGTATTCCTGCCCCCGGCGTACCTTTTCAGTACTTAAATTATATATCCTGCTTTTGGAATACTGCCCATCATTATTGTCGGCCCCAAAATAGCTTACCATATTTTTCAGGGTGTCTACATCGACAGATGAAGAGTCCCTATATACGGCCATCAGGCTGTCCGACGGCAATTCGGAGATCAAGTTGTAGAATCCCAGGTCGCGGGCAAAATCCTTGAGCATATCCCGGTATTTTCCCTGAACAGAATCGAGCGCGACCGTAAGCTGGGAAATATCGAGCATCGTAAAACGATCCGGAGGGCCATTTTCCTCTTTCAGGTCGCCCATGGTAAAAGAAGATATATCTATCGGGAAAACTTGTTTTTGAAACGTCGATTTGTTGATAGCCTGACGGATACGGGCAAGATACCGGGAAGAAGAAGAAATAATGTCCTCATCGTACATATGCCCATCATAAAGAGTGAGGATCATATACCGTTTGTCGGGAGAAGTGGTAATGGATCCGGATTCGGCCACAATAATAGTGGTCGTACCCATATGCTTGCTCAGGTCATATATAAGGACATTGCGGATGCTGTCCCTTTTCTCATCATGCGTGGGAAACTTCTCCCCTACCCGGATCGAATAATCGGTAAGGGTGGTAAAGACCCCCGGTTCCAGGTTGAGTGCCGGCTTTTTGTTCAATATGTTACGCAGAATGGTCTCATATTTAAAGTTGGCATACGGGATGACCTTATTGGAAAAAACGAAAGCCCCGTAGGATACGAACAGCATCAGGATGATCAGCGAGAGCATGATGCGAAAAAGAGGGATCCCAGCCGCTTTGAAAGCAGTAAGTTCACTGTTCTCGGACAGATTTCCGAAAGTCATGATCGACGACAGCAGGATCGAAACCGGAAGGGCCATCGGCACCATAGCCGCCGAAAGGTACATCATTAATTCCACAATGGACAAGAAACCAATACCCTTGCCGATGATATCGTCGGCGTACAGCCAAAGCATCTGGAGTACAAACACCAAAAGCACCACAATGAACGCTGCAAAGAACGGCCATATGAACGACTTGAGAATATACCTATCGAGTATCTTCATCTTCAGGGCCGGGCTATGTAATACCCCATCTTTTTATATTTTTCATCGTCAAAGCGATAAAGTGCAGCGTCTGTTCCCTTTCCCTGAAGGATCGCGGATATCTTCAATACCGTATGTGCCCCATTGGCGGACACTTCTTCGATATACACCGGAAGTTTCGTCGCCGTATCGATCCCCACCCGGATATAGTCCGTCGGGTTATTTGCATCTTCAGGTAACAGGCGCAAATATTGCACGGCACCTTCCAAACGGTCGGTCCGGGGCGAGAACGTTTCGGAAAACTTTTTCAAAATGACTTGTACGGGGGCAAATCCCATGCTTTGTCCGGCTTCTTTCACATCGTGTACGCTTACTTCCTTTTCATCATCGGTAATGGCATATACGTACTTGCCGTCCGACAGGACGGTAAACAGATCCGTCTCGAGCCGGTATTTATCCCCCTGGGCATACAGGACACATTTGCGGGGTTCCGTTTCACCGCCGGTAGTATATGTGAAATCCGCCCGGTAATTACCCATCGATTCTATCGCCGATATGGATTCCGCCATCAGGCGCTGGGCATAAGGGACTGCCTGACCTGCAGCCGAAACAGCAGACAGCAAAAACGAGATAAATAAGACGACGTTCTTCATTTCTATTCCTGTATCCTTCGTTCTTTATTCTTCTTCCGGCTGCCCATGGAGGATGCGGTGAAGCGTGGCTTCGTCCTGTACGAGGACTTCGCGGGCTTTGGAGCCGTTGAACGCCCCGATGATCCCGGCGGCTTCCAACTGGTCGACGATACGGCCTGCCCGGTTGAACCCGATGGACATCTTTCGCTGGATGACCGATGCCGATCCCTGTTGTAAAGCCACGACGATACGGGCCGCCTCCTCGAATTTCGGGTCGCGGTCCATCGGGTCTCCCGAAGGGCCTCCCAATCCATCCCCGTCCTTGTCGCCGTTATATTCCGGCAGCATGAAGGCGCTCGGATAGGCCTTCTGCGCCCCGATGAATTCGCAGATATCCTCCACTTCGGGTGTATCAATAAAAGCGCATTGCACGCGCGTCATTTCATTGTTGGCCGACAGGAGCATGTCGCCCTTGCCGATCAGTTGCTCGGCCCCGGGGGCATCGAGAATAGTCCGGGAGTCGATCTTGGATGTCACCCGGAACGCGATACGCGCCGGGAAATTGGCCTTTATAAGACCCGTGATCACATTCACCGACGGGCGTTGCGTGGCAATGATCAGGTGTATACCCACCGCGCGGGCCAACTGGGCCAGGCGGGCGATAGGCGTCTCCACTTCCTTGCCGGCCGTCATGATCAGGTCGGCGAACTCGTCCACGATCAGCACGATGTACGGCAGATACCGGTGCCCTTTATCCGGGTTCAGGCGGCGGCCGACGAACTTGGCGTTGTACTCCTTGATATTGCGCACATACGCATCCTTCAGGAGATTGTAGCGGTTGTCCATCTCCGTGCACAGGGAGTTGAGCGTATAGATGACCTTGGTCGTGTCGGTGATAATGGCCTCCTCCGAATCGGGGAGTTTGGCCAGGTAATGCCGCTCTATTTTATTGTACAGGGTAAGTTCGACTTTCTTGGGGTCTACCAAAACGAACTTCACCTGCGAGGGGTGTTTTTTGTACAGCAGCGAAGCGATAACTGCATTCAGTCCCACCGATTTACCCTGTCCGGTCGCACCCGCCATCAACAGGTGGGGCATTTTTGTCAGGTCGAACACCACCGTTTCGTTCGAGATGTTCTTGCCGATCGCTATCGGCAGTTCCATCTGCGCGGTCTGGAATTTTACAGAGGAGATCACCGAATTCATCGATACCATCGAAGGCTCTTTGTTCGGCACCTCGATACCGATAGTTCCCTTACCGGGAATAGGTGCGATGATACGAATGCCCAAGGCCGAAAGCGAAAGGGCGATATCGTCCTCCAGGTTCTTGATCTTCGACACCTTCACACCGGGAGCCGGGATGATCTCGTACAGGGTAACAGTCGGCCCGATGGTGGAATGGATATGCGAGATGTCGATGTTGTAATTCTTCAGGGTTTCCACGATGCGGCGACGGTTGGCCGTCACTTCGTCCTTGTCCACGTTGATGCCCTCGTTCTCCGACTTGTGCAGCATCTTGATGGGCGGGAATTCGTAGCCGGACAGCTCCAACTTGGGATCGTACTCGCCGAATTGTTCCACGATGCGGCTGGCCAAGTCGTCGTCCACTTCGCCTTCGGCGGCCGCGACGGTCATGGTGCACTCTACTCCGTTCTCCTGTTCGTGCAGGGTCTGCCCTTCGGCCGGCAAATCCTTGGAGAGACCGCTATGGTCTTCTATTTCGTATTTTTCCTCCTCCTGCTGCCCAAACGTATCTTCGGCAAAAGGTTCTTCTTCCTCCTCTTTGGGAGTATATTCAAGGACGGGGGACGGTTCGTCCTCCGTAAATTCTTCTTCGCTGTCCAAATTCAGCGGACGGTAACCGTATTGATCGTCGGCTGGCGTCTCTTCGCCGCCTTCCTCTTCCTCTACCTGGTGCCGGGATTCCTTTTCTTCTTCTTTGCCGGAAGCTGCGGCCGCCAATTCATCCAACCGGCGCATCTGGTTTTCCTTTTCTTCGCGGAGCCTTTCGGCCTCCGCCTGCCGGGCGGCACGCTCGGCCATGCGCTCTTCGCGCACCTGGTTCAGTTTTTCAGGGGTGATGCCGAAACGAAGTATCGCCCATACGATGGGAAACAGAGCCAGTACAACCGGGAGTCCCCAACCTATATAGCCGTGCAGCAGTTCATTGAGCCGGTACCCCCACGCACCCGAAGCCTCCGAAGAGAAATAAGCCAGCACCACGGACAACCATACGGCGATCCCCAGCATTTTGGCACAGAAAAGGGCGATGCGGGAGAAAGGTTTATCCAAGGCGACGACGGCCGAAATAGCCAGCCCCACCGCCAGGACAAAGAACGAGGAAATGCCCATCCGATCCATTACCGCATGGCTCACGAAATACCCGGCCTTGCCCAGCAGGTTCCCGTACCGTTCGCCGGGCTGCACGCTTTGATCCGCCGCGCCGGAGAAAAGGTAGGAAATGCACGAGAGTGCGACCATGATGAATATCAGGGCGAGCACCACACCGGTGATCACCCGGACAGTGCGGCCGTTTACCGGACGCTCCGTCCGTTTCTTTACCGTTTTTTTGGAGGGGGCTTTTTTCTTCGTCTTGGCCATCTGAAGCAAAATATTCCTGCTTTGCCTGTTTTTTGTAATCCGGGGGCGTTTTTTCGTGCCCTTTTATCCTGCGAAGTTACGCAAAAGTCCTTAAATTTGCATCTTTGAACGCAAAGATTAATCTCGAACACATATAACACACTGTCGCAAGATCATGGAGATACCTTCGAAGTACAACCCGAAAGACATAGAGGACAAATGGTACGACTACTGGATGGAAAACGGATACTTCCATTCGGAAGTGGACCCCGCCCGCACGCCTTATACGATCGTCATTCCTCCGCCGAACGTCACCGGGGTGCTTCACATGGGGCACATGATGAATAACACGATCCAGGACCTGCTCATCCGCCGGGCCCGCATGAAAGGCTATAACGCCTGCTGGGTGCCGGGTATGGACCACGCCTCCATCGCTACGGAAGCCAAAGTAGTGGCCCGCCTGAAAGAACAGGGGATCAAAAAGACAGACCTCACCCGGGAGGAATTCCTGGAGCACGCCTGGAACTGGACGCGCGAACACGGGGGTATCATCCTCCAGCAGCTCAAAAAACTGGGCGCCTCGTGCGATTGGGCCCGTACCAAGTTCACGATGGACGACGACCTGTCCGAAGCCGTGACCAAAGTCTTTGTCGACCTGTATGAAAAAGGGCTCATATTTCGCGGCTACCGCATGGTCAACTGGGACCCGGAAGCACTCACCGCCGTATCGGACGAAGAAGTCGTATACATAGAACAACAAGGTAAATTGTACTACCTGCGCTACCAGGTGGAAGGCACCGACGAACACGTCGTAGTGGCCACTACCCGCCCCGAAACGATATTCGGGGACACAGCCATGTGCATCAACCCGAACGACGAGCGTTACCGCCATATCCGCGGCAAGCGGGTGATCGTGCCCATCGCCGGACGCAGCATCCCCGTCATCGAGGATGAATACGTAGATATCGAGTTCGGTACCGGCTGCCTGAAAGTCACCCCGGCACACGACGTGAACGACAAAATGCTGGGCGATAAATACGGGCTGGAGGTTATCGACATCTTCAACGACAATGCCACGCTCAACACTTACGGCTTGCATTACAACGGCATGGACCGCTTCGAGGTACGCCGGCTGATCGAAAAAGAACTGGCCGACAAAAACCTGCTGGAAAAAGTAGAACCCTACACCAACAAAGTAGGCACCTCCGAACGCACTAAGGCTATCATCGAGCCGAAAGTATCGCTCCAGTGGTTCCTGAAAATGGAACATCTGGCTACCCCTGCCCTGAAAGCGGTGATGGAAGACGAGATTCGGTTCGTCCCCGAAAAGTTCAAGAACACCTACCGCTACTGGATGGAAAATGTCCACGACTGGAGCATCTCGCGCCAGCTCTGGTGGGGACACCGCATCCCGGCCTACTATTACGGCCCGGGCACGAACGATTTTGTAGTAGCTGAAACGGCTGCCGAGGCCCTCGAAAAAGCCCGTGCCAAAACGGGAAATACCGGCCTTACCGCCAAAAACCTCACCCAGGACCCGGACGCGCTGGATACCTGGTTCTCTTCGTGGCTGTGGCCGATGTCCGTCTTCGACGGCGTGCTGCACCCGGACAACCCCGAGATCGATTACTACTACCCGACCAACGACCTGGTCACCGCTCCGGACATCATTTTCTTCTGGGTGGCGCGCATGATCATGGCCGGCTACGAATACCGCGGGGAAAGACCGTTCAAAAACGTGTATTTCACCGGCACGGTGCGCGACAAACTGGGCCGCAAGATGTCCAAGTCGCTGGGCAATTCGCCCGACCCGATCGAACTGATGAAACAGTACGGGGCCGACTCCGTCCGTTTGGGCATGCTGCTCACCGCACCGGCTGGCAATGACTTCCCGTTCGACACTGACCTGTGCAAACAGGGCGCCGGGTTCTGCAACAAGATATGGAACGCCTTCCGCCTGGTACAGGGCTGGGAAAAGGACAGTAAAGCGCCTGAATCCGCCGCTGCGCTGGCCGCCGGGAAATGGTTCGAGAACCGCCTGTCGGAAGCCATTGCGGAAATAGATGCTTTGTACGACGAATTCCGCCTGTCGGAAGCCTTGATGGCCACTTACAAACTCATCTGGGATGATTTCTGCTCGTGGTACCTCGAAGCCGTCAAACCGCCTTACGGCCAACCCATCCCGCAGGCCACGTACCAAAAGGCCATCGGACACTTCGAATCCCTTCTAAAACTCATCCAGCCCATCATGCCGTTCATCTCCGAGGAGTTGTGGCAAGCCATCACTCCCCGCACGAAAGAAGAGGCACTGATCGTAGCCCCCTGGCCGGAGGCTAAGCCTATCGACCGGGCCGTACTGGACAGTTTCGCCTATACCGCCGAACTGACCGCCGCCGTGCGCGCCGTCCGGCAGGAAAAAGGTATCGCTCAGAAAGATACCCTCCTGGTGCTGTCCCTGAACAAAAGTCCGCTGATCGTCGATACGCTGGTGGAAAAACTGGCCGGTGTGGAATCCATCGAAAAATGCGCCGAGAAACCCTCCGGAGCCGTATCATTCCTGGTACGCACGGAAGAGTACTTCATCCCGCTGGGCGATAAGATAGACCGCGAAGCGGAACTGGAAAAACTGCGCAAGGAATTGGAATACACCGAAGGTTTCCTCACCAGCGTACGCAAAAAGCTGTCCAACGAGCGTTTCGTCGGCTCGGCTCCCGAAGCCGTCGTGGCGGCCGAACGCAAAAAGGAGGCCGACGCGCTGTCCAAGATCGACACGATAAAACAGGCCATCGATTCACTATCCTAAGAGTATCCCGGATTAGGGATTGTACTCGATCGTTACACTTTTGAACGGTTTTCCTTTCATTCCCTCTCGGGATTACCTGTTGGGGCTTAGGTGGATGCATCTTTAAAACCTCCGACAAAACGGTGGTTAACAAAAATAAAAAGGTACGGGTATGCAAAATAACCGTACCTTTGTGTATTGATCTATCCCGGACAGTACGGCCGGAAACGCCCTGTGCCGGGCGGATACAACTATGAGATAATAAAAGAGGATAGAACCTCACAGAATAAAATTGGCTAAACTGTACCTGGTGCCCACCCCAGTGGGAAATATGGGAGATATGTCGCCCCGCGCACTCGAAACGCTGCGCCAGGCCGATCTGATCGTAGCGGAAGACACCCGTACTTCGGGTAACCTGCTGCGTCATTTCGGGATCGGGACCCCCATGCAGTCGCACCACATGTTCAATGAGCACCGGACAGTACAGCAGATCGTAGAAAAGATAAAAGGCGGACAGAATATCGCCTTGGTTACCGATGCGGGTACGCCCGGTATATCCGACCCCGGATTCCTTCTTACGCGCCAGGCGGTGCGGGAAGGCATCCAAGTAGAGTGCCTGCCCGGCCCGACAGCTTTCGTGCCTGCGCTGGTGGCCAGCGGATTACCTTGCGAACGGTTCTCCTTCGAAGGATTCCTGCCTGTCAAGAAAGGCCGTTCTTCGCGTCTGGAAGAGCTAAAGGGAGAAACACGCACCATGGTGTTCTACGAAGCCCCACACAAACTATTGCGTACGTTAGAGGATATGTCCCAGGCATTCGGGCCCGAAAGGGGAGTATCCGTCAGCCGGGAGATCAGCAAGCTTTATGAAGAGCACGTACGCGGGACCTTTACGGAGGTTCTGGCCCATTTTTCCGCGCGGGCACCAAAAGGCGAATTTGTCCTGGTGGTTCAGGGAGCAGGGGCTGCTGCCAAAGAAGAAAAAAGAAAAAAAATAAATAAAAAAGATGAACAAAAGGTGGCGTCTAAAACCCCAGCCATCGGACGACGAAGCGGCCAAACTGGCCGCGATTCTGAAGGTGGATCGGGTTTCGGCGAGGCTGCTGGTGCAAAGAGGAATCAAGACTTATGACGAGGCCAGGACTTTCTTCTATCCCGATCTGAACGATTTGCACGATCCATTCCTGATGAAGGACATGGACAAAGCGGTCTTGCGTATCCAGCGGGCGCTGGATAACCAGGAAGGCATCCTTGTATACGGAGACTACGACGTGGACGGCACGACAGCGGTTTCCATGATGTATTCCTTCCTGAAAAGGTTTCACTCCAAAGTACGTACGTATATCCCCGACCGCAACAACGAAGGGTATGGAGTATCTTTCCGGGGTATAGACAGTGCTCAGGAACTGTCTCTTATACACATCTCCGAGCCCACGAGACTCGACGTCATCTCG
>CALJDR010000042.1 GCA_938023515.1 uncultured Flavobacteriales bacterium
CTACACAAGGAGTATCGTCGGCAGCGTCAGATGTGTATAAGAGACAGCCAGATACCCGTCCAGGCCGGAAAGGCCGCGATCGTTACCCTGGGCGACGATACTTTGGCGGTGACCAGAGAAGCCATGACTGCGCGGGTTCCCCGCTATGCCCTTCAGCAGGGTCTGATCAAAGTGACGTATTCCGACGAGGAAATCTACGCCCGGTTTGCCTCGATGGAATACTGGCAGTACCTTGGGTTCGAGGATACCCGCTCGGCCGACTACGACTACAACGATATCGTGTTCCACGTAAGGCTCCGTTGCGACAAGGTGTACGGACAGGAGATGTGGAACAACAGCATCGATATCCAGCCGGTGGCACTCGGCAGTTCCACCCCGATCAAGATCGGTATTCTTTATTTGGAAACGGCCGGAGGCGCCCCGATATCCAAGATACTGGTGGAAGACGCCCGCAAGGAGCTCTTCAACGGCGACCCGCGTTTTCCGATCAATACCGATCCCAACAAAGAGATCAAGCAGGTAAGCCGCAAACTTACCAATTTCTTCCGCAACACCTCTTCCATTCCGCTCCGCGTGGTATGGTTCATCGAGGCCAACGGTGTCCGCCTGTATGCCGCTACGTCGGCCGGGGATAAGAACTCCCTGGAGATGGTGAGCAAGGACGGTCTGCCTTATGGCCTGTCGATGACCAGGAAATGGGAATACCCCATCGAGAAGGCCTCTATCGATAAGGCTTACCCTGGGTTCCGCCAATGGCTGAAGACCGGCGATGAAACGACGCTGTTTTCCGGAAAGAACGACACTTATGCATTCCCGGCCTGCCGCCCCGTTCCCGGAGTGAACGGCAGCCTTTGGGATTACGACAAATAATCGGCTTCGGCTGGTAAAAAACAGGACAGGCGGCTTTAAGGCCGCCTGTTTCTTTTTCCGATGCGGGGAAAACCTCGTACCCGGCTTTTTTTCTTTTGTATCCGCAGGCTTATCACTACATTTGTATCCGCAATGCTTTCTTGTTTAAAAACCGTAAAACACGATACATACGCTATGAATCCATTCGATTTTTCCGCACGCCAGATAGGCCCCGATGAGAAAGAGACCCGGGAAATGCTCGAAGCCGTAGGTGCCGCGAGCCTGGAAGAACTGATCGACCAGACTGTCCCGGCACAGATCCGGCTGACCGAGCCGCTCAAACTGCCGCAGGCCCTGACCGAAGCGCAGTACCAGGCCCATTTCCATGAATTGGCTTCGCTCAACAAGCCGTTTGAGAGCTATATCGGGTTGGGATACTATTCGGTGCCTATGGTCCCGGTGATCCAGCGGAACGTATTCGAAAATCCTTCGTGGTATACCTCCTATACGCCTTACCAGGCAGAAATATCCCAGGGGCGTCTGGAGGCACTGATGAATTTCCAGACGATGGTATCGTCCCTTACCGGCCTGCCGATAGCCAATGCTTCGCTGCTGGACGAAGGTACGGCCGCGGCCGAGGCGATGCTCATGCTGTACCACGCCCGTAGCCGCGAACAGAAAAAGAACGGGGTCCTGAAATTTTTCGTATCCGATAAAATGTTCCCCCAGACGGTGGATGTGCTGAAAACGAGGGCCGAACCGCTGGGTATAGAACTGGAGGAAGGCGACGAATTCTCGTTCGAGCCGGACGGATCGTTCTACGGAATGATCCTGCAATATCCCACGGCTACCGGCGCGGTGGAGGATTACCGCGAACTGGTGGAAAAAGCCCATGCGGCGGGATTGAAAGTGGTCGTCGCGGCCGATATCCTTTCGCTGGCCCTGCTGACCCCTCCCGGGGAATGGGGGGCGGACGTGGCGGTGGGTTCGACCCAGCGTTTCGGTGTCCCGATGGGCTTCGGAGGCCCGGCGGCGGCGTATTTTGCCACCAAAGAAGACTTTAAGCGCGAACTGCCCGGTCGTATCATCGGCCTTTCGGTGGACAAAGGCGGCCGTCCGGCCCTGCGAATGGCCCTCCAGATGCGCGAACAGCATATCAAACGGGAGAAAGCGACTTCCAATATCTGTACCGCGTCGGTGCTGATGGCGGTGATGGCCGGTATGTACGCGGTGTACTACGGGCCGGAAGGCATCCGGGAAATGGCCGTGCGCACGCATGCGATGGCTGTGACCCTTGGCGATATCCTATTGAAACTGGGATACGAACAGCTGAACCCGTATTTCTTCGATACCATCCTGCTGCACACCGGGGCCGATACCGAGCGTATCCGGGAAATCGCCGAAGGCGAAAGCATCAATTTCCTGTATGTAGACGACGATAAAGTAGGGATCGCTCTGTCCCAATACACGACGATGGAGCAGTTGAACCATATCGTATATGTGTTCGCTGCCGCTAAAGAAGTGTTCCGCGATCCGGAAACGGGACTGTCGGCGGAAATGAAAGTACAGCCGGAACTCCTGCGCCAAAGCCCTATCCTGACACAGAAAATATTCTCCCAGTGTCACAGCGAGACGCAGATGATGCGCTATATCAAATCGCTGGAGCGTAAGGATATTTCCCTGACGCATTCGATGATCCCGCTGGGCTCGTGTACGATGAAACTGAACGCGGCTTTCGAGATGATACAACTTTCGCACCCGCTGTGGGGCGACGTGCATCCTTTTGCCCCGGAGGAACAGACCGAGGGCTACCGCACGATGCTCTCCCGCCTGGAGACTTTCCTGTCGGAGATCACGGGAATGGCCGCTACCTCGCTCCAGCCGCTTTCGGGCGCTTCGGGCGAATATGCGGGCCTGCGCGTGATCCAGGAATACCAGAAAGATAAGGGCGAAGGGCACCGCAATGTGTGCCTGATCCCGGCTTCGGCTCACGGCACCAATCCGGCTTCGGCGGCGATGGCCGGTTACGAGATCGTCACGATCCGTTCCAACGAAGACGGTACGATCGATGTGGACGACCTGCGCGCCCGGGCGGAAGAATACAAAGACCGCCTGTCCTGTGTGATGATCACTTATCCGTCCACGTACGGTATTTTCGAGAGCACGGTGCCTGAGATCGTGGATATCATCCACGACAACGGCGGCCAGGTCTATATGGACGGCGCCAATATGAACGCCCAGGTGGGCCTTACTTCGCCCGGTTACATCGGTGCGGACGTATGCCACCTGAACCTGCACAAGACGTTCGCCATGCCGCACGGCGGCGGCGGCCCGGGCGTGGGTTCGATCAGTGTGAAAGGCCATTTAGCTCCTTTCCTTCCCGGAAATCCGATCGTACAGGCGGGTGGGGAAAAAGGTTGCACGGCAGCTTCTTCCGCTCCGTGGGGTTCTGCCCTGATCGATGCGATATCGTACGGCTATATCCTGGCCCTGGGGGCAAAAGGCCTGACAAGGGTGACTGCGTACGCGATCCTGAACGCCAATTACCTCAAAGCACGTCTGGAAAAACATTTCGACATCCTTTATAGCGGGGCCAACGGCCGCGCGGCCCATGAACTTATCGTGGATTTCCGCCCGATTAAGGAAAAATACGGCATTTCGGCCGGAGATGTATCCAAGCGTTTGATGGACTACGGTTTCCACGCGCCTACCGTTTCGTTCCCGGTGCACGATACCCTGATGGTGGAGCCGACTGAGAGCGAGTCGAAGGAAGAGCTCGACCGTTTTGCCGATGCCCTGATCCGTATCCTGGAAGAGATAAAGGAAATAAAAGACCCGCAGGACAACCTGTTGGTCAATGCCCCCCATCCGTTGTACGTCGTGACGGCGGACGAATGGGTGCGCCCTTATACGCGTTCCCAAGCGGCCTATCCGCTGGATTGGATCGCCGAGAACAAATACTTCACCCCGGTACAGCGTGTGGACGATGGGTACGGCGACCGTAACCTGGTGTGCGCTTGGCCGGAATAAGGTAAAAACCGGATCGTATTCTTAACCGCGGGTGCCGATAGGCACCCGCGGTGCTTTTGTAGGTATTCCAGGGACTGTTTTTAGTGAAAACCCTTGTTTACTAATAAAATAACAGAAGTTTTTCTTGCTTTTTTTGTACGCGCACCCGTATATTTGCGGTATAAATCGTACGTTAATTTCATAACGAATGGCAGGGGTCTTCACTCTGCCGTTTTCCTTTCGTTACAGTATTGGCGGGTCACTTTTATTTTCTCCGTCCGTTTCTCCGACCTCCGTTTTTAAAACGTACCTTTTTTCGGGTGCACAAATCTTATCCGCATGAAAAATACGATATCAAAAATCGCGATCATCATCATTATGATGGGTTCGGCAAGTTTTATTTCCTGTAACAAGACAGTGGGACCCACCGGGGCCGGGGACAAAATAGATCTCAAAAATGTCGTTTCCACCCGGGAATACACCGTTCCGATCCAGCAGGGGAAAGTATCGGTCGTCTATGCTGGGGATGAGATCGTCGCCGCCGCCGACGAACCGATGACTATCCTTTTACCCAAAGAATGCGTAACGCGTGCTTCTTCGGGGGCGGTGCGCGTGGAATATCTTTCCGAGGAAGATTTCAACGAACTGGGCATAGGGCTGGGTACCATGAAGCTTTTCCAGGTGGTGGCTTTCGAGGATTCGCGCAAGGGCGATTACGATTATAACGACCTGGTCATTCATGTGCGGTACGACAGCCGTAATTCCAATTGGGAGAAAGGAAAACGGGTATTAGCGGTAGGTATCCATCCGGTGGCCTTGGGCAGTACGAAAAAAATCGCCCTGGGATACGATGTGTATTATGGCGACGAACTCGTTTATAGCGAGATGGTGACCGACGATTGCCGCCGGGACCTTTTCCAGGGCCGGGAGGGGATGCTCAATACCCTGACCAAAAATTTCGAGGCCAATGGCGAGTATGCTTATATCAATAAAAGTATTTTCTATCCAAAAGGAGGCGGTAAGGCTGTTTCGGTCAATTGGTTCATCGTCGTGGACGGAAATACGCGGCTCAACGCCGTTTCTACGGTCTATACCGCTAATATGGTGGATGCCGGCAACCGTCCTTACGGGATCGTAGTGACCAATACCGGCTACCATTATAACGAGCCGGGTATCGGTATAGCGGGCAAAGACTGGTTCAACTACCCGCTGGAGACTGTAAATATCGATCAGGTATATCCCGATTTCGGCCGCTGGCTCAAAGGCGAGTATACGGGTACTTTCAGCAGTATGTACCGCGATGACAGTAAGAAAAGCTTCGATGCGGTCGGACAGGGGGTTTATATGATCGATAATTCTTCCGCGCCCAAAACGCTGTTCGATTATTGATCCCCGATGAGTGTTCGGATAGAAAAGCGGCTGCGAAAGTAGCCGCTTTTTTTGTGGAGGACGCAACATGTTCTGCTGCCGCGTGGAAGAATGGGGAAAATGGACTATTTTTGCAAAGCCGCATAAAGCGGCCTGCGAAACAGGAGAAAACGGAATGTCAAACCGGAACGAACAAAAGAAACTTTTCATAGAGACTTACGGCTGCCAGATGAATGTGGCGGACAGCGAAGTAGTGGCTGGAATTCTCGCTACGGTGGGCTATGCGCTGACCGACGATTTGAAAGCCGCAGACCTGATACTGGTCAATACCTGCTCTGTGCGGGAAAAGGCCGAACAGACCGTCCGTAATAAACTGTCCAACCTGACCCACCTCAAACGCTATCGGCCTCATTTGGTGATCGGCGTGCTGGGTTGTATGGCCGAGCGCCTGAAAGAACGGTTGCTCGAAGAGGAACAAATGGTCGACCTGGTGGCTGGCCCGGACGCTTACCGCGACCTGCCCCGTCTGGTAGAGGAAGCGCTTGCCCGGCGCCCGGCGGTGAATGTCCGCCTTTCGCTCGAAGAAACCTATGACGGGGTATCGCCCGTGCGGCTGTCGGAAGCCCCTGTCACAGCTTTCGTATCGGTGATGCGCGGCTGCGACAATATGTGTACCTATTGTGTAGTGCCCTATACGCGGGGGCGCGAGCGGAGCCGGGATCCGAAGTCTGTACTGGAAGAAATACGGGTACTGGAAGCCGAAGGCTGCCGGGAGGTGACCCTGTTGGGACAGAACATCGATTCCTACCTGTGGTACGGCGGCGGAGCGAAAAAAGATTTTGATAAAGCGTCCGAGGATGATAAAAAAAGCGCTGTCCGTTTTTCCGGCCTTCTGGCCTTGGTAGCGGAAACATTCCCGCAGATGCGCATCCGTTTCTGTACGTCCAACCCACACGATATGACGGACGATGTGTTGGAGACCATCGCCGGACACGAAAATATTTGCCGGTACCTGCACCTGCCGTTCCAGAGCGGATCGACCCGGGTGCTTCGGCATATGCGCCGCGGCTATACGCGGGAGGAGTACATCGGCCTGATCGACCGTATCCGGGCCCGGATACCCGATTGCGGCATTACGATGGATATAATAGCCGGTTATCCGACGGAAACAGAGGAAGACCATCAGGCTACGCTTTCCCTGATGGAATACGTGAAATACGATTTCGGGTATATGTTCAAATATTCGGAGCGTCCGGGCACGTATGCGGCCTCCCATTATCCGGACGATGTGCCCGATGAGGTGAAGCAGAGGCGTCTGGACGAGATAATCGCCCTACAGGCCCGCCATTCTCTGGAGCGGAACAATTCGTATCTGGGCAAAGTGTGCCGGGTGCTCTGCGAGGGGACCAGTAAAAAAGATAGAAACCGGCTTTTCGGCCGCAATTCCCAGGGTACGGTCGTGGTGTTCGATGCTGACGGATACAAAATAGGCGATTTTGCCGATGTCCGGATCACAGGTTCGACGCAGGGGACTTTGCTGGGCGAAATTCTGGGAAAATAACAAACAAGAAAATGGAAAAATTCGTAAACAGATATTCGGATGTATTGGAAGAGGCGTTCGGGGCGTTCAGCCACAAGTATCCTTCGCCTACCCATCTGTACGACCCGGTGCGTTACATCCTTTCCTTGGGGGGCAAGCGCATAAGGCCAGCCTTGGTGCTGTTGGCCGCCGACAGTTTCGGATGTCCGGTAAAAAAAGCACTCCCGGCCGCTCTGGCGATCGAGGTGTTTCACAATTTTTCCCTGGTACACGACGATATTATGGACCGCGCTCCGCTGCGCCGCGGGCATCAGACCGTACACTGCCGCTGGGATGAGAATACGGCGATTCTTTCGGGCGATGTGATGATGATACAGGCTTACGAACTGTTTGAGAATTACACGGGGGACGACTTTCGGCGTATTGTATTGGCCTTTAATAAAGTGGCCCGGCTGGTCTGTGAAGGACAGCAACTCGATATGGATTATGAAAAAGAGGATCGCGTAAGCCTGGGACAATACATCGGGATGATTCGGCTCAAGACGGCTGTGCTGATAGCCGGCGCCCTTAAAATAGGGGGAATCGTGGCCGGGGCTTCGGAGGAAGAACTCGAAGTGCTGTATGATTTCGGGATCAATATCGGGCTGGCCTTCCAGCTTACGGATGATTATCTGGATACGTTCGGCAATCAGGATACGTTCGGCAAGCGGATAGGCGGGGATATACTCGAAGGGAAAAAGACATTCCTTTATATCATCGCCCGGGAGAAAGTTTCGGAAGAAGAATTCGAAAAAGCTTTTTCCATTTCTGCCGAAAGCGAAAAAATAGAGGCCGTCCGTACGCTGTATATCCGAGCCGGAGCAGATAAGGAACTGGAAGATGCGATAGCAGGCTTCACGAAAAAGGCGCTGGGTTGTGTGTCCCGCCTGCCATTTT
>CALJDR010000043.1 GCA_938023515.1 uncultured Flavobacteriales bacterium
AGATGACGTCGAGTCTCGTGGGCTCGGAGATGTGTATAAGAGACAGGCCGAACGCCTTTTGAGCGGGGGATTCGGAAAGGGCGCGCAGCGGGGTATCGTTCATATTCCCCAGCAGGTATTGGGGAAATACGAAATGGTCGCACGAATAGACATCCCCGTTGTATTCCAGGGCCAGGGCATGCCCGCACTTTTTAGCGAAATAGCAGTTTCCCGGGTCGGCGCCCACATATCCGGCCAGCGTCGCGTCGAAGATATTGACAAAGAAATCTCCCACATCGTTCTTCACCCACCGGAAGAAAATATCCGTCAGGAACTGCCCCCAGTCTTTCGGGCTAACGCTCCAAGGGGTCAGCGCGTCCCCCGGTTCATCTCCGGAGAGCAGCCGCCCGTCCCCGGATATCCGTTCCACCACCGGGGTGAACTGTACGAACCGGGCGCCGGTACTTTTGAAAAACTCGTAGGTTTCCAAGGGCCGGCGGGCATTATAGTCGTTCACCGCGCAGAGGATATTGAATTCTACCCGGTGCGATTTCAGCCGCTCGAGTCCCCGCATGACCGACTGGAAAGATTTGCCCCCGCCTGCCGTTTTGCGGTAGCGGTCGTGGCAATCTTCGGGGCCGTCCAGCGAAATGCCTACCAGAAACCCGTGTTCCCGGAAAAAATCGCACCACGGCCCGTTGAGCAGCGTCCCGTTGGTCTGGATGGTATTGATGATACGGTGTCCTTTTCCGTATTTTTTCTGTAATTCGAGGGCAGTCTTGAAGAAATCGATGCCGCACAGCAGGGCTTCGCCGCCGTGCCAGTTGAACAGCACGTCGGGGGTATTTTGCGAGGCGATAAATCCCGATACGAACTTTTCCAGCATTGCCGGGTCCATCACCCGCCGTCCCGCCGGGTAGTAGCCGTCCTTTTCCAGGTAGTAGCAGTAATCGCAGCGCATATTGCACCTGCCGGAAGCGGGTTTGGCGACCAGGTACAGGGGCGAGGAAAAGGGGTAAAATATGTCTTCTGCCAACGGATTTGTGAAAATTATGGTATCGGGGCTAAATTACGTATTATCCGTAAGAATCCTATCGGAAAAAACTGTACTTTAGACTCCCGGTAACCAAATGACTGCATTATGAATAAAATCAAACAGCTTTCGCTGTGCACCGCGGGCCTTTTGCCCCTGGGACAGGCACACGCCCAGCAGGCGGCACAGCCACAGGAGCGGCCGAACGTGATCTTTATTTTCACGGACGACCATTCCGCCAACGCTATTTCGGCGTACAACAAAAACCTGACCCGTACACCCAATATGGACCGTATGGCCGAAGAAGGAATGGTGTTCGACAACTGTTTCGCTACCAACTCCATTTCGACCCCCTCGCGGGCGACGGTGCTTACCGGAAAATACAGCCACCTGAACGGAGTGCCTGTTTTCAACGAATTCGACGGCTCGCAGCAGACGTTCCCCAAGCTGTTGCAGCAGGCGGGTTATTCCACGGCGATGATCGGGAAATGGCACCTCACGTCCGATCCGACCGGATTCGACTACTGGGAGATATTCCCCGGTCAGGGACTCTATTACGACCCCATCATGTACACCGAGGAGGGCGGTACGCGCTACAAAGGGGGCTATGCGACCAATCTGGTGGCCGACAAGACGATAGAATTCATCGGGAACGCCCCGAAGGACAAACCTTTCTTTGTCATGAGCCAGCACAAGGCCCCGCACCGTCCGTTCCAGCCGCGCCCGGACCTGCGCGAGAAATACAAAGGCAGGACGTTCCCCATTCCTGAAACGTTCTGGGACGATTACGCGACCCGTGAGGCTGCCCTGAAGGACAATAAGATGGCTATCTCCAACTCGTTCACCCGCAACGACCTCAAACTGACCCCGCCTCCGGGGCTTCCGGCCGACTCGCTGGCCAAATGGCTCGCCACCTCCCCGCAGGTGTTGGTCGTGGACGGCGATACGCTCCGCGGGCGTGCCCTGATTCAATATAAGTACAACCGCTATATGCAGGATTACCTGGCCTGTGTGGAAGCGGTGGACGAAAGTATCGGGGAGATACTCGACTATCTGGAAAAAACAGGGCTGGACAAGAATACGATCGTCATCTATTCGTCCGACCAGGGCTTTTTCCTGGGCGAGCATGGTCTTTTCGACAAGCGGTATATGTACGAGGAGAGCATCCGGATGCCTTTCATCATCCGCTGGCCGGGCGTCGTGAAAGGCGGGACGCGCAGCGAGGAGATCGTAACCAACGTCGATTTTGCCGAGACGTTCCTGGATATGGCGGGTGTGGATATTCCGGCCGATATGCAGGGCCGTAGTTTTGTCCCGATCCTGAAAGGCAAGACCCCGAAAGACTGGTGCAAAGATTTTTACTACCGCTATTATCACGATCCGAACGAACACGGCACGCCAGCCCATTACGGGATACGCACCGACCGGTACAAACTGATCTATTTCTGGCGGCTGAACCATTGGGAACTTTTCGACCTGAAGAGCGACCCGAATGAATTAGTGAACCTGTACGGCAACCCGAAATATGCCAAGGTGCAGAAAGAACTGACGGATAGGCTGTACGCCTTGAAAAAGGAAGTGAAAGACGAAGACCAGTTCGCCGACTATACCCTCAAAAGCGGCATTGTCCCCCGCGATAAATATGCCAAGGATATGAAGATCGTTCCCCGGGACGATATGTAGCCTTTCCCGGGCGGGGGCAGGCGGGTGCGCATTCTGCGCACCCGCCTGCCCCTTTTTTGCGTACCTTTGTACAAAAGAAAAAAATGGATTTTACCGATACCCATACACACCTTTACGATCCGGTATTCGAAGCTGATATAAACGATGTGGTGACCCGGGCGCTGGCTTTCGGGGTACGCAAAATGCTTTTGCCCAACGAGGACAGCGCGTCCCTGGGAGCGCTGCTCGCTTTGCAGGCCCGATACCCGGAATGTTTCGCCTGCATGGTCGGGGTGCATCCCACCAGTATCACGGCGGACAACCTCACATCCGAAAAGGAATTCGTCGCCAAAGAATTGGAAAAAGGCGGTTACATCGGAGTCGGCGAGATCGGAATGGACCTTTACTGGGACAAGACTTTTGAGAAAGAACAGCGCGAGGCCTTCGGGTACCAGCTCGACTTGGCCCGGAAATACGACCTGCCGGTATCCGTCCACTGCCGGGAAGCGATGGCCCCGACGTTGGAGATTATCGAAGCGCATCCCGGTGTCAAGGGTGTGATGCACTGTTTCAGCGGCACGTACGAAGACGCCAGCCGGGTGCTGGACGCCGGGATGGCGCTCGGAGTCGGAGGGACGGTGACCTATAAAAATAATCCACTGAAAGATGTGCTGCAGCAGGTGGGATACGACAGGATCGTGCTGGAAACGGATGCCCCCTACCTTTCGCCGGTGCCTTACCGGGGCAAGCGCAACGAAAGTTCGTACATTCCGGATATCGCCGCTTTTCTGGCCGGCCTTTTCGGAGTGGACATGGAAGAGATATCCCGGGCCACCCAGGCTACGGTGAAAGATGTTTTCCGGGTATGACGCCGGAAATTTAAATATTTCTTAACCTGATCGTTCGGTCGTTTTCGTACATTCGCAATATATATGCGCTTTGTGCGCCGACGATCGTAAAACGAAAATAACAAAACAAAAAAGAATATGAAAAACAAAGGTTGTCTGATCGCCGTAGCGGCGGTCGTTCTGGTGGTGGTCATTACCGGTTTCTGGCTGGTGGGCCGTTACAATACGATGGTGGAACTCCGTTCGGGACAGAACGGGTATGAAAAAGTATGGGCCGATGTCCAGGCGCAGTACCAGCGCCGCAGCGACCTGATCCCCAATCTGGTGTCGACAGTCAAAGGATATGCCGATTTCGAGCAGAAAACCCTTACCGATGTGGTGGACGCCCGTGCCAAAGCGACCCAGACTACGATAGACCCCACCAACCTGACTCCGGCCGCTTTGGAAAAATACCAGTCGGCACAGGGAGAACTTTCCCAGGCGCTCGGCCGCCTGATGGTGGTGGTGGAGCGCTATCCCGACCTGAAGGCCAACCAGAGTTTCCAGGAATTGCAAAGCCAGCTGGAAGGTACGGAAAACCGGATCGCGGTAGCACGCCAGCGCTTCAACGAGGCGGCTTCCGTGTACAATGCTTATATCATGAAGTTCCCTTCGAACGCAATAGCCGGGATGTTCGGCTTTGAAAAGGCAGCTCTCTTCCAGGCGGACGAAGGCGCTTCGGCGGCCCCGAAAGTGGAATTCTAACGATAAAGAAGTATTCCTTTCATGTATAGCCAAACGGTCGAACAGTTTTTTACCCCCGAACAGGAGGCTGCGATAGTCGAATCCATCCGGAAGGCCGAAAAGGCGACTTCCGGGGAGGTGCGTGTGCACGTCGAAGAAGGCGACCTGCGCGTGGAAGTATTGCGCCGTGCCGCCGAAGTGTTCAATGCGTTGGGAATGACGGCTACGGCCCAGGGGAATGGTGTATTGTTCTACCTCGATATCCGCCATCACCGCCTGGCCATCTGGGGCGGGCAGGGGATTTACGAAGCGGTTCCGCATGGTTTCTGGGATGAAGAATATGCCTTGATAGTCCGCGCCGCCCGCCGGGGAGATGTCTCCAAGGGGCTTTGCGAGGCGATCGAGCAGGTGGGCGAAAAGCTCCGCACCTTTTTCCCATACCAACAGGACGATATAAACGAATTACCCGATGAGATTTCTAAAGGACGTATTTAAGGCTTTTGCGCTGGCCGCAGTGATGTGCATGGCTGCCCCGGCGGCGTATGCCCAGGCGGGCTGTATCCCTGAAAAGCCGTCCTTCCAGACATCGGTGTACGACTATGCGGGGATCTTTTCCCCGGCCCAGAAAGAGGCACTGGAACGTAAGCTGATCGCTTATTCCGATACTACGTCCACACAGATCGTAGTGGCCTCCACTAAAGATCTCTGCGGCGGGGATATCGGCATGACGGCCATCGAATGGGCGCACAAATGGGGTATCGGCCAGAAAGGGAAAGACAACGGGATTTTCGTGTTGGTCAGCCCGAACGACCGCAAGATATTTATCGCTACCGGTTACGGCACGGAAGGCTCGCTCACCGATGCGATGACGCGCCGTATTATCGAGACCCGTATCCTGCCCGAATTCCGAAAAGGCGATTATTACGCCGGGATCGATGCGGGCGTGGACGGGATATTCCAAGTGCTCACGGGAGAATTCAAAGCCGATCCGAAAAGCGACGGCGAAGGGAATTCCCTGTTGATCCTGCTGCCTATCATTATATTCGTAGTGGTGATGATCGCGGCTTTCTCGTCGAAAAAAGGAAATAACGGCGGCGGCGAAGGAAATGGCGGCGGCGGGCGCAAGTCTTCTGCGGCAGATGCTTTGCTTACCGGTATATTGCTCGGAAGCATGGGACGCCGCTCGGGCTGTCTCTTATACACATCTCCGAGCCCACGAGACTCGACGTCATCTCG
>CALJDR010000044.1 GCA_938023515.1 uncultured Flavobacteriales bacterium
CGTTCTTTACTCCCCGTGCGTCCCGAACCTCGATCCAGGGCAGGTTCAGCGAATAAATATCGTATCCATATTCTTCGTCACTGCCGCCGATATTGGAAGATAGCACTTCCAATCCTTTATCGTGCCATTTTTCATATACCTGTTTCAACGCAGACAGAAAATCGATGTTCTGCTGGTTGCCGGACGTCCAGGCCACTACGAACAGGTTTTTCCCTGCGAAAGTTTTCGGACTATAGGCCGCGGAATCCTTGATCAGTTCGAAATCCGGGGCACTCATCCCGACGAGCGTGCTTTTCGCATTGGTTACGAATCCGGAAAATTCTTTCCCATACCTGGAATTCATCACATCCGGCGACAATTTGGCCGCAATAGTGTCGAGAAGCGGTGAATATCCTTTATTCAGGAATGTATAAGCCAATAGCGGAGAGAGGTAACTGTCAGGATGGGTTATGGCAAAATTGGCCACGAACTGCAACTGACGGCGCTCGAGCGACTCGTACATCGCCGTATATACGGCTACAGAATCTTTATCGCCGTCCACCGCATTGGAGCGTAAGATATCGAGGTAGATATTGTTTTTCTTGGTCGCAAAATCCCGCATATAATTCATGAATTCGGCATAAAGCTCCTGATCTTTACCGCCTTTGATCCGCGCCTGTCCCAAACTATCTATATGGGCATCGATTGTGATTTCCCCGCCTTGCGCGAAGAAAGAAACAGCGGGTTCCGCTTTACCGAATGCCAGGTAATACATTTGAGGGTCTTCCACCGGAGCCGAAAGTTCAAAACGGCCGTTTTTACCCATTTCAAGGGAGTCCAGGTTCACGTAACGCCCATCCGCCTCTTTCTGAAGGTAAAGCACGCCATTCTTGGCCCCGTCTATGGTTCCTTTCACTTTGAAAGTTTTCCCGCCGGAGCAACCGGCCGCCAACAGCACGCATACGGCTGCCACACAAATTTTGCCCGAAATCCTAAGCATGTTCTGTTTTTTGGTATTCGATTGGTATCAGGGAACAAATGTAATCAAATATGCGAAACTGTCCGCCTGTGCGGTCAGTCTTTTTTCACAGCCCGCAGATCGAGATTGTTGGTGGTGATGTTGCTGGTAAAATTCTCCAGGCGGGGATTATAGAACCGAATGACCTGGTCATAGTACAGCACGATGACCGGTACGTCCTCCATGGCCAGCGCATCGGCCTGCCGGTAAAGTTCCGTCCGTACGGCCGGATCGAGGGTATGGACAGCCCTCTGGTACAGGTGGTCGAATGCCGGATTGCTGTAATGCGTATAATTAGGCCCCTTCGGGCTTTCGTTCGGCCCATAGAAAAGGGATAAATAGTTTTCCCCGTCGGGATAGTCCCCCACCCAGCTTGCCCGAAAAAAATCCGTCTTGCCGGTAGCCATCGCCTGGCGCAGGCTGGCCGTCTGGATGACCTCCACGCTCACCGGCAATCCCAAACGCTGCCATTCGGACTGGATATATTCGCACAGATCGCGGTAATCGGAATTCACCTGCAGCACGAACGGTTTTACCGGTCCTTTGTCCTTTTTATAATCCTCGATCAGTTTGAGGGAGAGTTCCGGATCGTACAGATTGGTGCTGTCCGAGGCCAGTGTGCCGTCCAGTCCCAGGGGAATGATGCCCCCGGTAGCCGGAATACCGATGTTCTTCCGGAGGTAGAGCATCATCTTGCGGCGGTCGAAACCGTGGTTGAGCGCCTGGCGGATACGCAGGTCCGAAAGAGGATTGTCGGCCGGAAGGTCCATCTTGACACCCAGGTATTCGGTATTGAGGTAAGGCATGGTCATCATCGCGATCTGCCCTTCGAATTTCTCTTTCAGTTTCCCGTCCGAAGTGAGTACCTCGTCCGCATAGCCAGGGTCGAGCCCGGATATGAAATCGAGGTTGCCCATCAAGAATTCCATGAAGGCAGCCTGTTTATCCGGCAGGAAAGTGATATTGATCGCTTCGAGGTACGGCAGCCGGTGGCCCTGGTCGTCGAACTCGAAAAAGTTCGGGTTGCGGCGCAGCACCAGCATATTGCCTTCGCTCCAGTATTTCACGTAAAATGCCCCCGTGCCCACGGGCCGGGTGCGAAAGTCCTCGCCCAGGTAATCGACCGCTTCCTGTGGAACGACCATGCAATAAGGCATCGTGAGCAGGCTCAAAAACGCCGGGAAAGCCTCTTTCAGACGGATATGCAGGGTCGAATCGTTGACCGCCTCGATATTTTCCACGTAATTCATCGTCCACGCGCCCGGAGAGGTAACCTTCGTATCGGTAAGCCGCCCCAGCGAATAGGCGAAATCGGCCGCATTCACGGCGCGGGTACTATCGGGATGTTCAGGCAGGAATGCTTCACTCTTATGAAAATAAACGTCATCCCGCAGGACAAAAGTATAGTCCAGTCCGTCGGGCGATATTTCCCAACGTTTGGCGATCTCGGGTACGACATGGGCTTTCTCGTCCAGTTTTACCAAACCCGAGAACACCTGCCGGCAGGCCCATACCCCGGATTGTAGGCGGGCGAACGCCGGATCGAGGGAAAGGAGATTCCCCACTTCATTGTATCGGAACACCTCGTCGCTGGGCGCGGGTTCGGGCCGGTCGCACGAAACGGCGGAAAAAGCGGCCGCCACAGCCAACAGGCCGGCGGAAAAAGAAGAGAACACTGCGTATTTCTTTAAGGCTGCGGATACACCCATCTGTCTTTCAGGTAAAGATTTAAAGCCGTAAAGATACGCGATATATCTTTTTTGCGCCACATCCGCCGGTATTTTAATTTAAAAGCCCATATCCGTTACATTTTTAAAAATCCGGTATGTTAAATTTTCTCTCCTTCTTTGCCGGAAACAGAAAGGCAATTACCTTTGTCAATCATTTGATTAAATTATTTGATTAAACCCACCGATTAACGCCGATGGAAAACAATGGGAACGTAGAAAAAAATATCGCCGAATCCGCCCGGAACGTATTTGTGGAGAAGGGTTACGACGGGGCCACCATGCGCGAGATCGCTGCCGGGGCCGGCATTAATATCTCCATGCTGCACTACTACTACCGCAGTAAGGACAACCTGTTCGACATCGTGTTCAACGATGTTTTTAACCGGATGTACGGCCGGATATTCGAGGTGATCTCCTCCGGGCGGGACATTTTTGCCAAGATCCGCACGATCGTCGATATCTATCTGGACACGCTGTCCGCAGAACCCCGGCTGCCGAACTTCATCTTCAACGAAGTGACCCAACGGCCCGCGCGCAGCGGGCGTTTTTCCGGCCACAAAGAATATATCCTCGGACATATCGGGACTTTCCAACAGCAACTGGACGAGGAAGCCCAGCGCGGAACCATCCGCCGGGTGAGCGTCATGGAACTGTTCGTCGCGATGGAATCCCTGTGCGTATACCCGTTCCTCACCCATCCGCTGTGGCAGAAGATATTCGATGTGGACCAGGAAAATTTCACCCGTATCATCATGGCACGCAGGGACACATACGCCGACAACATCATTAAATCAATTGAAAAATGAGGACCCGGATATACCTACTGGCCGCCGTATGGCTGGCAATTTCCCCATTCCTTACCGCCCAACAGGTCTTTTCGCTGGAGCAATGCCGGCGGATGGCTCTGGAGAACAACAAACAGATGGGCATCATGAGCCAGAAACTCCTGCAGGCCACCGAGGAACGCAAAGCGGCTTTCACCAAGAACCTGCCATCCATCTCGGCCAGCGGCGCTTACCTGTACAACAGCCGCGAAACGTCGCTCATCGCGCACGACATGATGCTGCCCATTGGTTCTATGGCCCCGGACGGGAGCTTTACATTCACCCCGGACCAGGTGAACAACCCATTCACCACCGTCAACGGGCAGCAAGTACCATTGGATGCCGCCGGACAGCCGTTCGACCCGCGGACAAACCCGGAAAAGATCCTCTGGAAACAATATACTACCATTCCGAAAGACGAGCTGACGTTCAATACCCATAATGTGTTCGCCGGAGCCGTCACCCTGACCCAGCCGGTCTATATGGGCGGAAAGATCCGGGCGTACAACCGGATTTCCCGTTTCGCCGAATCGCTGGCCGTCTCGCAGAAAGACGCCAAAGCCTCCCAGGTGATCCTCTCCACCGACGAAGCGTACTGGGGCATCGTCTCCCTGATGCATAAAAAGAAACTGGCCGACAGTTATCTGGCACTGCTCGAACGGCTGGAAAAAGACGTGAACGCGATGAAACGCGAAGGAGTCGCCACCCGTTCGGATGAATTGTCGGTGGAAGTGCGCCTGAACGAAGCCCGGATGACCCTCACCCAGGTGGAGGATGGCCTGACCCTTTCCAAAATGAACCTGGCCATGATCTGCGGGCTGCCCATCAGCGGGGATTTCGCGCTGGCGGACAGCATTTCCGTAGGGAACGACAGCCGGAGCGCCGCCCCGGTGAATATCCCGCAGTCGGTGGAAAACCGCAAGGAGATACAGAGCCTGTCCCTGGCCGTAGATATGCTGCGCGAAAAGCAGAACATTGTGCGGTCGGAATACCTGCCCTCTCTGGCCCTTACCGGCGGATATATCCTCACTTCGCCCAATCTGTACGACGGCTTTTCCCTGTCGCCCAAAGGCATGTTCAACGTAGGGGTGATGCTGAAAGTCCCCGTATTCAGCTGGAACGAACGCGGGCATAAGATGAAAGTGGCCCGCGCAGAGACCGACATAGCCCGCCTGGAATTGGATGACGCAAAAGAAAAGGTGGAATTACAGATAAACCAAAGCTCTTTCTACCGCAACGCGGCCCGCAAAAAAGCCGACATGGCCGCCTCCAACCTGGAAAAAGCCCAGGAGAACCTGCGCTACGCCCAACTTTCCTACCGCGAAGGGGTAGCCACCCTCACTAACGTGTTCGAAGCCCAGACCGCATGGCTTTCAGCCAATTCGCAGCATATAGACGCGCAGATCGATTTGGTCATGGCCGACGTCTACCTGCTGAACGCTACGGGACGCCTCACCGGGGAATATACCGATACGCCGACCGAAAAAACGAAATAAAACAGACGAGATAAAAATGGAAAACAAAAAATCCGCAAGCGAAAAAAGCAACGAGAAAAGCATGGTCACCGGCTTTATCGTCACCCTGACGGTGATCGTGCTGGTAGCCTTAGCCGGGGTGCTGTTCCTGCGCCCCAAAGACCCCTACATCCAAGGGCAGGCCGATGCCGACCAGGTGCGCATCTCCAGCAAAGTGCCGGGCCGTATCGAAAGCATCTTGGTAAAGGAAGGGCAGACCGTAAAACAGGGGGATACCCTGGGCAGGCTCTATATTCCGGATCTGGAAGCTAAAAAAGCACAGGCACAGGCCGCTCTGAGCGCCGCCGAAGCGCAGAACAAAAAAGCGGTCAAAGGCACCCGGAGCGAGCAAATCACGGCTGCTTATCAGGTCTGGCAGAAAGCCCGGGCCGGGGAAGATATCGCCGAGAAATCGTACCGGCGGATGGAGAACCTTTTTGCCGAGGGCGTCGTATCGGCCCAGAAACGCGATGAGGCACTGGCCAACTACAAAGCGATGCAGGCCAGCGAACAGGCAGCCCGCTCGCAGTATCAAATGGCCGTCAACGGAGCCGAGAAAGAAGACCGCGAAGCCGCTGCCGCTATGGTGGAACGCGCCGCCGGGGCAATGAAGGAGATCGACTCTTATATCGCCGAATCGGTACTCATCAGCCCGATAGACGGCGAGGTATCGGAAATATTCCCCCTGCGCGGCGAACTGGTAGGCACAGGAGCTCCGGTGATGAACATTCTGGATACGGACAACATCTGGGTATCGTTCAGCGTGCGGGAGGACGAGTTGGGCAAACTGAAAATGGGCACGGAATTCTCCGCCCGGATACCGGCGTTAGACAACCGGGAAATACGACTGAAGGTCACTTACCTGAAAGACCTGGGCACGTATGCCGCCTGGAAGGCCACCAAGACCAACGGCCAGTTCGACATCAAGACTTTCGAGGTGAGGGCGCGGCCTTTGGAAAAAGTGTCCGACCTGCGGGCGGGGATGACGGTACTATTGGAAAGGAAGAGCCTTAAGTAAAGGCTGGATTATTCCTCACTCTTTGTATTAACTTTCTTTTGCTGGCTCAAAAGAAAGTTACAAAGAAAACAGCCTTTGCCGGGACAATGGTTTGTGTCGCTCCTTTACGCGGCAAAAAGGCCTCGAAGCACCGGGTTTCGTGTTCCGGCCTTTTTGCCGCTGCTCACTCGCAAACGCAGTCCCGGTCAGATGCCTTCAGGTAAATACGATTTTTACAGCGAAAGTATAAAAATCGTACAGCCCAGGCCTCTGGATCCCGTTCGTTTTGCCGGCAGTAGGAAGACGGGGAACGGAAATACGGGCGAGAATGTCCGAAGTCCGCCTTTAAGGCGGACAAGTTTCGCAGGCCGCCGTTTCCCGTCTTCCGGATGGCGAAACAGCAAAACGACAGGGAGACTTTTTCTTTTGGTACTTTTCTTTTGTGTGGATGACAAAAGAAAAGTACAGAAAAAGAAAGGGAATAAGGGAACAATCCAGGAATAGAACCTTATAAAAAGAAATAACAAGACCATGAAAAGCATCCGGGAAACCGTGCACGAGATCGGCGCGATAGCACGACGGGAAACGGGCATTATCACCAAAGACAGGATATACCTGCTCTCGATGGTGATAGCTCCCGTTTTATGTGCGGCGTTCTTCCTTTCGCTAATGAACGAAGGGCTGCCCAAAAGACTCCCCATTGCCGTAGTGGACATGGACGGGAGCACCGTTTCGCGGAATATCACCCGCCAGATCGACGCTTTCGAGCAAAGCGAAGTAAAGCTCGTCACCCCGGATTTCCACCGGGCACGCAAAATGGTGCAACAGGGGGATATCTACGCCGTGCTGGTCATTCCCGAAGGGTTTTCCCACGACATCAGCACAAACCGCCAGCCGAAGATCACCTATTACACGAACAACGCCTACCTCATCGCCGGGTCGCTGCTTTACCGCGACCTGCGCACCATGTCGGTGCTGACCTCCGGCGCGGCACAGCTTCAGGTCGGGCAGGCCAAAGGCAAAACAGATACCGAGGTGCTCACCTCCGTGCAGCCGATCGCGATAGACACCCACCCGCTGGGCAACCCCTGGCTCAATTATTCGGTCTATTTGTCCAACGTACTGCTGCCCGGCGTACTGGGGCTCATTATCTTCATTACGACAGTGTACAGCATCGGCACCGAAATAAAATACGGGGGCAGCCGCCGGCTGTTGGAAATGTCCAAAGGCTCGATGTCCATCGCCCTGGCGGGAAAACTACTGCCACACACCGTTATCTTCTACGCCATGGGTGCTGCTATCCTGACAGTGATGTATGGCATCATGGATTTTCCGCACAACTCCGGCATCCTCCCGATGTTGTTATTGATGCTGTTATTCGTTCTGTCGGCACAAGCCTTGGGTATAGCGATGATCAGCCTGCTGCCCGATTTCCGCCTGGGCATCAGTTTCGCCAGCCTGTGGGGCGTGATCTCCTTTTCCATATCGGGATTTACTTTTCCGGTAGAGGCCATGCATCCGATGCTCCAGAGCCTGAGCAATCTGTTTCCCCTGAGGCATTATTTTCTCGTCTATGTGGATCAAGCACTCAACGGACTGCCGCTCACCTATTCTGCCGGGCAATTGGCCTGGCTGGCAGGGTTCTGCCTGCTACCGCTCCCCTTATTAGGCCGTTTGCGCCATGCCCTGAAACACGCTAAATACCGCCTGTAACGATGGAAATGAAAAAAGGAAATACGGCGATGAACTTTTTGCAGGACGTTTACCAATGTGCCTGCCGGGAAATGCGCACCATATTCGGCGATATCGGGGTGATGACGTTCATTTTCCTGCTGCCGCTGGCCTACCCGCTGCTGTACACGTTCATTTATAACAACGAAACCGTACGGGACGTCCCTGTGGTGGTGGTAGACCATGCCTCCTCACCGCTTAGCCGCGATTTCATCCGCCGGGCAGATGCCTCGCCGGACCTGAAGATCGCCTACCGAGCCGCCGACATGAAAGAGGCGCAGGAACTTTTAGCCCGCCGGAAAGCATTCGGTATCGTCTATATCCCGGCGGATTTCGAGAAGAACACCGTGCGCGGAAATAAAGCCTATGTGTCGCTCTACTGCGATATGAGCAGTTTGCTGTATTACAAAGCCATGCTCAGCACCCTGACGGACGTTTCACTGGAGGTAGGCCGCGAACTGCAGCTGAAACAGCTCGATGGGCTGTCGCGCCAGGAAGCCCGGACAAGCTCCATGCCGGTGGAAAACGAGTGGACCGTCCTGTTCAACATTCATTCGGGGTTCGCCGCCTTCCTGATCCCCGCTATATTGATCATCATCCTGCAGCAGACAATGCTGTTGGGCATCGGGATGACCACCGGCACCGCCCGTCAGCAGCACGATATGCGGCAGATCATCACTTCAGTCCGGGGGAACGTGGGAGTTTCCATGCTGGGCCGCTGCGCCGCCTACATGATCCTTTATACGGCCATCGCCACCTATATGATAGAAGTCGTGCCGGGCATTTTCTCCATCCCCCGTATCGGGGACGTAGGCACCAAGATTCTGTTCCTGGCCCCATTCCTTTTGGCCTGCACCTTTTTTTCGATGTTCCTTTCCACGGCGCTCCACACCCGGGAGTCGTGTATGCCGGCCTTCGTATTCACTTCCGTGCCGTTCTTGTTCATATCCGGCGTGTCGTGGCCGGCGGCGGCTGTGCCGGGCATTTGGAAATTTGTCGGATGGTTCGTACCTTCGACCAGCGGTGTGCAAGGTTTTATCAAGATAAACACCATGGGGGCGGACCTGTCGGACGTACGCTTCGAATACCTCTCCCTGTGGGCGCTTGTTCTGCTATACGGCGGGTTGACATACTTGGCATACAGCATTCTAAAACGCCGTTACGGACTCGGAGACGACAAATAACCATTAAACAATCGAAATACTATGAGCTTTATTCAGGAATTTAAAACGTTCATCAGCCGCGGCAACGTGATAGATATGGCGGTCGGCGTAGTGATCGGTGCCGCTTTCGGAAAGATCGTCAATTCGGTGGTGGGCAACATCATCATGCCGCTGGTGGGCTACCTTACAGGGGGAATGGACTTTTCACAGATGGCCTGGGTTATCCAGAAAGCCAATCCCGAAACAGGAACACCGCTGGTATCGGTAGGCTACGGGGAACTGATACAGGTGACCCTTGAATTTTTCATCATCGCTTTCTCGATCTTCCTGGTGCTGAAAGTGATCAACAAACTCAAAGCTTCGGCCGAACTGCTGGAAAAAAAGAAAGAGGAAGAGGCTGCGCCCGAACCGACTGCAGCGCCCGAACCTTCGACGGAAGAAAAACTCCTGGGCGAGATCCTGGACGAACTCCGCAAGGCCAACGGCGAGAAATAAACCCTA
>CALJDR010000045.1 GCA_938023515.1 uncultured Flavobacteriales bacterium
TCTACACAAGGAGTATCGTCGGCAGCGTCAGATGTGTATAAGAGACAGCATATTGGAAACACTCGGTATAATCGTACTGACTGCTGTCCACCCGGGCAGCAACCAATTGCGGATCGTGCTGCATGATATCCCCGGCAAAATACATCTCAACCGGAGGTCGCTGCTGGCCGGCCAGAAAACCGGGCAACGATCCCAAAACGATAAGGGCAAATGTTTTTTTCCAGGTATTCATGACAATATCTATCGGCCTGTTAATTGATCGGTAATGCCCGTTTCTTTCAGCCAACGGCCGACGAGTTCTTTCATTTGGGAGTGGTAGGCAAAATCAGGCTTGAACCCCCACCCGTGCTCCCCGGAAGGGAATATATACATCGCCGCCGGAACTCCGTGTGATTTGAGTGCCCGGTAATACCTCAGGCTGTTTTCCGGCGGGACACCCGTATCGTCGTCGCTGAGCAGCAGCAATGTCGGGGGCGTATGCCCGTCCACCTGCCTTTCGAGCGAATAGCGGGCCCGCAAGTTTTCATCGTCCGTATCCTTTCCCAACAATTTAGCACGGGAAATACGGTGGGTCACCGTATCATCCGTCATGTTTATCACCGGGTAAAACAGGATCGTAAAATCGGGACGGGATTTTTCCGGAGCCAGTGTACTGGCCGTAGCGGCCAGATGCCCCCCGGCCGAAAAGCCGGCGATGCCTATGCGTGCAGTATCCACGCCCCAGGCCTCTGCGTTTTCCCGCACTAAGGCAAGGGCTTGCACGGCGTCTTCCAGCGGGATTCGACAATTTCCTTCCGGCATCCGGTATTTCAACACCAGCGCGACCAATCCCTGAGCGGCAAACCACCGGGCAGCATCATGGCCTTCATAGCCGATTGCCAATCCCTGGTATGCGCCGCCGGGGCATACTACCACGGCTGCAGCGGGTTTATTCGTACTTGCCGGACGATATATGAAAACTTCCGCCCCGGCCTTTGCCGGATCGTCCGGCCAGAGTTTCAAAGGCGGCGGCGTCCGGGCGTGCAAAAAAGAGGCACACAGTACCAGCAGCAGGCTCAGAGTATATCGTATCGGTCGTATCATCATTCGAATGCGGCCTTAAGGCAGTTACACATTGAACCGGAAATGCATGATATCGCCGTCCTGCACCACATATTCCTTTCCTTCGACATGCATTTTGCCGGCTTCTTTTACTTTCACTTCGGAACCTAAGGTTACATAATCGTCGTATTTGATCACCTCGGCCCGGATAAATCCTTTTTCAAAATCGGTATGGATCACCCCGGCGGCCTGCGGAGCAGTCGCCCCTATGTGTACCGTCCAGGCACGGACTTCCTTCACTCCGGCGGTAAAATAAGTCTGGAGCTTCAGTAGTTTGTAAGCCGAACGGATCAGCCGGGATACTCCCGGTTCTTCCAGGCCCATTTCCGAGAGGAACATCTGGCGTTCCTCGTAGGTCTCGAGCTCGGTAATGTCTGCTTCGGCGCCGGCAGCCAGAACCAGCACTTCGGCATCTTCGTCCTTGACCGCTTCGCGCACGGCCTCCACATATTTATTCCCGTTTACGGCCGAAGCCTCGTCCACGTTGCACACATAGAGGATCGGTTTGTTGGTCAACAGCTGAAGAGGATCGACGATCTCGCGTTCGTCCTCGGTCAACGGCAACGAACGCACCGAACGGCAATCTTCCAGGGCGGCTTCCACTCTTTCGAGAATTGCCACGGCGGCGATCGCTTCGCGGTTACCGACTTTGGCGGCCTTGCGTTCTTTATCAAGTCGTTTGCCCAAGGTTTCGAGGTCTTTCAGGCAAAGCTCCATATCGATAGTCTGCTTGTCGCGCACCGGGTCTATGCTGCCGTCCACGTGGGTAATGTTGCCGTCGTCGAAACAGCGCAGCACATGGATGATCGCGTTCGTTTCCCGGATATTGGCCAGAAACTGGTTGCCCAGTCCTTCGCCTTTGGACGCCCCGCGCACCAGCCCGGCGATGTCCACGATATCCACCGTAGCCGGCACCACCCGTTCGGGGTGCACCAGGGTTTCCAGTACTTCCAATCGTTTATCGGGGACGTTCACCACGCCTATATTGGGTTCTATGGTACAAAAAGGAAAATTAGCCGACTGTGCCTTCGCGTTGGAAAGGCAGTTGAAAAGCGTCGATTTACCTACGTTGGGCAGGCCCACAATGCCACACTTCATATGATTTCTTTCGTTCTTTTTGCCCCGCCGGGGCGTTATTGCTATTTCAAACCGAGTTGCAAAGGTAATCCTTTTCTCAAAATCCGGGGAGCTTGGCTTCGCCGCTGTCCTGCCATCTCATATGCAGGATCGGATAAGGCCGTCCGTGCCCGTCCGCCTCGTCCCGGGACATCTCCCGGAAGCCCATCCGCCGGTAAAATTCGGCCGCATGGGTATTCTGCTCGTTCACATCGACCAGTATGGCCCCGAAACGCTCCACCGCACAGCGTACCAGCCGTTTGCCGAGACCGTGCCCGCACCACTGGGGATGCACGAACAACATTTCCAGCTTTTTGATCCCTATCCCCATAAAAGCGGCCAGTTCCCCGTCCTGTTCGATCCCGTACAGGGTCACCGACGGAAGGTAAGCGATCTTCATCTGAGTCCGTATCCGGAGAAGGTCCTGCTCCCGCAGGAAATGGTGCGTAGCCCGCACCGAGGCCTCCCACAGCCCGACCAACCGGTCATAATCGTCGCGCCCCAGCCTTACGACCCCTTCTTCCATGAATATGATGAATGTTAGAGGCGTTTGCTTTCTTTCAGGGCTTTCAGGATGGGGGAAGAGTACACGAAATCGAGAATGGCCTCGTTGTCCGTGGCCAGGATTTCCGCGGAAGACCCTTCCCAGGCCTTGTACCCATCCTTGAGGAAAACGATCTTTTGCCCGATCTCCATCACGGAATTCATGTCGTGGGTGTTGATGATGGTCGTGATCCCGTATTCGTGGGTGATCTCGCTGATCAGCCGGTCTATCACGATGGACGTCTTGGGGTCCAGTCCCGAGTTGGGTTCGTCGCAGAACAGGTATTTCGGGTTCATGATGATCCCGCGCGCGATAGCCACGCGTTTCTTCATCCCTCCGGAAAGTTCGGACGGGTATTTTTTCTGCGACCCCTCCAGATTGACTCGCTGCAGGGCCCGGTCGACCCGGTCTTCCATCTCGCCCATATTCTTGTCCGAGAACATCATCAGGGGGAACATCACGTTTTCCCCGACGGTCATCGAGTCGAAAAGGGCACCGCCCTGGAATACCATCCCTATCTCGTGGCGCAGGTTCTCCTTTTGCGCATCGTTCATCGACGCATAAGACACTCCATCGTAGAATATCTCGCCCGAATCGGGCCTAACCAACCCGGTAAGCGCTTTGAGGAATACGGTCTTCCCCGCCCCGCTCTGTCCGATGATCAGGTTGGTCTTTCCTTTCTCGAACGAAGCGCTGATGCCCTTGAGCACTTCTGTGCCGTCGAACGATTTTTTTATATCCCTGGCTTCTATCATTGTCTTATCCGAGCATTGTCTGGGTGAGTACGTAGTTGAGGATGATGATCACGATACTGCTCCATACCACGGCATTGGTGGACGCCTTGCCGACCTCCAGCGCACCGCCTTTGATGTAATATCCGAAGAACGCCGGAAGCGTAGCTATTACGAAAGCGAACACTTCCGACTTGATCATCGCGTAGGCAATATAGAAAGTATCGAACGGCATACGCAGCCCGTACACGAATTCAGATGTGGTAGCCACCCCGGAGGTGATCACCGCCACCCATCCGCCGAATATGGCCATTACCATACTGGTCATGATCAGTACCGGCATGTACGAAAGCAGGGCTGCAATCTTGGGCAGCACCAGATAATTGATCGAATTGACCCCCATCACGTCCAGCGCCTCGATCTGTTCGGTCACCCGCATCGTACCGATGCTGGACGCGATATACGAGCCCACCTTACCGCACAGGATGATGGCGATGATGGTCGGGGAAAATTCGAGGATCACCGCCTCCCGTGTCGCATAAGACACGTAGTATTTCGGGATCATGCCCGACCCTTCCAGGTTGAACGCCATCTGCAGGGCGACCACCGCCCCGACGAAAAATGAAATAAAGGCGACGATCCCCATGGAATTGAATCCCAGGTCGTCTATTTCGCGCATGTACAGCCGACCGAATACCCGGGCTTTCTGGGGGCGGGCAAGGGCCTTGCGGAGCATGAGGAAATACCGCCCCGATTTGGTAAAAAACCTGTCTATGTATTCAGGCAACATAATCCTTTCGTTATATTCTCAATTCCTTTTCTCATTCGGCACGCTCCAGAAGGGCCATATAGAACCCGTCGTACCCGTCCCGGCCGCTCAGCAGGCTGTGCTGTTCCACGAGCCGGAAATTCCGGTTTTCCGAGAGAAACCGCTCCACTTGGGCGGTGTTCTCGCGCGGAAGTATGGAGCAGGTGGAATAGACCATCCGTCCCCCGGCCTTTACCATACGGCTGTACGAAGACAGTATCTCGTATTGGAGCGCCGTCACCCGTTCCAGAAAGTCGGGCGACAATTTCCACTTGGCATCCGGATTGCGCCGCAGGGTCCCCAGTCCCGAGCAGGGAACGTCGAGCAACAGGCGGTCGGCCTTATCATAAAGCCGTTTGATGATTTTTGTCCCTTCTATCAGGCGTGTTTCCACGTTGCAAGCCCCGGCCCGGGCAGCCCGGCGGCGCAATTCTTCCAATTTCTTTTCGTATACGTCCATCGCGACGATGGTGCCTTTTCCCTGCATCAGGGCAGCCAAATGCAACGTTTTCCCGCCTGCACCCGCACAGGCGTCCACCACCCGCATACCGGGTTCCGGGGCGAGCAGCCGCGCCACCTGCTGCGACGAAGCGTCCTGCACCTCGAACCAGCCGTCCCGGAAAGCCTTCGTATCGAATACGTTCGCCCGGCGGGGGAGTTCCAGCGCCTCGGGACATCCGTCGATCCGGACGGTGGCAATATTTTCTTTTTCCAAAACTTTGGCTACCGCATCCACCGGGGCCTTCAGTGTGTTGGCCCGCAGCACGACGGGGGCTTCCGTGTTCATGGCGGCCAATTCGGCCTCCCACATGCCGGGAAGTTCCTTTTCTCCCACCTCGTCCAACCAGTCGGGAATGCTTTCGCGCACGGCACGGACAGACTGTGCCCGGTCGTACAGGCCGCGCACATTTTCGGAATCCATCTTCGAAAATTCCTCCCAGGGAGGCAGCGTCCCGCCGGAAAGCAGGATATGCGCCCCCAGCAAAAGCCATACGTCCCGGTCGTCCTTTACTTCATCCAGCCCCGTGACGTACATATACAACCGTCTTCGGCGTACGATCCCGTACACCGAAGACGCGATGAACGCCCGGTCCGACGCACCGCGGCGGCGGTCGCGCTTGAGCGCATATTCTATTTCCTTGTCGGCGTAAGCCCCGTTCACCAGCACATTGACGAGCGTCCCTACGGCCGCTTCCGCCTGGTTCCGGTATATCCTTACGATCTCTTTAGCCATTTATTCTTTTCTGCTTACACCCTTCGCCACCTGTCAGAAAGCACCCTGGCGGGCGTCGTCGTATATTTCCCGGCCGGCAAAATGGAATTTGCATTCCCGCTCGGAGGATTCCGGCGAATCCGAAGCATGGATCGTATTTTCCGAAATATCCCGGCCGTACAGGGCCCGTATCGTACCGGGAGCCGCTTTCTTGGGGTCGGTCGCTCCGATAAAGGCGCGGTAGTCCTTGATGCAATTCTCTTTTTCGACGATAGCCACCACGATAGGCCCGCTCACCATATATTCGATCAGTTCCTCGAAAAAGGGTTTGCCCTCGTGTTCGGAGTAGAATATCCCCGCATCACGCCGGGACAACTGTGTCATTTTCAAGGCGATCATCTTAAATCCTGCCGATGTTATCTTGTCTATTATCACACCCAGGTGCCCGTTGCGCACCGCATCGGGTTTGATCATGGTAAGGGTTCGTTCCAGTTTTGCCATAAGTTTCGTCTTTTTTGTGTTGAGATGGCTAAGATAACACTTTTATTTTTTCCTTCGAAAAGGCACCCAGGAAAAAACGAACAGCAGGGCGGCGATCCACACGGCGATCCGGGGGATGTAATCCCCATGGCGCACGTAAAAGGTCGGCTCCCGGTCCGTCAGCGTCAAAGTGCCTTTCAGGGCGCCCTTTTGCCCATAAGGAATGATCGCCGTAATGCGCCCGTCCGGTGCGATGAACGCCGACACCCCGGTATTGGCCGATCGGATGACAGGCAGGCGCGTTTCTATCGCCCGCAAGCGGGCGATCCAGAGCATCTGCCGGTGCCCTTCGGTATTGCCCCACCAGCCGTCGTTGGTGACGATGCACAGTACGTTGGCCCCGTTGCGCACATAGCCGGCGACGAAATCCCCGTACAGGGCTTCGTAGCAGATGATCGGCGCCAGACGCATGCGCCCCTGCTGCGATACGAACACCGATCGCTCCGCCTGGGTCACGTTGGAACCTGTCATGCCTCCCATATCGAACATGATATCGCCCAGTATCCCTTCCAGCACGCTCCGGTAAGGGAAGCATTCGACCCCGGGCACCAGTTTGGATTTTTCATACCGGTCGAAACTGCCGGGGGTCACCTGCACGGCGCTGTTGTATACATCGTACCACACTTCCGACCCGCGCGATTTGTTAGCCGTGGCCGTAACGGAATCCCGGTCGTAAATATACCGGACAAAAGAACTGCCGGTGAGGATCGTCAAATTGTCGTGCCGCTGCGAGAAGGCCCGCAGGGTGTCGAAAACGGGATAGAACGGCCCTGTTTGCAATTGCTTATACTGAGCCAGGTAGGTTTCGGGCGCGGCGATAAGCCGGACGCCGGGCGTAAGCAGCGAATCGCTCATCTCCATCAGCAGTTCCGCCATTCCCAGGTCCGTAGCGCCGGTGAATTTTTCGGAATACGGGTCGATATTGGGCTGCAAGGCGATCGCCTCGACCGTTTCCCCGGCTGCGGAGTTTTTCGGGGTCAGCGCCCACGAGAGGGCCATCGGCAGTAGAACCACCGCCGCAAAAACACCGATACGGCGGTAAAAGATTTTCTTTGGAGCCCGCTCTGAATAGGCTTTCCAGGCGAAAAAGGCCAGGATATTGGCCGCAAGCACCCAAAGGCTCCCCCCTAATACGCCGGTATACTCGTACCATTGTACCATTCCCGCATACCGGGCAAAACCGTTGCCCAGGATCAGAAGGGGCCAGGATAGTTCCCACTCACTGTGCAGCTTTTCAAAGGATATCCACAGGGCGGCCCAAAAAATGAGTCCGACCAGAAATCCCCGGCGGCGTACTACGAAATAGGCCAGCATCGTCACCGCGGTCACAAAGGAAGCGTTCAGCACGGACGCCGCGATGAACCCGGGCCAGGTCGAATTTTTCAACCACCAGGTATCCACCAGGTTCCAGGTGAAAAAAGCCACGAACGTGAGCAGCAGCATAATGCCGTAACTGCGCCGGGCATGGGCCCGGTTCAGTTTATAGGCCGCTATCCACAGCGGCACGAACGCCACGAAGATGAATGCGGGCGTGCTCCAGGAAAGCCAGCCCAAGGCCAGCATGAGTCCCGATAATATCGCATAAAGGAGAAATGTTCCCAACATATCTTTTTATTTTTCCAGGCCTCCGGCCTGCCGTTTGTCTTCCGTAGCCGCTGCATAATCCGTCCGGCGACTGAGGGTCAGCCCGTCCCGCACCGGCAGCAGCACTGTCTCGAAGCGGGGATCACAAGCCAGGCGGCGGTTGTATTTTTTTATCACGGCCGTATCGGTATCCCCGGGTACGTCCGGCTCCACCACTTTGCCGTTCCACAGCACATTGTCCGAAATAAGCACCCCACCGGGGTTCATCCGCGGGGCCACCGCATCGAGGTATTCCAGGTAACCGGACTTGTCGCCGTCGATAAACACCAGGTCGAACCGCCCTTCCAGCGTGGGTATTACTTTCCGTGCATCGCCTATCCGCATCTTTATCTGCCCGGCAAAAGGGCTCCGGTCGAAAAACGAATTGGCGAAATCCTCCAGTTCTTCGTTCCGGTCTATGGTAATCAGTTCCCCGTCCCCGGCCAGCCCTTCGGCCAGGCACAGGGCGGAATAGCCCGTGAATGTCCCGATTTCCAGTATCCTGCGGGGGCGCACCAAACGGGACACCATCGCCAATATCCGGCCCTGAAATTCGCCCGAGAGCATCCGGGGATGGACGCTGCGCTGCCAGGTGGCGCGTACCAGTTCGTCGAGCAGCGCAGGCCCGGCAGACGAATGCTGCTCCGCATACTGTTCCAGCAGGCCGTATTTTTCAGCCGAGAAATGGATGTTATAGCCGTCGTCGGTCATCTTATTTCCGGTTCTTGAATATCAAAGTAGACAGATTGTCCGGAGCGAATATCTCGGCCGCCACGTCCATCAGGTCGGCAGAGGTCACCGCCTCCACTTTGGCATACATCTGTTCGAACGTATCGGCCCGGCCCGTTTGCAGGTAGGATTTCCCGGCAGACAGCAGGCTGTTCAGTTCGTTCTCGGACGCGATAGCCATCTGCCCGCACAACTGCCGCTTAGCCTTCTGGAGCTGCAATATGCCCAAAGGCTCTTCCCGCAGCCGGCGGAGTTCCCGCCGGGTGATGTCCATGCTCTTCTCCATCGTATCCTCGTCGGTGGCGAAGTAGACCCCGGAAATACCCGTATCCGAATAAGCGGTATAGAATGCTTCCACCACATAGGCCAGCGCATGGTGTTCGCGCAGCGAAAGGTTCAGCCGGGCACTCATCGGCGCACCGCCCAAAAGGTTCGCCAGAAGGGACATCGTCACGCTTTTCGGATCGGTGACCGAGAACGAAGGCGCCGCGATCATCACATGGGCCTGATGGGTATCCATAACTTTTTCCTGATACACCGGGGTATATCCGGAAGGCTTTTTCCGTCCGAGCGGATTTACCGGGCGGGACAGGATGGACGGGTACCGGGATAGGTATTTTTCCGCTTCGGCCCGCACCTGTTCCACCGGCAGGTCGCCCGAAAAACAGATCAGGGTACGCTCCGGAGCAAAATTGCGACGCAGGAACGCCAGGATACCCTCCCGGGTGAACTTGCGGATCGTGCGCTCGGTACCCAGAATCGTACGCCCCAGCGGGCTGCGGGGAAACACGAGCTCTTCGATCTGTTCGAATATCAATTCGTCCGGAGCCTCCCGGTAGGCGTTTATTTCATCGGCTACGACGTCTTTTTCCTTCTCTATTTCCCTCTGCGGATAGGTCGCGCCGAACGCGATGTCCGTAAAGAGCTCCATCGCCCGCCCCAGGTACCGGGACATGAACGACCCGTGAAGGCATATATCCTCCTTGGTCGTGAAGGCGTTGATCTCTCCCCCTACGTCCTCCATCCGGGCCAGCACGTGGTATGGCCGCCGGGAACGAGTGCCTTTGAACAGGCAGTGTTCGATATAGTGGGCCATTCCGTGTTCGGCCGCCCGCTCGTCGCGGGAACCGATATCGAACAGGAAAGCCAGATGGGCCGTCTTGCGCCGGGAAGGACGGTAATACATCCGGATGCCCGAAGAGAGGGTAAAATACGCCTCTTCGGCCTTTTCTTTAACAAGCGTGATCATGGGGTACAAATGTACGGATTTTATAGGAATGCCCTGAAAACAAAACGGCCCGCCCCGGTAAAGGCGAACCTGTTCTTATGCGGCTGAAAACGAAAGATCATTTCGCCTTCACGCCCTCTATTTTCAAGCCATCCGATGTGGTGAGGATCAACCTGTTGCCCTTCACCTCGAATTTTTTTACTTTCACGATCTCCTGGGAGAGGAGCTGTTCCTGTTCGGCTTTGTTATGGCAGTACATGCGCGTCATGCCCACATTGCCGGCGATCTCTATATCCTGCCCTTCGGTAATATACTGGCCGAAATACCGGTTGCATCCGGTAGAACCGAAGAACTGCCCGTTCTTGGCAAACGTAATATCGGGCCGTCCGTCCTTATCGGTATCGCGGCTGCCTATGGACAGGATCACAAAGGTGACATCCTGGGGCAACGACACGTACCGCTGGCTGGCACACGCCGACAATATCAACAGGACAGCCGCTGAAGCTATCCCTGCTATGCTTTTTTTCATATCGTGCTTTATTCGTACTTTTATCCGCCGCTACGCGGAATACGAGACAAATGTACATCAATTTTTTCCAATTTCGAATCCGATAACAATCGCCTGCATGGATTACCCCTCCAAAATACTCTCCCGCGCCGTCGAACAAATAGCCACCCTGCCGGGCATAGGCCGTAAGACCGCCCTGCGGATGGCGCTGCACCTTTTGCGCCAGAACCCCGAACAGGTACACCAGCTAGCCGACGCCCTGACCGACATGGCCGACCATATCCACCGCTGTTCCCATTGCCACAACCTGTGCGACGGCGACACTTGCCAGATATGTTCCGACCATTCGCGCGATTTTTCCACCGTATGTGTGGTGGAGGATATCCGCGACGTGATGGCCATCGAGCAGACCGGGCAATACCGCGGGGTATACCACGTGCTGGGCGGCCGCATTTCCCCGATGGAAGGCATCGGCCCTTCGGATATCGAGATCGACTCCCTGTGCCGACGAGTGGACCAGGAAGCCATCTCGGAGATCATTTTCGCCCTTTCAGCCACGATAGAGGGGGATACCACCTCGTACTACATCTACAAAAAACTCCCGAAAAAAGGATACCGCGTCTCGTCCATCGCCCGGGGCGTATCCGTGGGCGACGAACTCCAGTACACAGACAATGCCACCCTGGGGCGCTCGCTGCGCAACCGCATCCCCTACGAAGGTTCCCTGTAAACGTCTCAAAAAAACCGTTCCCACAGGCTTTTGACACCTGTGGGAACGGTCACCAAATCACAATCCGAAATAAAGGAAAAAAATCAGTTCTCCGCCGGTTTCGGACGGGCGATCATACGCGGTTTCCCCTCGGCTTTGAGCACCGTGGCCGAAACCGAAACCAGGAAAATTCCCGAGCGCGAAAAGCCGCCGCTGAGCTTGGCTACCACCGAAGCCCGGGGAATCTCTATCTGTAATCCCGACTTCGGTGTCACCCGCAGGCTCAGTTCCACCATCGGGTCGGTATCCGGTGCATTCCAGGCACCGGATTCCACATCCTTAGTCCCCCCCATCAGCTGCGTGAGGATATCCACGTCGGCGTCCATCACCGAAAAAGCCAGAATCACCTTTCCGGCCTTGGATACGGATACCACCGGCACGTCGCTTTCCTCGGCGTAATGGTCGGTCACTTCAGGATCGTTCTGCGTCAGGGTGCAGGAATCCTGATACGTCATCCCCAACGTTTTATAGGCGCTTTCCTGATCGGCGATCTTTTTTATTTCGATCTTGGAAAGCCCGAAAGTTGCTATACTTGCCATAATACTGTTTGTTTAAAAGTTCATTTGAATATTCGGTTATCGTTACAGGCCCCGCAGGCTCACCGAGACTTCCAACTGGGCGCAGAACATATCCCCTTCGGGGGAAAAAGTCTGCGACTCCACCCAAGTGAGGCACCCGGCGAAAAAGACTTCGTCTATCCCGTCGAATATCTTTCCGCACAGGTATTCCAGCCGTTTATAGTCCGGCACCATCTCCACCGCATGGCCGCGATCGGAAAACACCGGAGAGGTAAACACCCGGATACTCGCTTTGGCCGAACCGCCGGCTTCCAGTATGGGGCCTTCGGCGATGATCACGATATCCTCTTTGTCGGAATCCGCCGGACGGGTGTCTTTGTACACACCCCCGGTGATCTCGCGCACGACATCCAGTCCCGAAAGCCGGTGGTAAAGGTGCGAGGCGATTGAAAATGTCGATTTTCTCATTTCTACGGTTTTTATCGGTCGTTCATTTTATGGGCATCATATCCACAGTTTGCATCCCAGCGGGCTGGATACGAAATCCATCACCTGTCCGCCGGCCAGAAGCTCCTCCCCATCCTGCGAATACACCTTTACAGGCGTACCCAATCGAAGGGGTTCAGTGCCCGCAGGCATATAGACCACATAGCTGAACCGGTATTCGATCCCGGAAGACAGCCGTACTATCTGGCCCGAACCGTTGCGTACGGCCCGGCAGATCGAATGCTCTGTGGCAGCGGAACCTTCCGCCGCATAATCCCCGTCGGCATCCGCACCGGTATTACCGGCAGGGATTACCATCAGGATATTGGGGTACAAGTCGAACATATCTCTCTTTTTTCAGATTACCATTTATCCGAACCGTCCCATACCCCGTTGCACGCCACTCCAGGGCGATCTTCCCCGGGCGCATACCGCCGGTAAATGCTCTCCGACAGCGCCGCCAGAAGGTTCCGGTCGGCCACCGACAGCGAAAAACCATCCATCGCCACATCCGGGGTAGCCACCAATGCCATATACACATCGGCTCGGGCCAGCATAAATTCCCGGGTCGATCCGGCGTATTCATCCGCCGGGTCCAGATGCCGGTCTATCATGATTTTCTCCAGAACAACGGTGTCCAACGGATATCCCACCGATATTTTCAAAGCCTGTAAAACAGTCATAACCTTATCGTTTTTTTAATTTTAAAAAAGACGGGCACACCCGGCAGCCTCATTTTTCCCTCCGGAGCGACATCGGCCCCGGGCTGCACCCGTCCACACACCAACACTTTACTATTTCGTCACGGCAGCCGTGGTATCGAACAGGAAGCAGCGGTCGGCATTTCCCCAGACCGGGATCGCATTGGCGACGCCTTTGGTCACTTCCGTCACCGGATCTTCCGTCGAATACTTCTTGATCATGATATGCTCGCGTTTCACTTTCGTAGCTACGCTGTCGGCCACCATTTCGTCCGCCATCGGGGCATGGTACGTATATCCGCACTCCATTTCCGGTACGAACGTAACGATACCCGCCTGCCACGGATTGACCGTCGTACGGGTACCCCCCGCACCTTCCAGCGTGACGTACGTATCGATGATACGCACTTCCGGCAAACGGTGGGCCTTCAGGGCGATGTTCACGTCGTCCACGCTGGGCACCTTGATACGCCCTACCTGCGGGATCCAGGAAGAACAGAAATCGACCGCCTCGTCGGTAGCCATCATTGCGTAGAAAGTCTCCAGGTCCATGAACATATACTTGATCAGGATACCCTGTCCCACACCTTTGGAGACCATCGAACGGATATCCGAGATCGGGGTAGCCGTAGCCGCATTCTCCGGCGACCAGGTCACTTTCGTTTTGATCTTGTTGGCTGCCGGGACGCCGAAATCCACAGTCGTTTCGGTCACCGTGCCGGCATTGTTGCTACTATTCAACACAAAACCTCCGGTCGAAAGGGCGCGTAGGGCAAGCCATTCCAGGCGGGCGTTGACGCCGTTGAAGCAAAAATCGGTATCGGCATATACCCAGTTCATCAAGGCCTTTTGCCCCTCCTGGCTGCTGTAATAGTACTGCAAATGCTGATACTCGTTCAGGTCGGTCTCTTCTTTTACCCGCATGATCTCTATCTTGGGTATCTTGCCCGTCAGGCGTTCGATCACGTTGCGGGTCTTTTTAGGCGCCGCCGCATTGTAAGATATCACGTCGGCCGCCACATTGATCCCGTAGTCTCCCGAAAGCGCCCGCCAAGTAAGCGTCGGAGTGAACATCACCGGGAAAATGGAGGGATAATAGAACTCGTCCAGCGTATAGTCGTCCATAACTGCCTGGAGGTCGTTCTCGGAAAATTCTTTGATTAAAGATTGTTTCATTTTCTTAAAAATTAATTACGTTACACTAAATCCTTTTCATTGGTCATTCTTTCACCGGGAATATTCCCCGGCTCATTTTTTCAGTTTCCCTGCCAGCGGCGAATCGCTGCGGCGCGAACGCAGGAAATTCTCCATCGCCGGGGAAATCCGCAAAGGTTCGATAGCCAACCCGGGGCGCATATCCGCATCCACCATGCTGTCGGACTGCTGCTGCAGATAAGCCTTATAGGCTCCTTCTATCGCATCGGCCGAGGGCACGACTTCCCCCGAAAGCGGATCGACCGCGATCGCTTTCGCCCAGAAATATTCGGGGACTTCCCGCGTCGTAAGTTCTTTAGCCAGCGCATCGCGGAACTGCTGTGCAGTCGCCTGGGCCTGTTCATATTCGGCCAGATTTACATTTGCCGCATCCAAGGCTGAGAACTTCTCGGAGAGAAGCCCCAGAAATTCGGAAGAAGCAGCCAACAGATCGGCTTGTTTCACCGCGTCGCCCCCGCAGGCTTTTCCTACGATCGAAGCGAACTTTGCCGCCACATCGGCCGGAATACCCGGATAGTTTTGTTGCAATTGTTTTAAAATCTCAGATTCCATTTCTACTTTGTTTTATATCGGTTGAACTAAATTGTAATACTATACTTACGAATATACAAATAAATCATCTAAAAAGAAAATATAATTTTAAAAAAATCGACCCAGGTCTTTCGACGCACCCACTGGACACAAAGTAAAATACATCCGCATCATCAGTGCATCCGACACGTCGGGAGACCGGCCGAGTACCTCTTTTACCCGGGCTTTAGGCACGACAGACAGACGTCCCCCACCGGAAATATCGGCCGCCTTTACTTGTTCCAGTTCTTCGATAATCCGTGTACGCAGTACCGGATCTCCCGTAGAGACGAACAACGCCCCCCGTTCCACCGCATCGGCCAACATAAAATAGCACTGCGATTTCAGGTTGGCGAAATTCTGCTTTTTCCCTTTCACGTCTATGGGCGAAGAATTGTTCCTAAAACCTTTACATTTCAGCATATCGGCCACACCACCGCCCACACCGTCCTCATCGCACAATATATGCGACAAAGGAACCCCTGCCGCAGACGCTGCGGCGGATATGGCCCGGGCCGTAGCGTCGACCCCTTGGCGGCTATAGATGGATATATTCTCACAACGCATACCGCTCCACAGGCAGACTACCGTCGAGTCGTCGCCGAAACGGGCGATATCGGCTGTGATATATCTTTCGCCCGAAGGAACACCCGTATTGGAAAAAACATCGACAATGCGGTCGTATCCCATTAGGGCCATCGGATCGTCCTGGTATTCCCAGCTACCCATCAGCAGCCGTTGTACCGAACGACTGCTCAGCCCCCGGAGGCTTGTCTCATAATGCCGCGACACGTGCGGATTATCTTTCAGCAGGGATTCCACGAACTTCTTATCGGCATCCAACACTCCGTCCCGCCACGGCTTGTAAAAACGGGAATAGACAAAACCTTTGGACGGATTGCAGGTACCCAGGATTTTCGGGATCAACCCGAAATCCTCCAGTCGGTACCGGATCCGCGAACGCACCACATTCCAGGCCAAAAGCGACACTTGGTTGCACTCGTCGACGAATGCCCCTGTTACCTCCAATGAGCCCAGTTCGTCGAAATCCGGATCGGAAGGCCGCGCCTGCAGATGCCGCAGAATAAGGGTCGAACCGACAGGAGCCAATTCGATCTCCCCTTGTTGCTCTTTCACCCGGAACCAGTCGGAAGGAACTCCTTGCAGGCGGGCCACGTACCGAAACGTATTGAGCGTCGTCTGACGGAGCGTGGATGCCGTAGTCCGGGCCATCAGGTATCGGCTACCGGGGTATTTCAGCATGCATTTAAGCAGCCAATAGCATCCCAGTACCGATTTCCCGCCGCCGGCCCCGCCGCCGAACAGCACTTCAATCGTCTTACTATCCTCCAGATAATCCAGCGCCTCAGTCTGCTTTATCGTCAGTTCCATACTGTTTGCTTTCTTTCCAGATCACTGCCGGATGTTTCTGCTCACCTTTAGGTTCGGTCACTTTCACAGCCAGCCCCAATAATTTCGAGCGTTGTTCCGAACACCGCCTGAGCTCTGCCAGATACCTTGTATCCGCATTGTCGTCCATTTCCTTGGACTGCTCCCACGCCTGCCAAAGTTCCGATTCCCGGGCGTCTATCTTCTTCAACTCGACAGCCCGGATCAGCACTTTATCTTTTATGCCCTTTCGACTCCAGGTAGCGAGTACTTCATCCAGCAACTTGTTGATTTTCCGTGGATACATCTTTTCCCCCGTCATACGCAATACCCGTTCGGCCGTCCTTACTTTCGTATAGCCTTTGATAAAACATTCGGCTATGATCTCTTTGACCCTTTCCCGGTCAAAATTTGTTTCCTGCTCCATTTTCAATCCTTTTCATTATCATAAAAGAAATAATATATTTAAAAAATATTCCCCTCACCGCAGTCAAAGCTCTCAAAAAATTCTTTCAGGGAAAAATCAAAAAGCTCCGGCCCTGCAGTTGAAATACTCGGCTTTTTTCTCGGCTTATGTGCACTACTTCCGGTCATTTTCTTAAAAGATTTTACCGTTTTGGCATCTATCTTTACTGTTACCATATCGAATGATGCCTCCAATCTTTTAAAATCTTCCAAAACTTCCATGGCCCGTTTCCTTTCACAACGGAACTCTTCTTCGGTAATGCACATATTATTTATTTTTTGATAATTTAAAGCCTACAATTTAACCGCTGTTGCCGAGCGTAAGATCCGAATATTCCGCAGATGCTCCAGGTGTGCCTGCAAAACATCGCGCACCGTATCCTGGTAGTATCCATAAGCCTGGCGAATAGTTCCGATCTCCTCTTCGGACAGTTCCAACCGCTTTCGCAAAAGATACTCCGAGGGAAAGTCGATATATTTCAATATCGATTCCTCAACCAGCGGGCACTCCAACTTTAAAATTAAAAGATTTTCCTTACTTTTACGCATCATAATTAAAAACTTTGAAAGTTATTGATTACATTTGTATGTAAATTTAGTACGATAAAAGCCGTTTATGTACTATTACGCTTACAAATAGATCTGTCTCTTATACACATCTCCGAGCCCACGAGACTCGAC
>CALJDR010000046.1 GCA_938023515.1 uncultured Flavobacteriales bacterium
AGATGACGTCGAGTCTCGTGGGCTCGGAGATGTGTATAAGAGACAGCTCCTACCCCGCTTATGGTTCCGCCCGTACCAACCCCGGCTACGAACACGTCCACTTTGCCATCGGTATCGCGCCATATTTCCTGTGCGGTCGTCCGGCGGTGAGCGGCCGGATTGGCCGGATTTTCAAATTGTTGTAAAATAAGCGACCCCGGATTCCGGCGCTGGAGTTCTTCCGCTTTGGCTACAGCTCCTTTCATTCCTTCTGCGCCGGGAGTCAGTACGATCTGCGCCCCGAGGGCGGCGAGCAGTTTCCGGCGTTCCACGCTCATCGTATCGGGCATGGTAAGCACCAACCTGTACCCTCTGGCTGCCGCCACAAAAGCCAGGCCGACCCCCGTATTGCCGCTGGTAGGTTCTACCAGCAGCGATCCTTTTTTCAGCAGACCTTTCGACTCGGCACCTTCTATCATAGCCAGGGCGGCGCGGTCTTTCACGCTGCCGGCCGGGTTGAAATATTCCAGTTTGGCAACAAGGCGGGCTTTAAGGCCCTGTTCTTCTTCGTAATTGGATAGCTCCAAGAGCGGGGTGTTCCCGATCAGATCGGTCAGTTTTTTGGCTATTTTGGGCATGGCGGTAAATTTTTAGTTCTCTTACGTATAAAGTTACGCATAAAACACGAACGCAACAAACCTTTGGCAAGGATTTGGGGCGACAAAACCGTTTCCCGGAGGAAAACGCTTATTTCTGTTTGACCTTGATGCTTATTTCAGGCTTGTGATATACCCGGGAATGCGGAGGAACGGATTCGGTAAGCCAAACATTACCTCCTACCACCGTATCGTGCCCGATTACCGTATCACCGCCCAGGATCGTGCTCCCGGCATAGATAATGACGTTGTCTTCGATGGTCGGATGGCGGCGCACCCCGCGCAGTTCTTTATCCACGAACGAAGCACCGAGGGTGACACCCTGGTAAAGCTTTACATTTTTCCCGATCACCGTGGTCTCGCCGATGACAACCCCTGTACCATGGTCGATATAAAAATGGGGGCCTATCTGTGCGCCCGGATGGATGTCGATCCCCGTCCGGCTGTGGGCATATTCCGCCACCACTCGGGGCAGGATATGAATTCCCAAAGTATGGATGATATGGGCGATACGGTGCACCATCACGGCGTAAAAACCCGGATAGCAAAGCACCACCTCTTCCAGGCAGCCCGAAGCGGGGTCGCAGTCCCTATACATCCGGGCATCCTCCATCAGCGAGGCATGGACGGCAGGTATCTGGCTGAAGAATTTTTCGGTGAGTATTTCGCAGCTTACCGACGGGGCGCAAAGCGGGCAGATGATCCCGACGAAATCGCGGTGAAGCTGTTCCCAGCGGCCCTCTATATCCTGGAGGGAAAGCGGATCGTCGCTGCGCACCGGAAAAAGCAGATCGGTGATTCCGTCCACAAAACGGTATACCACCGTGTGCGAGGGCACATGCTGGGAAAACTGTGCCGCCGTGCGGTAAATGCGTTGGGGAAAAGATTCTTTTTCGTCTGCCATCAAGGTTCGGGATATGGTGTATTTACACAAAAATAGGGATTTATTTGAAATGTTCGAGATACGTCGGCATATCCTTGTCGCCGCGGCCCGAAACGGTCAACACTACCACGGAACCTTTTTTGAAATCGTAACGGGGCAGCACGGCCAGTGCATGGGCCGATTCGAGGGCCGGAATGATGCCCTCGGTGCTCGTTAGCTCGAACGCGGCGCGAAGTGCCTGGTCGTCGGTGACGGCCAGAACTTCGGAACGACCGGAAACAGACATATTGGCATGGGCCGGCCCCACACCGGGATAATCCAAACCGGCCGATATGGAATACGGCTCGGCCGTATCCCCGTTTTCATCGAGCAGTACGAGCGTTTTGCTGCCGTGCAGCACGCTTTCTTTACCCAAGGTCATCGTAGCGGCATGTTCAGCCGTATCGACCCCCAAACCGGCTGCTTCGGCCTCTATCAGGTGCACCCGCATGTCGTCCAGGTAGTGGTAGAACGTACCGATGGCATTGCTGCCCCCACCGATACAGGCTACCAGGTAGTCGGGATAGTCCCGGCCTTCCTTTTCGAGAAGCTGGGCCTTGATCTCCTGGGAAATAACCGATTGGAAACGGGCGACCATATCCGGGTACGGATGCGGCCCTACGGCCGAACCGATGAGGTAAAATGTTTCTTTCGGATGCTCGCACCAGTCTTTCAGGGCTTCATCGACTGCCTCCTTCAGGGTCTTTCGCCCGCTGTACACCGGGACGACCGTTGCCCCGAGCATACGCATTTTCTGCACGTTGAGCATCTGACGTTCGATATCCACCGCTCCCATGTAAATATGGCATTCCATATCCATCAGGGCGCATACGGTAGCAGTAGCCACACCGTGCTGTCCGGCGCCGGTCTCGGCGATGATGCGCCGTTTGCCCATGCGGCGGGCCAAAAGGATCTGGCCGATGGTGTTGTTTATCTTGTGGGCGCCGGTATGATTGAGGTCTTCCCGCTTCAGGTAAATCCGGGCGCCGTATTTATCCGACAGTTTCTGCGAAAAATACAACGGGGACGGGCGGCCTACGTAATCCCGCATCAGGGCGTCGAACTCTTCCCGGAAGCCCGGTTCTTCGATCACCCGGAGGTATTCTTTCTGCAAGGTCTCTATATTGGGGCGGAGCATATCCGGTACGTATGTCCCGCCGAAAGGGCCGTAAAACCCCTGGTCGTTTATATTATAGCTCATATCTGTTTTTATGGTGTTGAGGGCAAATGTATGTATTTTACCCCGATTTAAACAATCATATTCTATTTTTTTAAACAATATTCCTTAATCACACAAAAAACACAAAAAGAATCGCAAAACCATTTTTATCCTGTCCTATACTCCCGGTCAGTCATTTTATGCTATCTTTGCTCTGTACAAATCTTCGCACATAAAAGCCGTGAAAAATAAAAAGCTATTCTTTCTGATGTGCATTGCCGCATGCTTATGGGGCAAAGGGCTCTATGCACAGACGGAACTGAAAGTAAACGGAGCCTACGCTTTGGCCGGCGTAATAAATATCTCTGCCGAGGTTCCTATCTCCCCCCGGCTGTCCCTGTCGGGAGAAATGCTGTACTCCCCTTGGGAATCAGTCAAACTGGGCGGGCACTCCCGGCCGGAAAAATTCGGATATGTAATGAGCGAAGTACGATGGTACTTTAAAAAGACGGACAAGGAACTCCACCGGGGATGGTGGCTGGGGGCCGATCTGGGCGCTTTGGTGATGATGAAAATATCCCGGCCACACCTTTTTAATAACGGAAAGATATTCGATTGGTACAATAAATACGAAAAAGGGGCCGGCATTATGACCGGACTGACCGTGGGATACAAATGGATCCTGAACCCTCGCTTTACTTTAGAAGTTTACGCCGGGGGAACGTTCGTCACCGGTTGGTACAATGGATATTACCTGTATGACGAATTCGATGCACAGGGCAACAAGATCCATTCAAAAGACGAGATCATTATGAAACCCCACCGCCCGAACCAACCTGAGGAAGACGATCCCTGGAACGGTTCGTCGAACTGGATACCTCGCTTCGGGGTAAACCTGGCCTATAAATTTTTGTAGCCGATTCTGATCCTCAATAACAAAACGCCCCGCAATGCCGGGGCGTTTTTCACACACAACAACACTCAATTTATTTCAACGGCACATAACCGTCTTCCCGAATGACCGCCTGGCCCGCCGGGGATAAAAGATAGTCCACAAAAGGACGCACGGCGTCCTCCCGGGACAAATCGTAGTAATAATACAGGGGGCGCACTACCGGGTACAGGCCCGCCGATGCATTCTCTACCGAAGGGTAGACATAGGATTTCCCGCCATCATAGGATACGGCTAAAGCTTTTACCCGGGGACTTACATAAGCCAATCCTACGTATCCGATAGCCCCTTTGGTCTGGCTGACAGATTGGATAATGGCTCCGGTCGCCGGCATGGATAGTGTCCCGGCCATATAATTTCGGTATTCCAACACGCTTTCCTTGAAGAATTCATAGGTCCCGGAAGAAGTTTCCCGGCTGTACACGACAATCTTCATGTCGTTCCCCCCTACTTCCTTCCAATTGGTGATCTTTCCGCGGAATATCCCTTCGAGTTGCCCGCGGGTCAGGCGGGCGACAGGATTGGAAGGATTTACCACGACAGCCAGCGCATCGTAAGCGATGATCGCTTCCCGTATCTCTTTTCCGGCCTTTTTGAATTTCATCCTTTCCCCGAACGATATCCCACGCGAGGCCATTGCGATGTCGCAGGTTCCATCCATCAGGGAAGAAATCCCCACACCAGTCCCTCCGCCCGTTACGGTAACATGCGCCTGCGGATGGATCCTCATAAAATCCTCAGCTGCCTGCTGGGAAACGGGCAGTACCGTATCGCTGCCTTTTATCCGTTGGGCATGTGCCGGCAGGAGGAGTCCCAAAAAGAACAGGAAAAAGCCGATTCTCAAAATACCGTTGCGTTCCATAACTTCCTTTATTCCTCTTTTTTCCCGGAATGTTTCAGCACTTTGGCGTCGATGAAGAACACGATCTCCTCGGCCATATTGGTAATATGGTCCCCGGCACGTTCGAGCTTGCGCACGACGCTGAGCAGCCCCAGGCACAGCAGGGTGTCTTCGGGATGCTGTTTGATATGTTCAGCCAAGGCATGAGGTGCACGGGCGTTTATCTCGTCTACTATATTGTCTTTTGCCAGCACGGAAGTAGCCAACGAAATATCCTCGTTTTCCAATGCCTTTTTGGCCATAGAAAGCATGGAAAGCACCTGTGCGGACATTTCTTCCAGACGCAGGTTTTTCAGCAGTATGGGATCGATCTCGGCAGCCCCGCAGCCCATTACAAAGCGGGCCGTACGGTCGGCAAAATCCCCCATGCGTTCCAGGTTGTTGTTGATCTTGAGCATCGCCAGAGTAAAGCGCAGATCGATCGCCACAGGATTGTACAAAGCGATGATGTCCTCCACGTCGCTGTCGATGGACAGTTCGAATGCATTCACCTTTTTCTCGCGGACTACCACCTGATTGGCCAGTTCCTTGTCCATGGTCAGCACGGCGCGTTCGGCGCGTTCAAGCTGGTGGTACACCAGGTCCCACATCTGGAAGATCTGTTTTTTGAGCTGTGTGAGCTCCGATTCCATGAATTTTACCATATCGTTTATATTTTACTTTTTATCGTCGGATTATCCCTTACGTACTTTTCTTTTGTCTGCCGCACAAAAGAAAAGT
>CALJDR010000047.1 GCA_938023515.1 uncultured Flavobacteriales bacterium
ATAAGAGACAGAATCAAGACCGCCAAAGGCCCGCAGGAGATCACCGCAGACGTAGTTCTGTCCGCCGTAGGCATCTCCACCAATATCGAAGGCATCGGACTGGAGGAGACGGGTATCCGCACCGACCGGGGTAAAGTCGTGGTCGATCCCCTCTACCGGACATCCGCAGAAGGCTATTACGCCATCGGGGATATCGTTCCGGGCCCTGCCCTGGCCCACGTGGCCGCCGCAGAAGGCATCGTAGCCGCCGAAGCCATTGCCGGGCTAACGCCCGCGCCGGTGGATTACGGCAATATCCCGGGCGCGACGTATATCACGCCCCAAGTGGCTTCCGTCGGACTGACAGAAGAAAAAGCCGTAGAAGCGGGATATACGGTGAAAATCGGAAAATTCCCTTTCACCGCATCGGGCAAAGCCCGCGCTGCCGGCCGGGCGGAAGGTTTTGTCAAGGTCATCTTCAATACGAAGACGGACAAACTGCTCGGAGCACATATGATCGGGGACAACGTCACCGAAATGATCGCCGAAGCGGTGGTCGTACGTGAAGGAGGCCTGACGGCCATGGATATCCTGAAAGCGGTACACCCCCACCCTACGATGAGCGAATGCTTCTACGAAGCGGTAGCCGCCGCCTACGACGAGGCGATCAATATTTGATCCTGAATGAAATACTATCTCTCGCTGGGCGGTAATATCGGGGACAGCCGCGCTGTCCTCGGGGGTGCCTTGGACGAAATAAACCGCCAGGCAGGACAGGTAGAGCAAATATCTTCTTTCTACACGACCGTCCCGTGGGGCTTTTCGGCCCGGCAGGATTTTGTCAATGCCGCCGCCGTGGTCGAAAGTACGCTCGTACCGCAGGAAATGCTGGAAAAACTGATGGGTATCGAAAAACTTTTCGGCCGGGAGCGGGATGCAGACGCTAAAGGATACGCTTCCCGTACACTGGATATCGATATCATTTTCGCCGGGAACGAAATACTGGATACTCCCTCTCTAAAAATCCCCCATCCGCTGGCCCACCTGCGGCGTTTCGTACTGGAGCCTATGGCTGAGATCGCGCCGGATTATATCCATCCGATGCTCGGAAAGCCGGTTCGGGAACTTTTAAAAGAATGCCCGCCGGATAAATAAAACTTTACCGCACTTTGTTCTTATTGAAATGCGGGGCCGCCTGGAAGATAAAATACAGGGTAGAGATCACCGTGAGGCATCCCCCAAAAAGGTACGCGCGGCTGAATCCGCCGAACGCCTGGGCGATCCATCCTCCGGCCATCAGCCCGATCCCGATCCCTACGTCCCAGCTGGTCAGGTAGGTCGAAGTAGCCGTACCCCGCTGGCTGTTGGGGGCGAGATTGACGAATAAAGTATTGAAGGCCGGGAACATCGTCCCGAACGCGACTCCCTGGAAAAGCGCGATGAACAGGAAGAGCCCCGAAGCTACGCTGCCGTTCCATGCGACAAGACTTTCACACGCCGCCAGAGCAAAGAAGCTGGCACAAGCCAGGTACATTCCGAATGCGATGACCGTGGTAATGCGTCCTTTATCCACCTGCTTTCCGGAAAACAACCGCGACACGGCCAATCCTACGGCCATACACGTAAAATAAAGCCCCGGACTCACTCCCATGCCGATTTCCTGCGCATACATAGCCACATAGGTGGTCGTCATCCCGTACGGGATGGACAGCAGCAAGAGGGAAAATCCTGCAGGAAGCCCTTTGACGAGGAAAAATCGGTCGAGCGAGACTGGTTGGTTGCGTACGGGCTCTTTGTGGGGCGTTTTCACCATTCCGGCCATCGTCAGTCCTAACATACCGAATACCAACGCCACCGTGAAAATGAACTCGTAAGAATACACCCCATGCATGAACAGGCCGATCATCGGCCCGAAACTCATCGCAATGTTATTGGCCAGACCGTAATAGCCCAAACCCTCGCCCCGCCGGGAAGACGGCATGATATCGATCACTATCGTACTTCCGGCCACGGTCACCATGCCGAAAGCGAACCCGTGCAGGATGCGCAAGGCGATAAAAAGAGCCAATGCACTGGCCAGCATATACCCGCCGAATATGGCCGTAAAGGCGAAATACGAGAGCATATACAGGGGCTTGCGGGCAAAGACATCCAGGAGGTACCCGGAGAACGGCCGGATAAAGAGACAGGCAATAGTATAACAGGAAAGGATAAAGCCGATCATCGATTTCCCGGCCGAAAACTGCTCGGCCAGATAGAACGGCAATATGGGCAGGATCAGGTAAAAGGCGAAAAAAAGCAAAAAATTGGCCGCCAATATGTAGCGGAAACTGTTGGTGAACAGTTTTTCCTTAGGCTGTGCGTGTTCCATTTTCCCAGTCACTCATTTTATTCTTCCACTCCTCACTCTTTACACCTCAACGACGGGAATTATTTTCCCTGCTGCCCCCACTGTTCGTAATAGATCTTCGAAGCATCGTATTTGTCCTTGGGAGATTGTTTCCCTTCGGGATAACCCACCGGCACCACGCAAAGGGGGACGACATTTTCCGGCAACCCAGTATGTTGGCGAACGACCGCCACCCGCTCGGGATAAGGATAAGCCGCTGTCCATACGGCGCCCAAACCCATCGATTCCGCTGCGAGCAGGATATTCTCGGTCACGGCGCAGCAGTCCTGTTCCCACAGAGCCGAGCGGAGCGTATCCCCGCATACTACGATTGCCATCGGCGCTTTGGTCAGCATTTTGGCATACGGCAGCCGAACGGCCATCGAGTCCAGCCGCGCGCGGTCCTGCACGACCACAAAACTCCATGGACGCTTATCGCTGCCACTGGGTGCGGCCATACCGGCGCGAAGCAGCAGGTCTGTCTTTTCGGGCTCAACGGGACGGCTCGTGTACTGGCGGACGCTTTTACGGGCCAGGATATTTTCAAGAACGGGATTCTGGTCGGCATTTTTCCCGGAGGGAGATACGCATCCCGCCAGCGACAACACGGCGGCAAAAGCCAGGCAAGCTACGGTTTTCATGATCTGAAAAGTTTTTAGATTTATCGGATAAAGGTACGGATTCCGGTGTTTTTTGCGAAGGGGCCTTTGCCGCTTTAACACAGGAGATTTAGTAAGTCTGATAGTCGTACAATGCCCGTACTAAAGCCGGAACGGGAATAGGATTGTCCTTTTGCCGCAGACCGGAAGCATAATCCCAGAAAAAGCCCCCTTTGTATTTTTGTGGGAGGTGTTCCTTGTACAAGGGGTCGGCCAGGGCCTCGTCCAGCGTCACAAAACGATAGCCTTTCTCCCACATAATATACATCAGATAGCCCAGCATATCGTTGTTTATTTCACTGCACCGCAGGGAGAGGATATGGGTGATCTGGCGGGAAAAATTCGTCTGGGAAAGGGCCTCGTAATGGTCGAGGGTCTGCTTGAAGTATTCAATGTATTTCTCGCCGATGTATTTTACAAGGACCGTATCCTGTTCGATCTTGGAATTGATATACGGGGTATTGAACCGTTCATCGTCGAAACGGATGGTCGCCGTCACCGGCGTATAGCCCTTTCCGGCCAGAAAACCGTTTACCCGGTCCAGGTCCTGGTCCGAAGCGCCCGAAAGGTCCATCTCCGGAAACCGGAAATACCGCAGAGTATCGTGATAGCTCTCGATCAAAGGCCGGACGATACGCTCGCCGTATGTTACGTCGTTCTCAAACCAGGAAGCTCCTTCCGATTTTCCCAACGGGATATCCGAAAAAGTACCGTTCCCTATCTCCGCGCCTGCATGGAGCCACGTGCCGACAATTGCTGTACGCACTTCGCGTTCTTTGGGGGATATCAGGTTCTTCTCATTGACAAATCCCACCAGCGGCATCCGGGAATTTTCCAATGCTCTGGCCCCGGAATAATTGAAACCCTGCACCCACATCAGGTTGACCTCCTTTCCAGCCACCGGGACATTATCCATCGTCAGAGCGACATGCTTGATCCGTATGATCTGGGCAAAAAGAGTCCCCGACGGCTGGAAAGCCGCAAGAAACAGCAGGATAATAAATAAGGAATATTTGCCTTTCACCAGAAGGGATATCTTTTATCGTCTTGACGCACAAAGATAATCATATATCGATATACCCCCGCCCCCGGAACGCATTTTTTGCTTATTCGGCCTTCACTTCGTTCACCAAGGGCTCGCCCTGATAGAACGCTTTGATATTGTCGAGCGTCGTACGGGCGATATTAGACATGGCCTCGTAGGTGAAAAACGCCTGATGGGAGGTCAATATCACATTGTTGAACGAAAGCAGGCGAGCCAGGATGTCGTCGTCTATCAGCACGTCCGAGCGGTCTTCATAGAAATATTCGCCTTCCTCCTCGTATACGTCCAACCCGGCGGAACCGACTTTTTTGGTCTTCAGCCCTTCGATAAGGGCCTCGGTATCGATCAGTTTTCCCCGTCCGGTATTGATGATCATCACCCCGTCCTTCATCTTGGCGATAGAATTCCGGTTGATCATGTATTTATTTTCTTCTGTCAGCGGGCAATGCAGCGATATGATATCCGAACCGGCATACAGTTCGTCCAGCGGCACATATTTGATCCCTTCCTCTTTGGCAAATTCATGATCGGGATACGGATCGCTGGCCAGCACGTTCATCCCCATCGCCCGCAGGATATGGATCAGTATCTTGGCGATACGTCCTGTACCGATGATACCGGCCGTGCGGCCGTGCATATCGAACCCTTCGAGCCCGTGAAGGGCGAAGTTGCCTTCCCGGGTGCGCCACACCGCCCGGTAAATCTTCCGGTTGAGGGTCAGCATCAGCCCAAGCGTATATTCTGCCACCGCATAAGGCGAATAGGCCGGCACGCGGACGACCTTTATCCCGAACTCTTCAGCGGCCTTCAGGTCGACGTTGTTGAATCCGGCGCACCGTAGGGCGATGAGCTTAATACCGTTCTCGGCCATCGCCTTGATCACGGCCCGATCGGCGTTGTCGTTCACGAATATGCATATGGCGTCCGAACCTTTGGTCAGCGGGACGTTATCGATGGTCAGGTTGCCTTTGAAATAGCGAAGGTCGAAACCGTATTCTTTGTTCAGCGATTCGAACGATTCCTTGTCGTAAGGCTTCGTTCCATAAAATACGATGTTGTGTTCCATGGTTATGGGTTATTAACGTGTTAACTTCCGGCAAAAAGGATTTTTCCTTTTCCGGGATATAAAGGTAATCAATAAATCCCGCCCTGCAAAAAGCAAAAGATACGTTTCTTCTATCCGGCCATAAGAGCGGCCTATGCCGATAACCCCGGATCTTTTGCGTACCTTTGCACCCTAAAAAAGATGAAATCCATGATCAAAGCCATCGTTTCCGACCTGGACGGCACCCTGTTCAACCCGGACAGCCTGATGTCCGATTATTCGGCCGACGTCCTGCGCCGCGCCCATGCCAAAGGAATCCAAATCATCCTGGCTACCGGCCGCCATCACACCGACCTGAAAATGATCGCCGAAAAAGCGCTGGGCATACCTGTTTACCGCGTATCGGAAAACGGCGGGGTAGCATTCAGCCTTGCGGACGAACGCATCATTTACCATCCGATGGCCGAAGATATCGTGGAAAGGCTGGTAAACGTGAAAGATGCGCCGGAAAAAGTGTATATCCACTTATACAAAGGCGACAAATGGTACGCCAATGAATACGACGCCGTATCCGTCACCCATCAGCCCCAGTCGGGCTTCCTGTTCGAAGTAGCCGATTACCGCTCGTTTCCGGATTTCAAGGACTGCACGAAGATCTGTTTCATGGCCCGGGACGAGGAATCCGTCCGGTTCATGGACCGGACGGTAAAAGTCGTCACCGACCCGCGCCTGTCTTTCTTCTGGACGATGAACTCCTGCTTCGAGGCTATGAGCAACCTGGCGGACAAAGGCACAGCTGTGAAAAACATCCTGGACCGGGAGGGCATCCGTCCGGAAGAGGCCATCGCGTTCGGCGACGGGCTCAACGACTTGGGTATGCTCCGCACGGTGGGCAAAGGCATCCTGATGGGCAATGCCGTCCCACAGCTCATCGAAGCGCTTCCGGGACACGAAGTCATCGGCACCAACCGGGAGGACGCTGTGGCGCATTACGTGGAAAAGCACATACTTTGACCCGAACATCCGTTTCCTGAAAAATGCCTCTGGCGTATCTCAGAATGGATATAGCCGTTAAAAAAGGTGTTAAACCAAGGCATTGTAATACAGATTCTTACAAATATCCGTATATTTGTCCCGTAGTAACAGCCGTACCTGGTCCCGTTTCGGCGGGCCGAAAATACCGAAAGGTTTTTTCCCGGCGCGGCGAAAAATTCATTTATGTCTAAAAAACATATCCTATTTTTGTTGGCGGGACTGTGCTTTCTGGCACTCAATTTTGTGAGCCGGGAGAAAGCCGAAGAAATGACCGCCGTAAAAGAACTTCCGGAAAATTTTGACGAACAGTTCTATGCGATGCTGTCAGCATCGTTCCCCACATCGAACCAGAAAAATCCAGTAAAGGCCCTTTCGGAGCAGTTTTATAAATCGGCACAGGGATTGGTAGTGACCAAAAACCTGAAAAACGTGGAAAAAGCGAAAGTGATCGCTACGATCTATAAGCCGACTTACCCGATGACCGACATCACTGCCAGCGGGAAAATAATAGATACGCTCAACGCCTCGGCCCACCGGTGGATCGCCGTAAGCCGCGACCTTCAGGAAGAAGGGTTCGGATTCGGAGCAAAAGTACTGATATCCGGTACCGGTTCGCACGACGGCATCTGGGAAGTCCAGGACGTGATGAACAAACGATGGGACCGAAGGATCGACTTTTTGAGCGACCTGGATGCCCCGAATAATTATTGGGAAAACGTTGTGATCACAAAATTGAACTAACAACATAAAAAACACGCGCCATGAAAAAACTCCTGATCCTGCTCGCCCTGACCGCTGTGGTGACCACTGTTTCGGCCCAGGCCGGCAAACCCGTCCGGTTCGGTGTCAAAATAGGCGCCAACTATACCAACCCTTCCGGAGTGAATTTTTCGGACTGGAGTTCGGGCGGCGACGTCCGTACGGGCGTAGGTTTTACAGGTGGTGCGTTCGTGAAAGTGAACATGCCCCTATCCTGGCTTTTCGTAGAGGCAGAAGCTCTTTACAGTACTTACAAACAGCGTGTGGACCCCGACGGGAACCAAAAGGCTTATAAGGTTAAATCCGAAAAGGTGGAATTTCCGCTGCACGTAGGCGTCCGCTTTCTCAAATTGATCGAAGTATACACGGGCCCCTCTTTCAATTACCTTTCATCCAGTCATGTAAATTCGGGCGACGTCAACCTGCTCGATTCGCGGCATGGGGTAAAGATCGCCGGCGACATCGGCGCCCGGGTGGTAATCCAGAAATTCTCCATCGATGCGCGCTACCAGTTCCCGTTCTCGGGACAAAAATCGTTCCTGGAAAACATGGGCAATACGATCCGGTTCAAATCCAACCCATCGCTCATCACGTTCTCCGTGGGTTACTCGTTCATCTAAAAAATAAAAGGGGATTTAGGCGAACGGAAGGAAAGCTCCCTCGATATGGCGGATATCCTCGCCCATAGGATTGGCCACAACGGACACGATATCGAAACGAACTTCGCAGGACAGATTCCTTTCCCGGACATACAAATCGGCAGCGGCGATCATTCGCCGCTGTTTTTTTTGGTCGACGGCCTGCTCCGGAGCGGCCAACCGGTCGCTGGCCCGTGTTTTAACCTCGACAAAAACGATCAGATCGCCAATCGAAGCCACAATATCGATCTCTATCCCGCCTATCCTTTTGCGGCGCTCCAAAATCGTATAATCCTTGCTTTCCAAATAAGAAACCGCCAGATCCTCGCCGCGCAGGCCCAATCGGTACGGCTGGGCGATCTCCTTCTTTTCGCTGCCATTCATCGGGCGAAGAAATTTTTCATTCCGGCTACCGACAGGCGGGCCGCCAGATAACCCAGAGCGAATATTGTGAACAGAACGACGATGACATTGTAGAGCGTAAGTGAAACGGGGTAAGGCACCTGCATACCCCCTTCGATCATCACCAAGTGATATTCCGACTGGACCCACACCAGGATCACTGCTGCCAGCAGCCCGACTGCCGCACCGGCCCCGACGATCATCATGCCTTCACGCACGAAAATACTGCGCAACGCTTTCCGGTCGGCACCCAGAAACCAAAGAGTCCGTATGTTTTCCCGCTTATCGAGGATCAGCATCACGACCGACCCGATCACATTGAACAAAGCGATGGCTATTACCAGCGCAAATACAAAATAGAGCACCAGGTTTTCGGTGTTCATGATCTTGTAGTACATCTCCTTGTTCTGGACTGCGGTCTTGACCGTAAACCCGTCGCCCAACAAGCGCCGGATATCCCCGGCTACCGTATCGGGGAAACGTTTCCCGTCCAGTTTTATTTCCAAAGCAGAAACCTGGCTTTTCCCACGGCGGAGCAGTCCGCGGGCAAAATCGATCCCGGTAAAAAGGTAAGTACCGTCATAATCCTTGTGCGAGAATACACCGGAGGGCCAGGTGTCGGCATAGGAGAAAAGCGCCTCGGGGCTTAAGGAGATATTGTCGCTGCCCGAAGGGACGTAGATACGCACCGGCATCGGGCGGCTCGACACATTCATCCCCAAGCGGTAGGCAAGCGATATACCCATCACGTTCCACAGCGTATCCGGTCTTTCCTCTACCGGCAGCCATATCCCCCCTACCAGCACCGTGTCGACATCCACCACGCGGGGATAATCGGCATCCACGCCCCGGAGCATCGCAATGGTCTCGCTATGCCCGTACGAAACGAACGCCTTTTCCTCCAAGATACTGCTCACGGCCTGTATCCCTTTTACCGAGCTTAGTTTGTTTCGCAGGACGCTGTCCGCGTCAAAGACCTTCCCCCGGGCGGGGTAGATGGAAATGTCGGGATCGAAAGAAGTATAATAGTCTACGTTGAGCGCACGCAGGCCGGAAAAAACGGACAGCACCACAAACATGGCGAATACCGACACCGCCACCCCGAAAGCCGCCACTACGGTAATAATACCGACAGCCGAAGCTTTCTTCCGGCTGCGGAAATACCTGCGGGCTACGAACGAGGAAAACGACATTTTGGAGAGTCCTTAATGCTTATTTTGTAATGGGATTTTCCCCTTCGCCGCGCAGTTCGCGGTCTATCGTCTCGATGTAATCCAGGGAATCGTCGTCGAAGAATTCGAGTTCTGGGATCTTGCGCACCTGGTGACGTATCTTGTTGCCCAGTTCGCCCCGGAACTGCGGAGTGAGTTCCCGCAACAGGGAGAGGAGTTCTTTTTTATCATTCACCGGGAACATGCTCACCCGGATCCGGGCCAGCGAGAGGTCCGGGGTCACGCTTACCCGGGTCACGCTCAGAAGGATGCCGGGTTTATTTTCCTTAGTCCACCTGCGGAGTATTTCAGACATATCCTCCATGAGGAGGCTCTCTATTTTTTTTAATCGTACACTATCCATAATTCTGCGGTATTAGATTCGATAACAGTAAAAATATCTACTGCCACGCAAATAAATCATAACTTTGTCAAATATAAAACAAAGATACCGAATATTAAATTACACCGTCCTGCAATGGATATAAAAAACTCTCAAGAGGCTGTCGACCGCTGGATAAAAGAACACGGCGTGCGGTATTTCGATCCCCTGACCAACATGGCCCTGCTCACCGAGGAAGTCGGCGAAGTGGCCCGCATCATCGCCCGGCGTTACGGGGAACAGAGCGAGAAAGAATCGGACAAAGCCAAAGACCTCGGCGAAGAACTCGCCGACGTAGTCTTCGTAGCCCTTTGCCTGGCCAACCAGACCGGGATAGACCTCCAGGAAGCCTTCGACCGCAAGATGGACCTGAAGGCGCGCCGCGACCACGACCGCCATCACCACAACCCCAAACTCCAGGAGTGATCACCACCAAGCCCCTATGATAGATCGCAGTGCGATAGACGACCTCGAACTGGAAAAGGTCAAACAAGCCGTAGCCCAACGCTGCCGGACCTCGAAAGGCAGTGCGCTGGCGCTGCGAATTACTCCTTACAACCATTACGGCGCCCTGCAAAGGGAACTGTCCCAAACGGACGAATACCTCGGAGCCTTGAAAGGCGGAGGCGGATTCCCCGACCTGGAATTCGAAGCGGCCGACAGCGACATCAAGCTCCTTTCGCTGGAGAATTCCACCCTGTCGGAGACGGCCCTGTTGCGTCTGGCCGATATTTCGGGGAAAGTGAACGCCCTTATCGACTACCTCGACCAATACGAGGAGTATTTTCCGGCTATCCGCCAGAAACTGCGTTACGTATACCGCACGGACGGGGTCACTGCGCCGGTGGCACGCTGCATAGACCCGGACGGGGCCGTCCGGGACGACGCTTCGCCCACACTGGCGGAGATCCGCAAAAAAATGAACATCATCCGGGGTTCCATCGATAAATATTTCAACCAGGAAATGGCCCGCTGCCGGGCCGAAGGCCTGTTGGACGACATCGGGGAATCGGTGATCGATCACCGCCGCGTACTGGCCGTATCGGCCGCCGCACGGCGCAAAGTCCGGGGGCAAGCCCTGGGCACATCCCGCACCGGAAGCATCGTCTTCATCGAGCCCGAAGGCACCGTCCGATTGTCCCGGGAAATGGCGGAAGCCCAGGAAGAGGAAAAAGAAGAGGTGATGCGTATCCTGCGTGCCCTCACCGACGAGATACGCCCGTACGGCGAACTGCTGGTCGCCAGCCAGAAACTGCTCACCGAGATGGACCTGCTACAGGCTAAGGCGCATTACGCGCACGAACTGAACGCCTGCCTTCCGACTATCAACAAATCCTATGAAATCAACCTGCGCGAAGCGTACCACCCCATCCTGCTCCTTCAGAACAAAGAACAGGGACGGCCTACTTTCCCGCAGGACATTACGTTCAGTCCCGAGCAGCGCATCATCGCCATATCGGGCCCGAACGCCGGAGGAAAGAGCATTACGCTCAAGACCATTGGCCTGATCCAATTGATGCTGCAATGCGGTCTGCTAATACCCGTACACCCTTCGAGTACCACCAGCCTGTTCGAGAATATCATCACGGACATCGGGGACAACCAGTCGATCGAGAACCATCTGTCCACCTACTCTTACCGTCTGAAAAAGATGGCGGAGTTTCTCCGTGTGTGTAACGACCGGACGCTTTTCCTGATCGACGAATTCGGCACCGGCTCCGACCCGGACCTGGGCGGAGCATTGGCCGCAGTATTTTTGGAAGAATTCTACAACCGGGGAGCTTACGGCGTACTGACCACCCACTATACCAACATCAAGCTAATGGTGGAAGACCTGCCGGAAGCGGTGAACGCCTCGATGCTGTTCGACGAAAAAACCCTTCGGCCATTGTACCGGCTATTTATCGGGCAGGCCGGCAGTTCGTTCACTTTTGAAGTGGCACTGATGAACGGCATCCCCCGCGAATTGATAAAACACGCCAAAGCCCGGGTGGAACACGACAAGATCGTACTGGACCGTACCATCGCCTCGCTCCAGAAAGAAAAATCGAATATCCTGGAAGAAAGCCGGAATCTCACTTCCGCCCGGAAAAAAGCGGACGCCACCTCCGAGGCCCTCGAAAAGACCAATGAAAAAGTGCAGGCCAAACTCCAGGCCTACCAGGAACTCTTCGACCACAACGTCAAACGCGTCCAATTGGGCAAAAGGATCGAAGCCCTCACGGATGCTTACTTTTTCAAAAAGCAGACCAAAAAGACCGTCCTGGCAGAATTGACCAAGATGATCGAGATGGAGGCCGCCCGCCGGACGGAAAAAGCCCGGGAATTGACGCAGGAGCAGGAGAAAAAAACGGCCAAAACCCAGAAAATCGCCCAGAGCGCGGCCGAAGACCAGGATGCGGCCGAGGAACTGGATCACCGATTGACCATCTATGTGG
>CALJDR010000048.1 GCA_938023515.1 uncultured Flavobacteriales bacterium
ACGAGATGACGTCGAGTCTCGTGGGCTCGGAGATGTGTATAAGAGACAGTGGTAGGATTGGCCGTGTATACGCCGTCCACGTTGGTCCAGTTCTGTACCTCTTCGGCGCCCAGGAAGCTGGCCAGCAGGGTGGCGGAATAGTTGCTGCCGTTGCGGCCCAGGGTCGTGGTCTGGTTGTTAAGGGTCGTGCCGATAAAGCCGGTCACCACTTCGATCTGGTCTTCGGGCGAATCCTTGAAGAAATCTTTCACGTTCTTTTCCGAAACGTCCAGCAGTACGCTGGCCGAACCGTATTCCTCGGTAGTCTTGATCAGGGTGCGGCTGTCCACGAAACGGGCTTTGAACCCGCGTTTGCGCAGCAGGTGGGCGACCATCTTGCAGCTGAGTATCTCCCCGAAAGAAAGGAAACGGTCCTTTACTTTCTGGCTGTATTCGCCCAGCAGGGCGACGCCGGCCAGGATCTGTTTCATTTCGGCGAATTCGGCGGTCATATCCACGCTCTTCGAAGGGGCCTGCTGCCTGAGGCAGAAATAATCGAATGCCGGCATATAATCTTCGCCGCCGGCAGCCTTGGCCAGCATATCCTCCAGCATATCCGTGGATTTGCCGCGGGCCGAGCAGATTACGTATACTTTGCCTTTGCGGGCCTGTCCGCTGATGATGTCCAGCGAGTGGTCCAACGGGGAGCCTTCCGCTCCCGACAGCGATTTACCGCCGAATTTGAGTACTTTCATTTTTTGGTTTTGTGTTTATTTATTTTTTTATTCTTCTGTCGGTATGGTCTATATATCCAAAAAACCGGCGTTTGCGGGAGTCCCGAAAATGCCGGCAGGTTTTTTTACGTATATCCTATTGGTTGGTGATCCGTCTTAAAAAAACTCTCCCAGCAACTCCCGCATTCGCGTGAACTCGATCAGAAATCCATCATGTCCGTGAGGGGTGACCAGTTCCCGGTAATGCGAGTCCCTGCGCATTCGCATGAGCATTTCCTGGGTATCGCGGTTTTCCCGGGCCGGGAAATACAGGTCGGAACTGATGCCTACCTGGATGATCCGTCCGGTAAAAGGCTCGATCGCCTTTTCGAAAGATTCGCGCCCTTTGCTGATGTCCACCGTCATGATAAGGTGCATCATAAAGCGGTAGGCGTCCGGGGAAAAACGGGACTGGAGTTTCTCGCCGTGATGCCGCAACCAGGATTCCACGTTGGGAATACCCAGTTCCGGGTTGACCGTGCGGGAAAATTTGGCGTCGATGGACTCCGGGGAACGGAAAAACAGCATCGTAAGCATCCGGGCGTCGTGCATGCCGAAATCGCCGCGGGCCAGCAGTTGGAGCTGGATCGCCGAAAGGGCCATTGTCCAGTCCGTGGCTTTCCAGTCGCCGGCTACTACCACCGCCTGCCGGGCGCAATCCGGGAATTCGGCGATGGCTTCCCATACCAGGCATCCGCCCAGCGAACCGCCCATGATAGTATGGAATTGTTGTACGCCGAGGCTCCGGGAGGCCAGGATGAACATCCGGGCGATGTCCCGGGCGCTGATATTTACATAGTCCTCTCCCCAGAGGAACCCGTCGTAACCGTTTCCGGGGATATTGAAGCAAAGGACCGTGTATTTGTCGGTATCGACGGTGCCGCCCTGATAGATCAGTCCGCGCCACCAGCCGTCTTGTTCCCCGCATACGTTGGAATTGCCTGTCAGGGCGTGGTACACCAGCACTACCGGGGCACCAGAGCCCAATGGCTGGCCGAAAACCTCATAAGATAGCGTCAACGAGGGGTAATGAGCCCCCGATGTGCAGGTGAAGTTTTCTATGTCCACTTTTTTGAGCATGCGGTTGAAAATACAAAGTGCAAAAGTAATAAAAAAACAACTTCCCCGATGGTAATTCCCGCAGGAATTTATCCGTTCGGTTGCGACATTACAACAGATCGCCGAAATAATTTACCAAAGCTTCTTTCAGCAGGCTGCCATCGGAGGCCGCATCGGCATCGATAGGCTTGAGGAGCTCGTACTGCGGATAGCCGGCCGCGTCACGACCTGTCATCCGGTAGTAACCGTAGGGTTCGAGCACAGCGCAGGTGCCGATGTGCATCAGGGCCATTTTGTCGTCGCGCGAAGGGTTGTCTGCCGGGCGTCCGAGCGTCTGAAGCCCGGCCACGAAGAGCATAGACGAGATGTCCACCGGGGAATCCGGGGCAAAGAATTCGGCGATGCGGGCGCTTATTTTGCGTAGTTTTTCATCGGTATCCATAACGGGATGCGGTTGTTCGTCGTGTCAAAGATAAGCCATAGCAACGATTTATCAGCCCTTTTGCTCGGGCTTTTTGCGTATCTTTGCCGCTGTGAATTATCTGTCGGCAGAAAATATCAGCAAATCGTTCGGCGTACGCACCTTGTTCTCCGGGCTGACCTTCGGGATCAACCAAGGGGAAAAAGTGGCTTTTGTGGCCAAGAACGGCACGGGCAAATCCACCCTGATGAAAATCCTGGCGGGGAAAGACACCCCCGATACGGGCAGTGTGGTGATCCGCAAGGGGATCAAGGTCGGCTATCTGGAGCAGCAGCCCTCGTTCGATCCCGAAATGAAGGTGGACGATGTGATCTACGGAGGGGACAGCCCGCAGCTGAAAGCCATTGCGCGCTATGAACGGGCGGTACACGATAAAAATTATTCTGCCGATTTCCAGGCCGCCTACGAACAGATGGACACCTTGGGGGCGTGGGATTACGAAGTTCGGATACAGACGATCCTGTCCCAGTTGGGATTGGATAAGGTCGACGTACCCTGCGGGCAGATGTCCGGCGGGCAGATGCGCCGCCTGGCTTTGGCGCGGGTGCTGATCGAAGAGCCGGATTTCCTCATCCTGGACGAGCCGACCAACCACCTGGATATCCCGATGGTGGAATGGCTCGAGGATTACCTCTCCAAAGCGAAGATCACTTTGTTCATGGTCACGCACGACCGCTGGTTCCTCGACCGGGTATGTTCCGACATTCTCGAACTGGACGAAGGCGTTTTGTGGCGCTATGCGGGCACGTATTCAGATTTCCTGCAAAAGCGGGAAGAGCGGTATGCGGCCGCTCAGTCGGCCACGGACAAGGCCCGCAATATCATGCGTACCGAACTGGAATGGATCCGCCGCCAGCCGCAGGCGCGGGGAACAAAAGCCAAAGCCCGGGTGGATTCGTTCGACGACCTGAAAAAACGGGCCAGCCGCCGGGTGGACGAGCGGGTGCTTACCCTGGGGATCAATATGGAGCGCCTGGGGTCGAAGATCGTGGAGATGCACGGCGTATCGAAATCCTGGGGCGAGACGAAAATGCTCGATCATTTCGACTATACGTTCCGCCGGGGCGAACGGGTCGGGATCGTGGGCGACAACGGTACGGGAAAATCGACCTTCCTCCGCCTGGTGACGGGAGAACTGGCGCCCGATACGGGAAAAGTGGTAGTGGGCGATACGGTGGTGTTCGGCTACTACAGCCAGAGCGGCATCGAGGTCAATCCCGGCGAGAAGGTCATCGACGTGGTACGCAAATTCGGCGATTACCTTCCGCTGGCCAAAGGCAAAAAACTGTCGGCCGAACAGCTTTTGGAGCGGTTTCTTTTCTCGCGGGCCCAGCAGTGGGACTATGTGGAGAAACTGTCCGGCGGGGAACTCCGCCGCCTGTACCTTTGTACCGTGCTGATTTCCAATCCGAATTTCCTGATCCTGGACGAACCGACCAACGACCTGGATATCCTTACCCTGACGGTACTGGAAGATTTTTTGCAGGAATACCAGGGGGTACTGCTCGTGGTGAGCCACGACCGTTATTTTGTAGACAAGATCGCCGACCATATATTCGTATTCGAAGGGCAGGGGAAGCTGAAGGACTTTCCGGGCTCTTATTCGGAATACCGCCTGTGGAGCCGTTCGGAAGAAGCGCGCCCGGTGGTTTCCACCGAAGAAAAACCCAAAGCCGGGAAGGATCGCGGACCCCAAAAGGCCCGGCTGTCTTACAAGGAGCAGCAGGAGTACGAATCCATCGAAGCGGAAATTCCGCAGCTTGAGGCGGAGAAGAAAGAAATAGAAGGCATTTTTTCGTCCGGGGATGAACTTACCCCCGAGCGTGTGAACGAGCTTTCGGCCCGTATGGAGCAGATACTGGCCCGGCTGGACGAGCTCGAAATGCGCTGGCTGGAACTTTCCGAACACAAAGGAGAGTAAATACTATCCCCTTAGCCGCCGCCAGAGCCGGTATCCGGCAAAAACCAATCCGGCGGCGGCGATCCCCCCGATCAGCAAACGGCCTGTGACCGGTTTTTTTACCGAACGGATATCTTCTTTCCTTTCGGTTTGCGATGTATTTGTTTCCAAGTGGTTTTTCTGGTTTTGTGCATAAACTTCCTGCCGGGAAGAGTCCCGGCGTTCGATGGCGTATTCCCTTTGTATTTCCCTTACAGGCCGTCCCAAAGTGTCCGTTTCGGTGATTCGCTCACAGATGCGGATATCGGACAGGGAATTTTCCTGCAGGCGGAACAGGGAAACTCCGGATACGGAATCTATGATTTGCTGTTCTATGGTGTGGTGCTGGCGTATCCGGGCAGTTTCTTTTTTTACGCTGCAGGCCGAAAAGAGGGCCAACGCCGCCAGGCTATAAATTGTCTTTTTCATAGGTTTGCATCGGTTTTTGCGGCCTTTTCGGCAGGTCTGCGCGCCGGGCAGGCCGTGTCGGTACAGTCCAGTCCATCGTGCCGCTGGCGCATAAGTTGGACTTCGAGTTCTATTTTGTAGAGTTTCCGGGAGAGTTCGTTGATCAGGGCCCGTTTTGCGTTCAGGTCGTCCTGCATCCGGTCCATTTCGCTGTAGGCTTCGCGCAGGCTGTCCTTGAGGAACAATATCTGTTCCCGAGAAGCCGTCTCAAGTTTGACCGTGTTGTCTATCCGGGTGGATTCTACGTCTTCCCGCCGGCGGAATACGGCTGAAAATACGATAGGGGCCAGCTCCCGGAGCCCCAGCGCCCCGACGAGCGAAAGGATGAGTTCGTTCCAACTGATGGTATCCTGCGTCATTTTATCTCTTTCATTTTCTCTCCCGATCCAAAGTTCTACCCAAATATAATAATCATAAAGGAAATATCAAAACGAAACGGAAAAAAAGAGCCGGAATATTTTGTGCGACAAGTCATTTATGCGTAATATTGCGGAATGAATGTTCATTCGAATAAACGGCGATGAATCAGGATTTTGAAAAGAGCGATAAGTACACGGCTATCCTGAATAGCACGCTTTTCCTGGTATCCACATACGGGTTCCATGGTACATCTATGGCCATGATTGCCGAGGATGCGGGGATAGGCGCGGGTACGATCTACCGCTATTTCAAAAGCAAGGACGATCTGATCTACCGCCTGATGCGCAACATTCAGGAGAGGGTGATCGATGCGATGATGGAGGGCTATGACGAAACGATCCCGTACCGGGACCGGTTCGAACTGATGTGGCTCAACATGACGCATTATTATATCAACCATCCGGCCGAGTTCCAGTATGCCGAACAGCACCGGCACTCGGGATATATGCAGCACTTGGCCCGGGTATCGGGGGTGCATATCCTCAATCCGGTACTGCGCTTTTTCATCGAAGGAAAGAAAAACAAATTCATCAAGGACCTTCCCCTTTATACGATCATAGCCGTTTCCCGCGGGCCCATCATCGAAATGGCCAAGCTCCATATCGACCACAACCAGCGCTTGACGGAAGACCGTATCCGCCAGGCATGCCGGGCTTGCTGGGACGCGCTGCGGTATACGGAAGAAAAAATTCAGGATAATCACGACGAAATGACGAAATAAACGATTATGGAAAAGTACTTGAACACGGTCATTGCGGGTTCCGGCAGTTATCTGCCGCCCAAAGTAATAGAGAACGATTATTTTCTTTCCACCGAATTTTACGATGTGGACGGGACGCGGATAGACCGCACCAACGAGGACATCATCGAGAAATTCCGCGAACTGGTCGGTATTACCGAGCGTCGTTATGCCGAGGACGGAGTGAACAATTCCGATATGGCGGCCATGGCGGCAGAAAAGGCCATCGAGAGATGGGGCGGCAGTAAAGAAGACCTGGATTATATCATCGTGGCGCACAACTATGCCGATATCCCCGAGACGACGTATTGCAGCGAACTGGTGCCTTCGGTCAGCGCCCGGGTAAAGCACAAGCTTGGTATAAAGAACAGCCGGTGCATTCCGTACGATATGGTCTTCGGCTGCCCAGGTTGGGTGCAGGGAGTTATCCTGGCCCATCAGTTGATGCAGGCGCGCCTGGCGAAGAATATCCTGGTGGTGGGCAGCGATACGCTTTCCCGCATTTGCGACCCGCACGACCGCGACCAGATGATCTTTTCGGACGGGGCCGGAGCGGTGGTGCTCACGGTAGAAGAGTCCGATAAAAAATACGGCGTACTGTCTACGGCCAGTGTGTCCGATACGGGCGAGGAGACCGACTACCTGAAAGGCGGCCCGAGCGTGAACCCGGATTACCAGGGCCCGCGCCGTACGATGATCCGTATGGCCGGCCGCAAGGTGTACGAATACGTGCTGAAAAAAGTGCCCGGAGCTATAAAAGAAGCGATGGATCAGGCAGGGCTGGTACTGGACGATATGTCCAAGATGATCATCCACCAGGCCAACGAAAAAATGGACGAAGCGGTATTTACCCGCCTTCGCCGCCTGTATCCCGGCTCCAAGAAAGAGAGCAAGGAATTTATGCCGATGAGCCTTTCTTTCCTGGGTAACTCGTCGGTGGCTACCGTTCCCACCCTGTACGACCTGATATGCCAGGGGCGTTTCCCCGAACATCAGTTCAACCCGGGGGACAATATCATCCTCACTTCGGTGGGTGCGGGAATGAGTATCAATGCGGTGATATACCGCTTTCCGGATAAGAAATAAAGTAAGTTTTTATTTAAATATCGAAAACAGTTGTGTTAATTAAAAAGGCCGACGCTTAGCGTCGGCCTTTTGGTTTTATTCGGATGTAGAAATCTATTGTTCTTTCTCCTTTTTCTGCACTTCGTGCAGCGTGCCGCCGTCTATCTTTACTGTGCGGGCAGGGAATTTGAGGATCATGGTGTAGTCGTGCGTGGCCATGACTACGGCCGTGCCGTGCCGTTGGTTGATGTCGAGCAGCAGGCGAAGAATCTCGGCCGAAGTATTGGGGTCGAGGTTGCCGGTCGGCTCGTCGGCGATGATGATCTCAGGGTCGTTCAGCAGGGCGCGGGCGATGGCGATGCGCTGCTGCTCGCCGCCGGACATCTGGTAAGTGAATTTATCCTGTGTGCCTTCCATCCCGACGTTCTTCAGGACTTCGAGGATGCGCTGTTTGATCTTATCCTCGTCTTTCCAGCCGGTGGATCGCAGCACAAAAGCCAGGTTCTGGTATACGTTGCGGTCGGAGAGCAGCTGGAAGTCTTGGAAGACGATGCCCAAGCGGCGGCGCAGGAAAGGAATGGTGTCTTCATCCATGCGGCGCAGGTCGAACCCGGCAACTCTTCCGACTCCGGCTGAGAGGGGGACATCCCCGTACAGTACGCGGAGCAGGGTGGATTTGCCGCTTCCCGTCTTGCCGATCAGGTAAACGAATTCCCCGTCTTTGATGGAGAGTTTTATGTCTTTCACGATCACGCCCCCGCGCTGGCCTACACCGGGAGTGTCCAGGAACACGATATCTCCGACTGGTTTTTCAGGCTGTTTTTTTGTCGTACTTTCCATTGCTATTAATTCTTTGTGTTGTGCTTCGCCCGGAATCTCCAAGGGCGCGACATCGATGATGCTTTTTTCTGCGCGGTTTTTTCGGTTCGAGGTTACCTCCATGAGGATATGCTATTTTTTGTCGTCGGTTATGGCATCGTAGCACGTTTGCTGGATCCGGGTACGGAAATTACCGTTGGACAGTTTGTTGTTGTTCATCGACTCGAAAGTCCGGTTGGACAGGAATACGTAGATCATGTCCGCGTCCGGGTCTATCCATACTGCTGTTCCCGTAAATCCGGTATGCCCGAAAGTCTTCGGTCCCATCACTTTGTTCGAGAAAGACGGACGGTCGAATCCCAGCCCGCGGTAGTTTCCCTGGTCGCAGTAGTAGCACGAAGAGAACAGTTTGACGGTGCTGTCCTCGATATACCTTTTGCCGCCGTAAGTCCCGCCGTTAAGGTACATCTGGCACATCTTGGCCATATCGTCCGCCGTGGAGAAGAGCCCGGCGTGCCCTGATACGCCGTCCAGGAAAGCGGCCGCCATATCGTGCACGTGTCCGCGAACTACGGCGTGGCGCCAGTACGTATCGTTCTCGGAGGGTACGATCTGGGTCCGGGAAAAGCGGTTCAGCGGGTTATAACCCGAGCGCGAGGCCCCGATCGGACGGTACAGGTCCGTTTGCACCAGCGAATCGATCGGCTGCCCGTAGAACTGTTCGATCATCTGCCGGAAAATGAAGAACGCGAAATCCGAATAGACGTATTTCTTGTCGTTCTGCACGGGGGAAAGGATCATCTGGCGCTCGATCGTGTCTTTGATGCTTTTGATGGCGTACATGCCTTCCACCACTTCCTGGGTGAAGGTGCTGTCCGGGGTGACGCGGTAGTATCCCGGCAGGGGACGCGTCTGCTCGTCGATAGTCTGGAGGTAGTAGGGGATCCAGGCTTTCAGTCCGGCTCTGTGGGTCAGGATATCGGCAAGGATCATGTTTTCCTTGTTCGTGCCCTTGAATTTGGGCATCACGTCGCCCAGACGGTCGTTTAAGTTTATCTTGCCTTCGTCGTACAGGCGCATCACGAACGGGAGGGCCGCCATGATCTTGGTTACGGAAGCCATGTCGTATATCATGTCGCCCGTTATCTTTTCCGAGCCGTCCATAGCGCCCATCGTCGTGCCGTACCAGCGGTCGTACACCACGCGGCCGTGCCGCCCGACTAATACGTGTACGCCCGGCGCGGCCCCGCTTTCCACCACTTCCCGCAGAATCGCGTCTATTTTGGCCAGCGTATCGGAAGACATCCCGACCTGTTCGGCATAGCCGTAACCCAGCCGGATAGCCGGGGAATTTTCCGTGGCCAGCCCACCGAAAATGGCTTCGGCGGCGGCTATCTGGGAAAAGAAAGAAGCCGAAACGGAACTGACCCTATTTCCGGTCAGATCGCCGAAGGCTTTTTCCACCTGCCGGGGTTTGCTGTTGAAGGCGGCGATGACGACCTTGCCGGGGAGCGTCGTTCCGGAGAGCGCTTCGCGGGCGCTTTTAATGTCCCGTACTCCTACGATCAGGATATCTCCGGAGCGGACTTTTTTCAGCTCGCTGCGGTAAATAGTCTGCACGGGGGCGTATTTACGGATATATTTCTCAAAGAGGGGCAGTACGCCCGAGGCAGCCTGCAGATAATAGATATTTTGGGCCGTGAGGTCGCGGATGGGAAGGAGATCGCCCTCGATGACCAGGGATTTTTCAGCCAGGGACATTACGCGGGCGGTGTCCTGTGCGGCCATTGGCCGGCGCAGGGCCTGAAGGTATTCCTTTTGAACGGATTGGCCGGAGACTTCCAGGCAGGTCAGTGCCAGGCAAAAGAACAGCGCAGAGCGGAAGAAGTTCATATTGTTTTTTTCGTTTTATTCTTTTTGTCCCTGGGAGGCCAGTGCCTCTTTCAAGGGTATCTTGACCCCGTATTTGAAAGCGATGATAAAGGCATCGGGGTATCCTTTGGATTGTACCGCCCGCATCTGAGCCTGTGCATCGGCGTAATTGCCGGTCCCGTCGCCGGTATAGTATTTTAGGTAACGATCTTCGCGGTAGGATTTCAGGTCGGGGAATACCTTCAGGGCTTTGTCTCCGGTGCCTTCGATAGGCCGTACGGACGACAGTACCTGCACGTAATAGAGTATCCCGTCCGCCGGGGCCTCCGGGGAAACTGCGTTTTGGGGCGCGACAGGTTCCTGCCGGGTAAAGGCGCGTTCGAGGTTGGCCTTGAGCCTTTCCTTGTCCGCCGTTTGCGCGTGGGTTTCCGTAAAGCTCGCAAGCGCACAAACGACCGCTATGTAAAAAAAGCCATTTTTCATAGGAATCCATTTTGCGTTTACGCAAATATAGGGATAAGAGGGGAAATAGGGAGCAGGCACTCCGTTTTTTTAGTGGGAACCTTTTACGGAGAGTTCTTTGACAGGGATTCCGCCGGCGGAAGAAAGCATCTGGCGGCAGAAGGGGCAGGCCGTTACGATCAGGTCGGCGCCCGTGGCGGCCAGTTGTTCCATCCGCAGGGCCGCTATTTTGGCGGTTTTCGGATCGGAGGAAAAGAAATCGCCTCCTCCGCAGCACATCGAACGCCGCCCGTAGAGGGGAGTTTCCACCAATCTCCCGCCCATTGCCTCGATGATCCGCCGGGGAGCATCCGTAACGCCCGTACGGGACAGACGGCAGGGGTCGTGATAGACGATCGTTTTCCCTTCCAGGCTTTTCTGCGGTTTCAGGCATCCTTCGTCCATCAACCGGCAGAGGAATTCGGCCGTATGCCAGGTCTTGTAGCTTCCTCCCAGAGACGGGTAGTAATTCCGGAAAGCGGCCAGGCTGTGGGGGCAGGGGGTGATGATATTCTTTACCCCGTAGGATGCCAGGGTGGCGATGTTCTTTCGGGCGGATATCACGAACGTAAGTTCGTCGCCCGTATAGCGGAGGATGTCTGCCGTATCGCATTCTTCGTTTTCGGGGAGTACGGCCCAGGACACCCCGGCCTCGTTCAATGAGCGGGCTATTTGCCGGACGGCCTCGCGGCCTTCGCTGTCGTAGATACCCATTACGCCGCGCCACAGGAGGTATTCGGCTGGTTTTTCCGGGTCGGCCAGCGGGAATCCGTCGTCTGCGGCAGGAGCCGGGCGTAGACCCCACGGGTTGCCGGTGGCGTCGATGGC